>SECN01000007.1 GCA_004173515.1 Myxococcaceae bacterium | reverse complement strand
AACTTGTCGCGGAACTTGTTGTCGAGCTCCTCGGTGAGCCTCCAGTCGGTGTCGATGGCCGAGCACACCTTGTCCTTGAAGCTGGAGGCCTCGCTTCGCTGGGCCGAGCTGGGCACGCGAGAGGCCCAGTCGGAGAGGTAGCCCTTGGCCTGGTCGAGCGTGACCTTGGCCTTGCCCAGGTCGTTCTTGTCACGGTACGTGTCGACCTCCGCCCGCGTCGCGTTGAAGAGCAGCAGGACGCTGCCCTTCTCCGCCTGCACCAGGCTTTGGTAGACCGACACCAGGTTGCGGTAGTGGCCCTTCTGCACCTGGTAGATTTCGGCGTCACCCTGCATCGCGTCCAGCAGGTTGCGGTCGATTTCGTCAGGGATGTCTCGTCGACGATGGACTGCGCCATCCGTGAGACCTGCTGCACCACCTGACGCTGGTCGTTCTCGAAGACGACGTCCTTGGACAGCAGGAAGGTCCACTTGTCCCACAGCTCGCCCAGCATCTTGTTGAGCAGGTCCTGGTGGACGAGCAGGTCGTCGTGGAGCTGGGGCGTCTGCACCTTGGCCAGGGAGTCGAAGAAGACCATCTCGTGCTCCAGCGCCTGGTACCAGAAGAGCTGGAGGGCGGGCGAGAGCATGTGGTCCTTGGCGGCATCGCCAAAGGCGCGGCTGATGTCGGCCGTGGCCGTGGCGCAGCGCTCCTGCCACTTGCGCTGCGTCCCCAGATTGCCGGCGCTGGTGCGCTCGCTGGCGTCGAGCATGGCCGACAGGGCTTGATCGGCCGCGTTTCCAACCTTCACGATGGCGTCGCTCAAAGCGCGCTTCACCGTGTCGGGGGCGCCCTCCGAGGCGCGGTTCAACCGTTCGTTGAGTTCAGAGACGCGGCTTGAGTACCAGCCCATGGAGTGCTCCTTACAGGCTCTGCTCGCTGGTGATGCGCCAGGGGCCACCGTTGCGGCGTTGGACCGTCCAGCGCCGATGCACGTCGACGGAGTTGAAGGTGCGGGTCTGGCCCTCGAAGAGGCCGACGTGGTCCAGCTCCAACTCGACCTCCTCCACGCGCGGCAGGCCCGGGGCCTCGTCGCCCCGGATGACGACCCGCGCCTCGCCCATCCAGCGCACCCGCGCGTCGAGCACCTTGTTGAGCAGGAGTTGCCGCGCGCGCACCCACTCGCTGTCGCGGCCGTTCCAGGTCCAGACCGGGTAGTAGATGGGCCGGTCGGCGTCTGGCACGGCGCGCCAGTCCGCGAAGAGGCCGTTCCAGGTCTCCTGGTCACCGCGCTTCACGGACGAAATCATCGCGGAGAGGACCTCGCGCGGGCTCGCGTCGTCGGCCGGAGCGCCGAAGCTCTCCTGGCGGAGCGTCTCCTCTCCGGCGAAGCGCGGTCCGCCCTCGCTCGGGTCGCTGACATCGACGCAGACCCCGCCGCCGACCAGGGCGGCGACGGGCTCCACCTCCAGGCCGGCGGCGGTGCGGCCCGAGCCCGCGAGCAGGCGGGGATCCGGAAGGATGCGGCCGAGCACGGCGATGTCGAGCCTCACCGACGGGGCAACGCGCTTCTGGTAGCGCTGCATGGCGGAGAAGACCTTGTTCATGGCCGGCGTGTTGGCGGGGCAGAAGACCCAGGCGCCGGACTGGTTCCAGGCCAGGTAGCTCTTGCCCATGTCGACCAGCCACTCCCGTTGCGTCAGCGTCGGCAGTGAGACCAGCTTGCCGATCACCGCCGAGCGGTCACCCCGGAAGGGGTCGACGACGGGGAAGGCGCCGAGCGTCTCCCCTGCACGCGCCTCCAGCAGGGCCTTCCACGCCGCCGCGGCCAGGAGGCCGATGGCCTTCACCTGCTCCTCGCCCCGGGTGCGGAACTCAAGGGCATCCGCCGGGAGCGTGACGAGGTCTCCTTCGAGACAGGCACGCACCGTCTCCCAGTCCTCGCGCATCGCCGTCGCGAAGGGGCCGGGATGATGCTCGACGAGGAAGTCGACGCGGGCCTTGTGTCCGAGGTGATTCGCGAGCTCCGCGCGCGTCCCTCGCGAGGTGCGCCAGGCGCCGAAGGTGCTGTCGAGCAGGCGCTCCCAGTCGAAGACGCGCTTCTCGAGCCATGACATCCAGGCCTCGTCGAAGCCGTCGCGCCCCATGCGCTCGGGTCCTCCCGGTCCGATGAGCTGCCGCGTCGTCTCGGCGATGCTCCAGGTGCGTTCATGGAGCAGGGCGCCGCTGAACGCGTGCTCCTCCCAGCCCTCGCCGGGCTCGCGCCGGCGAACGATTCGCACCTGGACCGTGTCGCCCTCCTTTCGCCCCTGTTTGTCCCAGGTCTGGTTCTCGGCGTACTGGCCGAGCATGAAGGGCACGGTGCGCTGCGTGGTGGCGAGGTCGGGTGGCTTGACGACGGGCTGACCGTCGATGGCGATGACCCGGTCGCCCACGCGCAGGCCCGAATTGCGGAAGCCGCTGTCCCAGGAGATCCACGACACGTGGAGGTGGGGCCTCAGGGCGTCGAAGCGCGCGTCGAGCTTGAGGCCGCTGCGCAGGCCCTCCTGGAGGTATTCCTTCTCGGCACCACGTGGGTTCATGAAGGCGTCCCTGCCCTGAATCCCCGCCCCCTGCGGAGATGAGGCGTCAATCTCTACCTCGCGGGCCTCGGCGCTTCAAGGAAGGGGGACGCCGGAGCACCTTCGCCCGCGTCTCCACACCGGTGTCCGAAACGACTGGCTTGCGCGTCCACGTGCTGTGACGCCCGGGCGATCTCCGTCGGGCTCATGCCCAGGAAGCGGCGCAGGCAGCGGGCCATGTGGCTTGGGTGTGAGAAGCCCGCCTCCATCGCGATCTCCGGCAGGCTCTTGCGCCCTTCAATCAAGCGCAGCCGCGCGCGCTCCACGCGACGCTCCAGCACGAACCGATGAACCGGCAGTCCCGTGGCCTGTTTGAACAGCGGCTTGAAGTGAGACAGGCTGAACCCAGCCACCCCCGCCAGCTCCGGCAGCGTCAGATCCTCGTCCAGGTGCGCCTCGATGTACTCGACCACCTGCCGCAGCCGCCACGCCGGCAATGCGTGGCGACGCTTCGACGCCGAGGCCTCCGTGGGGGACTGCAACGCGAACAACCGTGCGGCGAGCGCCGTCGCCAGGCTGTCCACGAAGAGCCTCCCACCCGGATATCCATCATGGTCCTCGGCCTGCATCATCCAACCGATGCGCTCGACCTGCGCGTCCCGGATGTGGATGGCCGGATCCAGTGCCGCCCCTTGCGCCCCCAACCCCCTGGCCTCCGCGGCCTCCCTCATCAGCGCGGGCGTCAGCCGCAGGAGCAACGACCGCGCCGGGCCCGACAACGTCCACCGCGTGCTCGACCCCGCCGGAACCACGCAGAACTGACCGTGGATGCGCGCCGCCTGACGCTCGGCGTTTCCCACGCGATACGACACCGGCACCGGCTCCCCCACGTGCAGACAGAGGACATGGCGGTCATCCACCGGCGAGTCGAACCGACCGGACGGAACCGGAGACGTGAGCACGTCGAGCAACGGCTTACGCCCCGGGCCAAGGCTCTTCACCAGCGCGGCCGGAAGGTTCGGGTAGCACGAGGGTCGATCAGTCATCGCGGGAACCTTCTCCTTGGGACTGCCGGGCTGCAACACGGAAGATCATCCGTTTGTGCTCGAGAACGGCCAGGTGTGCGCGCGCCGAGCTGAGCTCGCTGCAATCATTGGCACGTTCTCTCCCTCTGGAGCGCTCCCCATGAGACGTTGGTTCTTCCTCAAGTTCGCTGCCATCGCCCTCGCGGCCAGCATGTTCGGCGCTTGCGCATCCCACCCGGATTCCCACTCCACCACGGCGGGCGTCACGGCGGCCCAGGTGACGGACGCGGCAGCCTGGCGCGCGGCGCGACGTTTCGCCCCGCTCTCGTTCGGAAAGATTGCCTACGTGGAGCGAGGCTCCGGTGATGTGGCCTTGTTCCTCCACGGCGCCCCCCTCAATGGCTTCCAGTGGCGCGGCGCGTTCGACCGGCTCTGCAACATCCGGCGCTGCATCGCCCCTGACTTCATGGGCCTGGGCTACTCGGAGGTTCCGGAGCACCAGTCGCTGGCCGCCGCTGCCCAGGTGGACATGCTCGCGGCCCTGCTCGACTCGCTCGGCGCCTCCCAGGTCGACATCGTCGCCAGTGACAGCGGCGGCGCGGTCGCCCAGCTCTTCCTGGTCAAGTTCCCGCAACGGGTCCGGACGCTCCTCCTGACGAACTGCGACACCGAGCCGAACAGCCCTCCGCCCAAGGTCATGCCAGCCATTGAGATGTCTCGCGCTGGGACGCTCGCGGCCTCCACCGCGGCGTGGCTCGCCGACCCGGCCATGGCCCGCTCGACGTTCGGCGCGGCTGTCTTCCAGAACCCCAGCACCCTCACCCACGAGGTCATCGAGACCTACGCCTCTCCCGTCGTGAGTTCGCCGAAGCGGAAGGCGCAGTACCACGCCTTCCACAAAGCGCTGCTCCCCAACCCGCTGGCGGGAATCGAGGCGAAGCTCCTTCGCGCCCACATCCCGGTCCGCATCGTCTGGGGCGAGAGCGACGACATCTTCTCGAACGAGGACGCGCGCTACCTCGACCGCACGTTCCCCGGCTCCCAGGGGATCCGCTTCGTGCCGGGCGGGAAGTTGTTCTTCCAGGAGGAGAACCCCGACATCATCGCGGAGGAAGCCCTCCGTCTGTGGAAGGTCGACTGAGGTGCGTACGGTGTCGGACGGACATGCTGTACGGTGGGTGGCGATATGCGAATCAATCCATCGTCCTTCAAGTCCGCCTTCGATGAGCTGCTTCCCCAGTTCGTTCCGGGCGAACTCTTCGAAGATGAGAACACGGATGGGCTGACGCCATGGCGAGAGCCTGCGGTGGGCACCTACGCGGAGCTCTTCTCCGAGATGCGAAGGGCCGGCGCCGCGCCCTGGCGGCTCCATGCGCTGGCCCAGGTCGCCGCGCGATGCGTGGGGACCGCCCCGCCCACGGAGCGAACCTCTGGCGTGGAAGTGGGTCACAGCGTCTTCGTCCCCGGGGACTTGAAGGTCGCAGGGGACTTCGACGTGGCGGGCACACTGGTGGTCCTCGGCGACCTGGAAGTGACGGGGCTGCTCACAGACAGAGGGCCCGACTCGAGCGTCATCGTCCTGGGGAACGCCTCGGTGGGCGCGCTTCGAACCAGCGGCGAGGTTCGCATGGGAGGACATCTGGACGGGGGCGACGTGGTCGTCGGCCACTACAACGACAACTCGCTGGTCGTCGGTGGGCGGTTGAAGGCCCGGCTGCTCATCGAGGATGAACACGACGTGCGCGCCCAGTCGTTCGACGTGGAGCACCACTACCCGATGGAGACGTTCCGGCAGGGTCAAGGCAAGGGGGTCCTGGCTTCGCTGAAGAAGGTGCTGACCGCGGGGGCCCTGGGCAAGGACGCGTCCGTGGATGTGACCCTCACTGACACGGGGGACCGGAGCCCGGAGGTGCTGACCCGCCTCGCGGCCATCACCGGGTTCCCGGCACCGTACCTGGACCAGAAGCCGCCGCCGCTCTGGCTCGAGTTCCCGGAGACGATGCGCAGGACTCTGGGGACGATGCGGAAGTCGCCCATGGACCGCGCGGAGGCGGAGGCCATCGCCGCCGCGGTGGCCGAGGCGGGTGGCCAGGTGGAACTCAAGTTCAACGCCCGGGCCGTCTACTCCGAGGAGGCGCTCTTCGCGGCGTGGCGCCAGGACAAGCTGTTCAAAGCGAAGAAGTGACTCAGTGGAGGCAGGCAGCGCAGTGAAGGCCGAGAACAGGAACGCAAGTGGCCTCGCCACCTGCCGGTGAGCGTCAAGGCAGTTGTCGCGTGAGAGGGTTCAGCCGTTGCGCGTCAGTTCCTGCCCTTCCGGTGTCAAGCGCAGTGCCTGCATCCATCGCCGCCGCGCCGTCAGGCTCACCTCCCACGCGACGTGCGCTCGCGCTGGGAGTGTGAGGTGCGATCCTGACGCATTTCGCGTATGGGAGGGGGCCATGAGCACGGGTCGTGTCCTGGGATTGGCGGCGCGTGCCGCCCTGCTGGCGGTGTGGGGCTGTGTCCTCGGCGTGTCGTGTGTGAAGCGACCCGTGGACTACGCACGGGAACAGGCGCGAACCCTCGCGCCAGCGAAGTTGGAGTCCTCGTCGCAGCCCTCGACGGGTCCGGTCCGGAAGATTCGGGTCCGGGTCTACGCGGACTCGGACTATCGGGAGCAGGTGCTGCGTTGGCGAAGCAGCGTCGTGTCCCAGTTGCAGCGCGCGAGCGCGGTGATGCAGGGGCCACTGGGCGTTGTCTTCGAGCTGGAGTCGACGCGCGAGTGGTCGCATCGAGGTGTCGAGGGCGAGTTGGAGGGTTCACTGACCGCGCTGGAGCAGGCGGATCCGGGCGAGGACGTGGACCTGGTGGTCGGCTTCGTCTCCGCGCTCAAGCTCTTCTCCTCCGCGCAGCATGAGTTGGGCATGGCCCGGCTGTTCGGGCGCCATTGCGTGCTGCGCGAGATGGGAAACCCGGAGGAGGTCCGCGCCATCATGGAGGCGCTGATCCACCTGCCCCAGGACGAGCAGCAGACGCTCTACCAGGAGCGGAAGATACACAAGGAGACGTCCATCTTCCTCCACGAGTGGGCGCACACGCTGGGGGCATTCCACGTGCGCAGCTCGCACTGGATGATGTTCCCGAGCTACGCACCGAATCAGGCGGCCTTCGCATCGCAGACCCTGGCGTTGCTCAAGACCAGCCTTCGCCATGCCTCGGCGGGTCGTCGCGATGACGCCGCCGCGCGGGCCTGGGCGACCGAGCTGGGTGCACTGCTGGCCTCGACGTCCTCGCCGGACTGGGAGGGACCGGAGAAGGAGGCTGTCGTCGAATGGCTCGCGAAGGTCCGCGAAAGCAAGGCGCCGCTTGCCGTTCACGCGCCCCAGGCCACCCTGCCTCCGGAGGACCGGCGCAGGCTCGACGAAATCCTCGCGCTCGAGAGGCAGGGACGCGTGGAGGTCGCCGCCCAGCAGATGGAGCCCCTCGCGCGACGCCACCCGGAGGACTTCCTCGTCCAAAGGCTGGCCTGCGACCTGGACACGCGCGTCGCCCCCAAGCTGCCGGCGACCCGGGAGAAGTGCGAGGCCGTCGCCGAGAGATTCCCCTCCGAGCCCATCCCCTTGTTCCAGCTCGCGACCCTGGCCCTCCAACAGGGGCAGCACCTGGAGGCGCAAGGCCAGCTCGTGCGGGCGCGGCAACGGATGGAAGCGAACCCTGCAACACCGCCGGAAGTCTGGGAAGACCTCGCGGCCTTCTTCAAGCAGACCTCCTCGGTCACGTGGGCGGAGCAGGCCGCCCAGAAGGCGGGCAATGACTCTCGGACCAAACCTCTGCGGACCTGGGCCCGGCAGGCTCGACGCTGGAAGGCGCTGCCAGTGGATGTCTCCGTGAGCGGTGTCGCGGTGGAGCGGGAGGGAGAGTTCATCCGCGCGGCGAAGGACGTCGAGGATTACCTCGACAAGGGGCTGGCGACGAAGGCGCAGGCACGAATCGCCTGGCTGAAGCGGGAGTTCCCGCGCGCACCGGTGCTGCACGTGTTGGCCTGCGAAGGCCACCTGCGCGCTGGCAGGCCGGGGCCCGCGAAAGCGGCGTGTCGACAGGCCGTGGCCGCGCACGAGGAGGCGGTGCAGGCCCACTTCATCCTGGGATGGCTGGCCTCCTCGTCGGGTCCCCGCGAGGAGGCGCGTACCCACCTGGAGCGTGTCGTGGCGCTGGAGCCCCTGCACAAGCAAGCGTGGCAACTCCTGGCGGAGCAGTACCGCGCCGTGGGGATGGCGGAGGCGCTGAAGACGCTCCAGGGGCGCTATCGTGAGCAGTTCGACCAGGAATTGCGCTGAGGCGTGGCGCGTCTGGGCGTTGGCCAGCGACCGCCATCCGCGGGCCGGGAGGGCGGCCATCAGAGGCGCGTCGCGGCCGAAGGATTCGCGTCATCTGTTGCGCCGACCGCTTGAGAGCGTCCTTCCGTTGTGGCCGCTCGCTCGAACTCGGCGGGGCTGAGGCAGCCCAGGTCGGAATGGCGCCGCGGACGCACCGGGGCGTCTTCCAGCGCGAACGCCGCCCCACCGGCCAGAGGACCGGGTGAGGCCAGTGCAGACTGGCCCTCCCAGACAGGGCGTGAATCTGCAAGCCATTCCACGGAATGTCTCTCATTGCACACCCACATGCCCTTCAGGGAGGGGCGCCTGTCTCCCCAGGGCATCCCACCTTGCCGGCTGTTCCGGGTGGGCAAGGAGCAAGGCATGCGGAGGCAGGGTTGGCTGGGTTTGATGGTGACAGGGTGGCTCGTGGGCTGCGGAGCGGCACCCGAGCCGGTGGAGCGACAGGTCGGTCCCGAGGCGATGGAGGTCGAGGCGCTGGCCTGTGGTCCGGGCCAGGTCCAGGAGGTGAAGCAGGGACTGCCATCGCGGCCCTCGGAGTTCTTGGAGGTGGCGGGAGCGCTCTTCTTCTTCACGAAAGAGGAAGACGGTGACTCGCTCTGGAAGAGCGACGGCACGAGCGCGGGCACCCTCAAGGTCAAGACATTGCCGCGCACGGGTGAGCAGTTCATCAGCAACCCGTACGCCGCCTCGGACCTGCTGTTCTTCACGGTCCACGAGGCCGGGACCGGCACCTCCCTCTGGGTCAGCGATGGCACCTCCGAGGGAACACGGCGGGTCAAGACCCTGCCGGGCTGCGGCGACTTTGCCGGGCTCTATGGCCACCAGTGGATCAACGGCGTGCTGACCTTCTTCCATCAGCCCTGCGGCATCCGCGACCTGGACCTGTGGCGCTCGGATGGCACGGAGGCCGGGACGTTCCGCATCCATGACCTCGCCAGCGCCTCCAGCCCTCCGGCGAACACCCCTCCCGCCCCGAGCCACATCTTCATCACCGGAGAGGCTGACGGCACCTTCAAGCTGTGGCGCTCGGACGGCACGGCGGCCGGCACGTACACGTTGCCCATCCCCGGCGACCAGCACCTGTACGAGCGGGTGGCGGAGCTGGATGGCACGACGCTGTTCGTCATCAAGGGACAGGCGACCGGCACCGAGCTGTGGCGGACCGATGGCACGGCTTCGGGGACCTGGAAGCTGAAGCGGTTGGACGCGTCCACCTCCGGCGTCCTGGGGACGACGGTCAAGCATGTCGTGGATGGCAAGGTGGTGTTCTCGTTCATCGACGTCGACGACGGCTCCCAGACGGAGATCTGGCAATCCGACGGCACCGAAGCTGGCACGGTGAGGGTGGACACCTTCGGCAGGCCCGCCGACTTCCTGGGCGTCGCGGGGAGTTCCGCCGTCGTGGCCACCTTCACCGCAGATCACCGGCACATGGAGCTGCGCCGGCTGTCATTGACGGGCGGAGGCAAGGCGCTCGTGGCCACGCTGGAGAACCCCCGTGCCGACCAGGGCTATGTCGCCGACATCCTGGACGTTGTCCGGACGGAGGGCCGCATCTTCATCACCCAACTGGAATTCCCGTGGGACGGTCTGGGTGAGACGTACCTGAGCCGCTGGGTGACGGATGGAACGGCGGCAGGCACCCGCCGGCTCGCCACCCGCGTCGCCACGCAGGACGCGTACCGCACGCCCTTCTTCGTCACGGGCACCGGCACCGTGATGTTCGCCCACGCGTCGGAAGCGGGGAACCTGGAGCCCTGGGTGACGGACGGTACGCTCGCGGGCACGCGGCCCATCGCCGACCTCTGGCCGGGCAGCGCCGGCTCCGACCCCGCGGGCTTCCGCCGCCTGGGTGACCGCGTCTACTTCACCGCCCTCAAGGCGGACGCCGACCCCTCGCTGTGGTCCGTCCCCGCCGACCTCACCTGCCACTGACGGACGCCCGCGTGGAGGCAGCCGCCCGCCCGGGGCTGCCTCCCTGTCCCATCACCGGCCGTCGTCTTCACCTCCAAGGGGAGAATCGTCGAAGGTCCGCCCCGTCGGTTCTCCGAACCAGAAACCGCGATACACGAAGCCTTCCTGAGCGCCGCTCACGTTGAGGGACACCTCGACCGGCGTGCCTTGCGTGTCATGGGCTTCGAACCGGGCGCGGTCGTTCTCGAGCCCCTGGCCGGTCTTCGCCGTCAGCACCCTCGCCTTCCCGACCGAGACCTCGAGCTTGCCGTTCACCTCGTTGAAGACGCTCCCGTTCGCGTCGAGAACCAGGCGCAGCCTGGCCGTTGAAGCCCTACGCATAGGGCGAATAGAAAGCCTGTTGAGGGTGGGGGCTGGAGCAGAGGTGCCGAAGAGGGATGGGAGCAGCCCAGAGCAGGTCGAAGCTGGGGCGGTCATGCATCTGACGTTTCAGAAGCTTGAGCTTCGTGATCTGGCCTTCGGACTGCGCGTTGCTCCAGGGGGTGGTCCGTGCGGCTCGGACGGCATCGCCGTCCCGCTCAAGCCCCCGCGCGAAGGATTCCACCGCGCGCACGCCGCACGGACGTGCCTCTCCCAGCCACTGCTCGGGTGCACCTCCGATGCGTCTCACGCCCCGAGATACGCCGCCAGTTCCTCAGGCTTCCCTTCGGGGAAGGCTCCCTTCAAATGGTCGAGAAAGGCAGACACGCGAGCGCTCAGCAGCCGCCGCGACGGGTAGAGCGTCCACAGCGTGATTTCGGGCCCCTCGACATCCCCCCAAGGCACCAGTCTTCCAGCGGCCAGGTCGTGACTCACCAGTGAAATCGGGAGGCGTGCGGCGCCGATACCCGCTCGGACAGCATCGCGGACCATGACGAGCGACGAGAGGTGAAGGACTGGCTCGACCGCGATGCGTGATTTTCCGGTGGGCGTCATGACATTCCAGGCGGCACCGCCGTCGCCCGCGCCACGTACGACAGCTGCGACAGCGAGGTGCTTCGCCGGCCTGATGAGCTTCGGGCTCGCAACGACCACCAGCCGGTCGCGCAGAAAACATCTTCCGACCAGGCGCTCATCCGGATCCGGATTGACGCGAATGGCCAGGTCATAACCTTCCTCTATCAGGTCGACGGTCCGGTCCTCCGTCGTGACCTCGAGCCGGACCTCCGGATATTTCAGCGCGAACCCGGCCGCGAGCTTCCCCATCGCGGTCTGCGAGAAGAGCAACGGCGCGCTGATTCGCAACCTGCCTCTTGGCCTGTCCCCACCCGAGGCGATCTCCGCCGCGGTCTCGTCGAGTTCGGTCAGCAAGGCCCCCGTTCGCTCGAAGAGCGCCCGTCCTTCCTCGGTGAGCTTCAGCGTGCGCGCTCCGCGCTCGATCAGACGCAGGTCGAGGGCGGCCTCGAGTTCCGCCACCCTGCGGGACAGGGTCGCCTTCGGGCGACCCGCCGCGCGTGCGGCCCGTCCAAACCCCCCGTGTCGGGCGACGAGATTGAAATCAGCCAGAGCCAGCAGGTCCATGGGTGTTCCACCAGTGAGACGACCCGTCCCAAAGTAGCACCTATCCGCCTGAATCTGGAACGCTAGGTTATGGGTGTCTCGCAACCCGAACCGGAGTGATTCCCATGACAATCCTCGTTACCGGAGCAACTGGCACCGTCGGCCGTCACGTTGTCGAACAACTCGCCCAGCGCGGCGCTGATGTGCGCGCCCTCGTCCGGGACCCTGCCAAGGCTCGCTTCCCGACGGGCGTCGCCGTCGTGCAGGGCGACCTGCTCGGCATCGACTCGCTGCGAAGCGCCTTCACGGGCGTCTCCACGCTCTTCCTGCTCAACGCCGTGGTGCCTGACGAGTTCACACAGGCCCTCATCGCGCTCAACATCGCCCGCGAGGCGGGCATCAAGCGCATCGTCTACCTGTCGGTGATCCACAGCGACCGCTACGTGAACGTGCCGCACTTCGCGGGCAAGTTCGCCGTCGAGCGCATGATCGAGCAGATGGGCCTCGATGCCACCATCCTGCGTCCCGCCTACTTCATGAACAACGATGTCACCCTCAAGGACGCGGTGACCGGATACGGCGTCTACCCGATGCCGATTGGCGGCAAGGGCCTCGCCATGATCGACGCGCGTGACATTGGAGAGATCGCGGCCGTCGAGCTGCTCCGCCGGGAGCAGTCGGCCACCCCGCTCCCCCTCGAGCGAATCAACCTCGTCGGTCCCGACACGCTGACCGGTGCGGATGCCGCGGCCATCTGGACAGAGGTCCTGGGGCGTCCCGTCGCCTATCCGGGAGATGACACCGCCGGGTTCGAGCAGAACCTCCGGCGGTTCATCCCGAGCTGGATGGCGTTCGACATGCGCCTGATGAGCGAGCGCTTCCTCACCGACGGCATGCTCCCCGAGGCCGGCGATGTCGCGCGTCTCACCACGCTTCTGGGGCGCCCCCTGCGCTCGTACCGCGACTTCGCCGCCGAGCTCGCGACCTCGGCCTGACGGTCGAGCAACACCCCACACCCAAGAGAGGGACAAACCTCATGATCCATTCGACCGCCACCGTCCCAGTGAACCCCGAAGGCGAGACCCGGCTGACCCGCGCGCAGGCTTGGAAGGGCCTGGTCCTCAAGGCCCGCGATGCCCGCCTGTTCCTCCCGCCCGGCATCTGCACCCGTTGCGACGTCGTCGAGGAGAGTGCCTCTCTCATCGTGCGTGAAGCCATGATCGCAGGAGCCAATCTGCGCGAAATCATCACGTTCGAGCCGCAGAGCAAGGTCACCTTCTTCCAGGCCACCGGTCCGCGCGAGGGCGCCATCATCAACGAGCTGTTCGAGGACGCCGACGGAACGCTCCAGCTCCGCTTCTATTGCTACCTCGGCCTGCGAGGCCAAGCGCCGAACGGCCCCGAGGAGCGAGCCGAGCAGGAGTGGATGGACGGCGACAAGGGCTACAAGAGCGCCTTGCTGTCGACGCTGAAGCGGACGCGCGAGCTGCTCGCCGAGGGCCGGCTCTGAGCAGCACAACAACGGAGTCAGGGGCATGGAGCGCTCGGGCGGCACAGGACGGCTCCCACGTCATCCGGGAGCGCACCGCTCGCAAGTTTGCATTCCACACGCCTCACGGCGGATTGCCTGGGACCTTCCGCTGAGCGCGGCACGTCGGTCGAGACGAAATCATGGCCCGAGTGCTTGCCTCGGCCCCCGTTCGCGGTTGCTTCATCCAGCCACGGGGAGGCGCTTCGCGAGGAGCTGCGACCCGGATGCACGGGCCCTGCGACGCGCATTCCAGCGCTGGACGGGGATGAGCCCGGGGCGCTACCACCGGAGCACCTCCGCCGCATGAGCCGTGGGCTCCACGGGCTCGCTGTCTGGTGGGAAGGCATGCGGGCGAGCAGTGCCTCCGTGGCCGGCGGCGTCCGCATGGGCCCACCGGAACCGTACGACACTCCCCCACAGTCCCCCTTCAGAAGGGTGCATTGACGCCTGGTCGAACCTGCGCGGTACGTCTTCCCTCGCTCGCGGAAAAAATCCGCATCGCGGTTGTCGATCCAGCGGCGCACGGTTCGTCGCCTCGGAAGCCACCCACCGATTCACCAGGAGACACGCGATGAAAGTCATGCTGATTGCGAAGGCGACCCCGCAGACCGAAGCGGGCAAGCCCCCCACCGAGGAGGCGCTGGTCGCGATGCACAACTTCAACGAGGAGTTGCGGAAGGCCGGCGTGCTGCTCGATCTCGCCGGCCTCACGCCGATGAGCAACGGCGCGCGCGTGCGGTACAGCAAGAACAAGTGCACGGTGATCGACGGCCCGTTCGTCGAATCCAAGGAGCTGATCGCCGGCTACAGCCTGCTCGAAGTCAAGACGTTCGCCGAGGCCGTCGAGTGGGCCAGGCGCGCACCGTTCAGCCTCCTCGTGCAAGACGGCGAGGACCTGGAGGTCGAGCTCCGGCCGCTGTTCGACCCGGCGGAGTTCGACGTGCCGGGCGAGGCCGAGGAGCGAGCGAAGCGGCTCGGCGAAAAGTCCGGCAAGACGTAGCCGCGGTGAAGGCCGGCACGGAGGAGTGCGGGCCCGCTCCCTGACCGGCGCGGACCTGTCCTTCTCCCCTACGGACGCACGGCCGCCAGGATGTAGCGGGGCAGCAGCTCTTCCCGGAACGTCTTCCAGAGGTTGAACTGGCCGTAGTTGCCCCCCGTGAACATCACTGTGAGCTCCAGCTCCGGAATGACCATGACGTACTGGCCGCCGTTGCCGCCCGCCTCGTACTCCGCGTAGACGCGCTCACCGACACGCACCTCGTGACGCCACCACGCATACCCGTAGGTCCGGTCCGGGCTCATGACGGAGTGGCGCGCCACGGAGCGCTCGACCCAGCGATTGCTGACCACGCGCCTTCCATTCCACACACCGCCCGCGAGATAGAGCTGGCCCAGCTTCAGCGCGTCGCGAGGGCGCGCGTAGAGACCACCGCCCAGGTACGCCTCACCCTCGGGCATCAGGTTCATCGCATAGCGACGGAACTGGAGGGGCGCGGCCACGGTGCGCTCGAAGTGCTCGGGCAGCCACGTCCCCGTCGCGTTGCGCACCATGCCGCCCACCAGGTTGATGCCCGCCGAGCAGTACACCGCCTCCGTGCCTCCTGGCGCCCGCCCGAGGGGCAGGTCCAGCGTGTACGTGTACCAATCCATCTCCTGCTCCTGGAGGTGGTTCTCGTTGCCCGGGGAGTCCTCGTCGTTGTCGTCGCAGTCGAGCCCCGACGTCATCGTCATCAGGTGCTCCAGCGTGAGCTGTGATTTGCGCGGATCCATGGGCGCGGCGCTCTTGTAGGTGGGGAACAGCGAATAGACGGGCGTCTGAGGCGACAGCTTCGCGCCCTGCTCCATCGCCGTGCCCACCAGCACCGGCGCCAATGTCTTGGACGCGGAGCGCAGGTCATGCAGGCGCTCCTTGTCGAAGCCCTGGAAGTACTCCTCCACCACGAGCTTGCCCTTCCGGGAGATGAGCAGTCCCTGGATGAGCGGCCCCGGCGTGGGGCCCGGCTCCGTGTCGAGGATGCGCTGCACCAGGGCGGCGATGGGCGCCAGGTCCATGCCCACGTCCGCGAGGGACGCCGTCGCCCAGCCGTCCTGCTCCGCGATGGGCTGACGGTAGACGTAGGGCCCCGGCGCGGGCGTGCGCGAATAGAGCCCCACGGCCTGGTTCCGCTCCCGCTTCGTGAAGTGGACGGGTCCCAGGAAGAGGATGGGCACCGTCAGCCGACCGGAGCGCTCGTCCAGGGCGCCCTCGAGGGTCGTCGGCCCCCGGGGGTCCACCAGCGTCACGGCGCTGCCCGTCATGGAGACGTTGAAGGCGAATTGCCGACCGAAGCCCTTCTCCGGGTCTCTCAAGTACGCGCCGAGGGAGCCATCCGGCCGCGCATGCACGACCAGGTAGAGCGTGAGCCGGTCCACCCACGGCGTCACCGTGCCCCGCCACACGCCCTTGCGCACCGCACGCAGCTCCACGGGCGTGGCGTACTGCACGCCACCGGCGACGACACGGGGCTGCACCCAGTGGCCCCGGACGAGCTTCCCATCAGCGATCGGCGCTCCACGAAACGTCCCCTGCCCTCCCGGCAGGCTCAGCGTGAGCGCGTTCTTCTCCAGCCGCCCGGTGCCCTCGAAGCCGGCGATGTTCGCCCGCCACGCGTCGCCCTCCTTGAACACCGTGAGCTCGCCCTGGACCTCGGGGCCGTTGATGACCTCCCCCGCCCAGATGCCCTCCAGCCGCTTCGCGGCGTCCTCCGGGGGCGGAATGGGGGCATCCTCCGCGTGGGCGAAAGAGGAGACCGAGAGCAGGGCCAGCAGGGCTCCCAGGGAGACGCGGGACATGGGGAGCATGGAGGGAGTTCTGGGTGGAGGAGCGAGGAGGTTCGCCGCTTCCTCGCCCTACGGGGCGCCCTGGAGACCATTGCCACCCACCTGCACGAACGCGCCCAGGCAAGAGCAGCGGGTGACTTTCAGGAGCGAAGACAAGCGCCCGGCCTCGCCACGCGTGCGCGCGTCGGCCCCCTGCGCTCTCTCCACAGTCAGCAGATGCCAGACCCCGGGTGTTGCCGCAAGCCCCCCCGCTCGTGCTCCACCATCGCCCGTTTCGATCCAGGAGCGGGAGGACCGGGAGATGCACACGAACAGGGTGACACAGCACGCGGTGGTGATTGCTGGAGGGGGCCCGACCGGGCTGATGCTGGCGGCGGAGCTGGCATTGGCGCGGGTGGACGTGGCCATCGTCGAGCGGCGCGCCAGTCAGGAGGTCGCCGGCTCTCGCGCGCGTGGCCTGCATGCGCGCAGCCTGGAGGTGCTCGCTCAGCGCGGGGTCGTCGAGCGCTTCGTCTCGCAAGGGCAAGCGGTCCAGAACGTCGCGTTCGGGCAGACGCTGCTGGACCTCAGCGACTGCCCGACGCGTCACAACCATGGGCTCGCGCTCTTGCAGGAGCGCTTCGAGCGCATCCTGGCGCAGTGGGTGGGTGAGCTGGCGGTGCCCATCTACCGTGGGTGCGAGGTGACGGGCTTCGCGCAGGACGACACCGGCGTCGACATCGTTCTGTCCGACGGCCGTGCGTCGCGGGCGCGGTACCTGGTCGGGTGCGACGGGGGCCGCAGCCTCGTCCGCAAGACAGCAGGCATCGAGTTCCCGGGGTGGGACGCGTCCATCAGCTACCTCATCGCCGAGGTCGAGATGACCGGAACGCCGACGTTCGGCATCCGCCGGGACGAGAAGGGCACCTACGCCATGGGCAAGCTGGAGGACGGACGCGTGGGCCTCGTGCTGAGAGAGGAGCGGGTCGGCACGGGTGACGCACCAACCCTCGAAGGTCTGCGCGAGGGGCTCGTCGCGCTCTACGGGACGGACTACGGCCTGCGCGGCGCCACATACCTCTCGAGGTTCACCGACATGACGCGACAGGCGGCGTCCTACCGGGACCGGCGGGTGCTCCTGGCCGGCGACGCGGCCCACGTGCACTCGCCAATGGGCGGACAGGGGCTCAACCTCGGCGTGCAGGATGCCGTGAACCTGGGGTGGAAGCTGGCCCAGGTCGTGCGCGGCGTCTCGCCGGAGACCCTGCTCGACACGTACCACGCGGAGCGGCACCCCGTCGCGGCCCGTGCGCTGCGGAAGACGATGGCGCAGACCGCGCTGAGCCGCGGTGACGCGCGGATGGACGCCGTGCGCGAGACGCTGGCGGAGTTGCTGCGGATGGACGGGCCCCGCAAGCAGTACGCGGCGATGATGTCCGGGCTGGACGTCCACTACGACCTGGGCAACGGGCACCCGCTGCTCGGGCGCCGCATGCCGGACCTCGACCTGCTCACCGCCGACGGCCCCCAGCGCGTGTTCCACCTGTTGCACGACGCGCGGCCGGTGCTGCTCGACCTGGGCGAGCCCGGCACTCTCGACATCACGCCCTGGGCGGACCGGGTCCGGAGGGTCGCTGCTCGCGACACGGGGGCGTGGGAGCTCCCGGTGCTCGGCGCGGTCACGGCGCCCGTCGCGGTGCTGATCCGACCGGACGGACACGTCGCGTGGGTCGGAGAGGGCACGGACCAGGGTCTGCATGAGGCCCTGACCCGATGGTTCGGGCCGCCGCACGCGACATGACCTGTCTCGCGTGCCTCACCGGTGTGTCTGGTGAGGCACGGCGCCTTCTCATTGGCGGGTCCATCCGGATGACGCGCATCGCATCCGTCAGCGCTACAGGAATTCGTCCCCAGCCCCCGGCTCCGGCTCCTGTGCGGAGAGGAGGACATCCCCGGGCCGCTGCTCCACGCGGAGGCCCAGGCCCAGGGCCGTCAACTCCTCGAGCGCGGTGAGGGCCTCCATGACGGGCTGGACATCGGCGACCCGGGCAGGCACGGCGATGCGCTCGAGACGCGAGCCCACCCGCTCCAGCAGCGCGTGCGGGGGGAGCGCCTCGAGGTATCGGCCGTACAGATAGGCGGGCGCGCTCAGATGGGTGACCTCGGAGGGCGAGACGGTCGCGACGCTCGCATCGAAGCGCGCCCTCACCTCCTCCACCGAAGTGTCCTGGCGCCACAGACCGAGCAGGGAGCGCAGGAAGTCCATCAACGGTTGCGACCGGGACGCGCCCCTCTGGGCCGAGGCGACCTCCAGCGCCCGCTCGGCGCGTGCGGGGTCGGGCTCGACGAAGAACAGCGGCAGCACCTCCTCGATGCCTGGAGTGTAGAGGGGCTCGGCGAGCCGCTCCGGCGCCCCCGCGAACGCGCGCAGCGTCTCGGGTTCGAGCGGCCTACCCGCAAGCCAGCCGCACCACAGCGCCTCGAGCGAGCCCGAGGCGAGCGACGCGCGGTGCAGCAGATGGGGTCGTGCCTGCTCCACGCCTCCGAACAACACGACGGTCACCAGGTCCTGGGCGGAAGGCCCCTCGGGGAACTCGAGCGCATCCGCCCCCGTCCAGCGCGCGTAGCGTTCGCGCTTCAGGTCGCGCTGGACCTCGAGCGCCACCTCGCTCCACGCGGACCAGGGCACACCGAGCGCCGCATAGTCCCTCCGGAGGCGCTCGTCCGCGGGGGCCGAGACCCCGTTGGGCCGCTTCTTGAAATCGGCCCGCACGCGCTTGAGCTCCTTCGCGAGCGCGGGCAGCTCCTCCGCCGGACAGCCGCCGGTCAGGAGCCGGAGGTGGGCGATGGGAACGCCATGCAACTTGAGCAGCCAGGCCTTGAACGCCGACCAGGCGGGTGTGGAGAGGTGTCGGGATTCCACGGTCTGTCCTCGTTCAGGCGCGTGGCCTGCTTCATCATGAGAGGGATTGCCCTGATTTGGATGGCCAGGTCGACAGGGCCTGAGATCTGGGACCGCGCAACATCCCCGTGAACGTCCTGCAGCCCGGCTGCCGTGCTCGACGTGAGCGGCGGCTTCCAGATCTGACGAACGCTCCCGCGACGGGCCAGCGCTCCCGACCTTCTCAATGCGGCTTGGGCGGGATCGTCTCGAACCGCGGCACCCCGTCTTATTGGCCCTGCTTGGGAAAGTAGGGACGCAGGCCGGCGGCGGAGACGATGTCGAGCATTCGATCAGGCAGGATGCGCGCCAGAAAGGTGAGCAGTGCCGCGTCGCGGCCGATGGTGTAGCGAATGCGCGGCTTGCGCGCTGTCACGGCCTTGGCGATCACCTGGGCTGCGGCATCAGCGGACACGCCCGATCCAGGCCCGGTGAAAGCCGCGGTCTGCGCGGTGATGGCTTGAACCAGGCCGCCGTAGCGTTGGCTCAGCTCGGGCGTCATGGCCGAGACGAGCTCATTGGCGGTGGCGATCGCCCGCCCGGGCATTTCCGTGCGCACCCCGCCCGGCTCGACCACGACCACGTGGACGCCAAGCGGGGCGACTTCGCGTCGCAAGGAGTCACTGACGGCTTCGAGCGCGAACTTCGTACTCGCGTACGGACCATACGTGGGCCCGGCGACCTTGCCGCCTACGGAGCTGATGTTGACCACGCGCCCCTTGTTGCGAATCAAGGCCGGCAGGAGCGCCTGGGTCACGGCGACGTGGCCGAAGAAGTTGACCTCGAACAGGCGTCGCCACGCATCGATGGCGAAGGCCTCGAACGGGACGTTGACCCCGACGGCGGCGTTGTTGATCAGCGCCCGCACGGCCCGCCCCCGCGGGTCTTCGTGCACTCGAGTCGCCAGCGCCCGAATGTGGTCGGGGTGGGTGATGTCGAGGATGAGCGGCTCGATCCCCGGCCCCCGAATCGCGTCGGCGTCCCGTTCGCGCCGGACACCCGCGAGGACGTGGAAGCCCCGCCGGGCCAGTTCGCGCGCCGTGGCCGCGCCGATGCCGGTGGATGCACCGGTGACAATGGCAATCTCCTGGATTTCACCTGACGCGGTCATGACCTTGCTCCCTTTTTCGACGAGCGAGGAGCGAAGCGCGCCGCGAGGAGTTGCACCCGCTGCTCGAGCACCTCCCTCGGGGGCCGGTCGGAGAGCAAACCGTCGAGCGCGAGCAAGAAGACCTCGGCGCTCGCTTCGTCGCCCAGGATCGCGGCGACGCACTCGAGCGCGACCTCGTGGTAGAGCGCCTCACCCTCGGGGTCGATCAGCTCACAGGCCTCCAGGAACGCGCTCCCCATCGGCGCCCCGATCATCTCGGCCCAGGGTTCGAACACCATCAGGCGGCAGAAGCTGAGCAAGCGCTCATAGGCGCTGCCCGGACCGTTCGCCGCCTGTTTCGCCGCGGGGTGGCGAGAGACCAGCCAGTCCACGAAGACGGCCCGGTAGATCTCCTCCTTGTCCTTGAAGATCCGGTAGAGGAGCGTGCGCGAGAGATTGGCGCGCTTGGCGATGTCCTCGAACGACGTCTTCGCGAAGCCGAAGTTGAGGAAGCACCACCGCGCGGCGACGAGGACCCTCGCGCGCCGCGCGGCTGCTTCGTCGTCTGTCATCGTCGCTGGCATCCGCACATCGTGACAATCAGCGCACTTGCTGTCAACATGCTCCAACTACACGACGCGGTTCATCTGCTCGCATCCAAGGTTTCGCGAATGCTGACGTGGAAACCGGCCGATAGGCGTCATCAGCCAGGGCTTATCGGCACGGGCTCGCTCAGGGCGTCGCATTGCCTCGGGCGCCCTCCGGTGCACTGGGGCACTGTGTGAAGGCGTTGCTGCCCCGGTGACGCAGGTGCTGCCACGCATGACCTGCCGTCTCCTGCGCCCCGGGGTGATGGGCTCAGAGGTCCAGCCGCCAGAGCTGGTTGTCCGCCGCCCCGTTGCGATGCATGGGGAAGGTGATGAGCCGCCCCGAGCCATCCGTCCTGCCGCCCTCGATGTCCAGCACGAGGCCGTTGAGGCGGCTTTGGATGAAGTAGGTGCCACGGACGCGACCGGGGACGAGCTGCCACACCTGATTGAGTCCGCCGTGGGCCTCCCAGGTGATCACGCGGGTCCCCGCAGCCTCGTTGGCACCCTCCACGTCGAGCACGAGCCCGTTGAGCCGGCTGCGGATGAGATAGCCGCCTTGCGTGGGCACCAGCTCCCACATCTGGTTCTCATTGTTCTCGCGGTTGGACCTGGCCCGGAAGGCGACGAGCCCGGCGCCGGGCGCGCGGTTGTGACCCTCGATGTCGATGACGAGCCCCGCGAGCTTGCTGCGGATGAAGGTGCTGCGCTGGGGACGCGTCTCTCCCCGGCCATGGCCCCACTCCGAACGCCCAGGAGGCGGAGGGGAAGGCGCGGGACGCGCTTCACCCTGGCACCAGCCCGCGGGGCTGCACGTGCGTGCGCCATCGCACTGCGAGGCCTCCTGGCAACGGTTGGGCCCGGGGAGGTTGCGCGACTCGTCCCAGCGGTAGTTCGGGCCCGGTCCCGCCGCCACCGTCAGCGGCAGGAACAGCAGTGCGAGCGCCGCCCATCCCCTGCCCTTCGCGGACGAACGGTCTTCACGCGCACGACCGGTCTCGGTGCCACTGCGAACCGCGAACATGGGGCTTCTCCTTTTCATGGAGGTCTCCAGTGGAGGAGCAGCTCCCGCCGCCCCCTCGCACTGTGTCCTTCATGACGAGGCCCCCGGAACTTCATTCACCGTGCTCTTCGCCAGGGCACCCGTGGCCCACGGGCGAGAAGCCGCCTCATCCCGTCTTGCGCGACAGGAAGCAGACGTTCTCGCCTGGGTCCGTGTGCGTCGCTTCCAGCGTGAGCCCGTGTGCGCGCAGCAGGTCGCGATACCCGTCGACGCTGTACGAGTGATAGCGGAAGGGCACGCCATTCATCGGCGCACCCTCGATGGATCCGTGGACGTCGCCCGAGGTGAAGAGGAACGCGGCGCCAGGTTTCAAGGCACTCGCGATCCTGGCGATCGCCTGTTCCTGTTCTTCGTGGCGCAGGTGGAACAGGACTCCCCACGCGATCGCGGCATCGAACGTGCGCGCCTGAAGCTCACACGACTGGATAAGCGCACAAAGCACCCGCACGTGGGGAAAGTTCGCTTGAAATCGCGTCAGCAGCTCGCGGGAGCTGTCCACGCCCATCACGTGGCAGCCGTGCTCCAGCAGCACCCGCGTCAGCGGCAGTCCCGTGCCGCAGCCGACGTCCAGCACCGAAGCGCCGGTCGGAAGTGAGGCCGCGAGCGCGGTCACTTCCGGGACGCCCATGTGGCCCGTGCGTTGGGATGCATACCAGTCCGCGATCAAATCGTACTCATGCATGCGTCAGCCTCCTTCCTCCTGGAGTAGCTTCTTCGTTGATGACGAGAAGGCGCGATGCCAGCGCCTTCATCCGAACGACTCGCACGCCTACGGCAACTGCAAGGACGCCTGGCTCAAGCGCATCGAGGCCGAGGCGCTCGACTTCTACCGGGCGCGCTGAACGGCGCGGGGCTTCACGAATCATACGACCGTGACGGGTTGCGCCTGATGGCCGGTCCGCCCGCCAGAAGCGCTCGTGTATCACCACCGTCGGCGGACGGTCGCCTTGGGGCCGGTCACCAGGCTCGCCGCGGGGACGTCGTCGACGACGACCGCCCCGGCCGCGACCACGGCGTCGCGCCCGATACGGACCCCGGGCATGATCGTCGCGCCCGCGCCGATCCACACGTTCTCCGCCACGTCGATGGGCGCGCCCGTCAGGTACAGCCGCCGCTCGCCCGGATCCACCGGATGGCTGACGGTGATGAACGTGGCCTTCGGACCGACCATCACCCCCTTGCCCAACCGAATGCCGGCGTAGTCGAGGAACGTGCAGCCCTGATTGATGAACACGCGCTCGGAGAGCTCCAGATGAAGGCCGTGGTCCGTGTAGAAGGGCGGATAGATCGTGACCCTCGCCGGGAGCGGTCTGCCGAATATCTGCTCGAACAGCGCGGCCTTGCCCGCATCGTCCTCGAAAGGCAGGACGTTGAGGCGCGACGTCAGCGCGGTGACCCGCAGCACCCTCTCGCTCATCGCCGTGAACTCGGGGCTGAGAACCCTCTCCCCGATCGCCAGGGACTCAGGGCTGTGGATGCGCATGAGGCGGTCAATGGGCATGCCAGGAGCTTCCCGCTCTCCCCACGCGCACGTCCAGCGTGCGGGCCCCCCGACGGCCCCTCCATCGTCGACAGCCGGGTCGAGTCCTTCACCCCGCAGCGAGAGCTGGCGTCTCCGACATGCCCCCACTCCAACACCTCGAGAAGGCCTCTTTGCTTTCCACGGGCCTCGCGATGAACATCGCGGGGCCTTCGTGCCGAGGCCCCGCGTCGCAGGGATTCCTTCACCATGCGTCCAAGACGACGCTCAACACCAACGACAAGCTCGCCGCACGGGTCCTCGGAAGAGCCCTCGGTGGACGACTCCCTTCGGGCTCGGATGCGGATGGCGCGCGCCGAGCTCAAGTCCGGTGCGCTGCGTGGGGACGCGCTCCTCGAGTTCCTTCTCTCGGTGCCCTATCTCGATCGGGACCGTTGGCTCGACGAGCTCTTCGGGTTCGATGAGCCGCCGGCAGACATCGAGAACCTCCCACGCGGGGCGGTGCCCTATCTGCCGAGTGGCGTGGACGAGATCCTGGCGATGGTGGCCGAGGTGCCACTCCGACCCGACGACGAGTTCGTCGATCTCGGCTCGGGCCTGGGTCGCGTGGTGATCCTCGCCCACCTGCTGTCCGGGGCGCGAGCCTGTGGCGTGGAGCTCCAGGAGCCCCTTGTTCGCCGGGCGAAGGAACGCTGCGCCGGGCTGGCCCTTCCGCGCGTCTCGTTCGTTCACGCCAACGTCGCCGACGCCGAGCTCGATGGGTCGGTCTTCTTCCTGTACTCCCCCTTCAACGGCGAGATGTTGTCCGCCGTGCTCCGCCGCCTCGAGGACGTCGCCCGAAGAAGGCCCATTGTCATCTGCGCGGTGGACCTCGAGCTTCACGGCGTGCCTTGGCTGCGGGCAAGGAAGACCACGAAGGTCACGCTGGCGCTCTACGACTCGTGCGTGCACGGCATCCCTGGTCGCTGAGGACCCCATGCCGCCCTTCGGCCAGGACTCGCGCCCGTCTCATCGGGCGTGGAGAACGTCGCGAAGTCGGGCTGGGCGCGACACCGAGGGTGGCCGCGGCGTCACGCGTGCTGCCGGCGAAGAGCATCGCCGCGCTCGATGGAATCGCGCGTTGAAGGCCTCCTCCAGCGCGGGGGGATGACTGCTGTCCCTGCGCTGATGACCCCAGTCACCAGGGCCCTCACCTCCCCTTCGGCGCCCCTCCCGCCAACCCCTTGAAACCAGGGAGGGGCCTTCTCCACATCGTTCCACCTGAGCATGGCATGTCGGATGCAGTCGGACAGGGCATCGCTGCACTGAACCCTTCCGCCGCACCTCTTCAGGAGCCCGCCATGCGCACCTCTCGCCTCGGTTCGACCTTGTCCCGCTCCACGACGCTCCCCTCCTCCACGGCGTCCAGGCCCAAGCCTCCGGCGCGCGCCTCCACGCTCCCCACTTCGGCGCCGTCCTCGCAGACCACCCGGCCCGCGGCGACCAGGCCCGTCGCGAGCGCGCCGACGGCCCCTGAGTCCAAGCCCCTGAAGCACCCGGGCATGCCCGAGGGTGGCCCTGCCTACAGCCCCTGGGAGAAGACGACGGGCCAGGCCTCGGATGTCAGCGTGAGCGGCGGTGACAACAAGCTCACGGCGCCCCCGGGCGCCCGGCAGAACATGCTCATCGACAGGCCGGGCAACCCCTTCCAGAAGGACACCTTCGCTGGCGGCACGTTGAGGGGCAACGTGGGCTCGATGCAGGCCTCCACCTCGCGCTACAGCGGTGGTGGCGTGCACCACTACTCGGCCCAGGCCGAGGTGAACGGCCCCCACGCCGCCTACACGTCGCAGAAGACGCACGCAGGAAGGCTGGGCGTGACGAGCGGCCAGCTCTCCGCCGAGGCGAACACCTTCAAGGGGCAGGCCCAGGCCGGTGTGTCGCTCGACAGGAACGCGCACGCCTACACGGGCGCGCTGACGGCGAAGGCGGAGACGGGCGTGGGCGTCGCGGCGAGCGCGAGCCATGACTTCAACCGGCACGTGGGCGGGTACGTCAAGGGCGAGGCCAAGGCCTCCGCCACCGCCTACGCCGAGGGCGTGGCCAGCCTGGATCCGAGGACGGCCACGGCGATGCTCTCCGGCCAGGTGGGCGCGGCCGCCACGGCGGGCGCGTACGCCACGGCGGGCGGGCACGTGGGCCGCCTGCACGGCTCGGTCACCGCGGGCGCGGTGGCGGGCGCGGCGGCCCAGGCAGGCGGCAAGGTGGGGCTGGAGAATGGCTTCCTCAAGCACTCCGCGGACGTCAACACCGCCATGGGCGTGGGCACCCACCTGAAGTCCGACGTGGCGGTCGACCTCCGTCACCACGTCAAGCCGGGCATCGCGTCGGGCCTGCGTCCCGCCCTCGCCAACGCCTCGAGCGTGGCCTCGCCCGCGAACGCCATCCCGCCCGAGAAGTCGCGCGTCGAGAACTTCTTCGCCAAGGCCTTCCACAGGGCCTGACATGCCCCCCATGCCTGCCCAAGCAGGCATTCATATCCATATGTTTTCCCGGTCAACATGCTTTCGGGGTAATACCTGACAGCACCACCCCTCGTTCACGCGGTCCCCCGGCCGCGTGAGCCTGCTCAACCGGGAGAAGCAGCCGATGCAACCACAGGTCAGAACGCGCGTCCGCGCGTGGTGTCCCAGTCCGCTCGTCGTCGCGTGCGCGGTCTTCTCACTCGTCGTGGGCTGCTCGATGCCGTCGACACCGGAGCCCGAGCCCGCGGTCGCGCGCGCGGGCGCGGTCGTTCAAGACGCCAACTTCGCGGACTCCGTCTTCGTCAATGGCCTGCAGGGGCCGACCACCATGACCTTCGCGCCCGACGGGCGCCTGTTCGTCTCGGAGAAGAACGGCGCGCTGCGCATCGTCCAGAACGGCCAGTTGCTGGCGACTCCGTTCGTGACGCTCGCCGTGGACAATGGCAACGAGCGAGGGCTGATGGGCGTCGCGTTCGATCCCAACTTCTTCAGCAATCATTATCTGTACGTCTATTACACGTCGGTCGTCGGCAGCATCCACAACCGGGTCAGCCGCTTCACCGCCAACGGCAATGTGGCGGTTCCCGGCAGCGAGCTGGTGCTCGCCGACTTCCCGACGCTCGACGCCGCCAACCACAACGGCGGCGCGGTCCGCTTCGGACTCGACGGCAAGCTCTACGTTTCGGTCGGAGAGAACGCGGTCTCCTCCAACTCGCAGAGCCTGAACACGCCGCTCGGAAAGCTGCTGCGCTTCAACCCGGACGGCAGCATTCCCACGGACAATCCGTTCTACGCGACCGCCACCGGGCTCGCCAAGGCGACCTGGGCGATGGGGCTGCGCAACCCCTTCACCTTCGACGTCCAGCCCGGCACGGGCACCCTGTTCATCAACGACGTGGGCGAAGGCGGCTGGGAAGAGATCAACCGTGGCCAGGCCGGTGCCAACTACGGCTGGCCGATGACCGAGGGCTACTTCACGAATCGCCCGGGGCTCACGCAGCCGTTCTTCGCGTACCCGCATGGCACCGGCACGGCCGCCGGCAACTGCATCGCCGGGGGTGCCTTCTACAACCCACCGGTCTCCGCGTTTCCCAGCGCCTACGTCGGTCAATACTTCTTCGCGGATTACACCAACAATTGGATCTCGCGCATCGACCCGAACACCGGCGCGCAGTCGCTGTTCGCGACGGCCGCCCCGGGGCCCGTGGACCTCGATGTGGGGCCCGACGGCGCGCTCTACTACCTGGCGCGCGGCGCGGGCCAGGTGGGCCGCATCGCCTACACGGCCTCGCTGCCGCCGAGCATCGCGCAGCAGCCGGTGAGCACGCTGGTATCGGTCGGAACTCCGGCCACCTTCACGGTGTCGGCGAGCGGCGAGCCCCCTCTCACCTATCGGTGGCAGCGCAACGGCGTGGACATCCCCGGCGCGACCTCCGTGAGCTACTCGCTGAACGCCGCGCAGCTCACCGACAGCGGCGCGCGCTTCCGCGCCGTCGTCACCAACGGGCTTGGGTCGACCACCAGCGCCGAGGCGGTGCTGACGGTGACGTCCAACAAGCCGCCGGTGGCCACCATCGCGACGCCGGCAGCGGGAGCGACCTACACCGCGTCCACCCAACTGGTGTTCTCCGGCTCGGCCAGCGACCTGGAGGACGGCGCGCTGCCGCCGAGCGCGATGACGTGGAACATCACCTTCCATCACGACACCCACACCCATCCCGCCATGACCGACACCACCGGCATCGCGAGCGGGAGCTGGCCGATTCCGAGCATCGGCGAGAGCTCGGCCAACGTCTGGTATCGCTTGCGGCTCACGGTGCGAGACTCCATCGGCCTCACCCACACGACGTATCGCGACGTCCTCCCGGTCACGGTCCCGCTCAAGGTGACCAGCGTGCCGAGCGGGCTGCAGGTCCTGATGGACGGTCAGCCCTTCGCCGCGCCGCACGACACGACCAGCGTGGTCGGCGTCGTCCGCTCGGTGGGCGTCGACTCGCCGCAGTACGCGAACGGAAAGTTCTGGACGTTCTCGTCGTGGTCGGACGGCGGCGCGCAATCGCACACCTTCACCACGCCTGGCAGCGCGGCCACCTATACGGCCACGTTCGCTGAGACCTCCGGCGGGAGCTGCTACCAGATTCAAAGCGAGCGCTCCGACAAGTGGCTCATCGTCGACGTCGCGGGCAAGGTCGTCGCAGGCAGCACGACGCAAGCAGGAGGGCAGATCTTCCAGCTCGTTCCGAACGGCACCCGGTTCAAGCTCAAGGGCTCGGGCAACGCGTTCATGGCGGTGGCGGCGAACCAGCTCGCCATGAGCGCCAACTTCTCCAGCGCGGAGTCGTTCACGCAGCTTCCCTGCGGCTACGGCGCGCGCACGCGTGTCGGCTTCCAGGCTTCGTCAGGCAGCGCGCCCCATTGGAAGGAGACCACGCAGGACGGGCCCATCCAGAGCGGTGACGGCGGCAATGGCGGCGCCTGCAACCCGACCGATGCCGGCACCTGGGAGGGCTTCTACCTGGAGCCGGTGACCTGCCCGGGAGGCAGCACCGGCCCCGTGTGCGGCAATGGCACCGTCGAGAGCGGCGAGCAATGCGACGATGGCAACACCCAGTCGGGCGATGGCTGTGATGCGACGTGCCACACCGAGACCAGCGGCGGCGCGGCCTGCTTCCGCATCCAGAGCGAGCGCAGCGACCAGTGGCTCACCGTCGACGGCGCGGGCAAGGTCGCGGCCCTCGGCGCGACGCAGACCGGTGGCGCGATCTTCGAGCTCGTCACGAGCGGCGCGAAGTACAAGCTCAAGGCAGCGAGCGGCGCATACCTGGCGGTGGTCGCGGACCAGCTCACCGTGAGCGCCACGCTCAACACGGCGGAGGCGTTCACCCGCTACGCCTGCGGGGTCCACGGCGGCCGCAACCGCTACGGCTTTGAATCGTCGACGGGCAACGCCCGCAACTGGAAGGAGAACACCCCCGGCGCTCCCATCCAGAGCGGAAATGGCGGCAACGTGGGCATCTGCAATCCCACCGACGTCGGCTCGTGGGAGGCGTTCTACCTCGAGTCCGCGACCTGCCCGACTGCCGGCTGAACCCAAGGCCCTGCCCACGGGCAGGGCCTTCTTGTTCGACACGGGCCTCGCGATGAAAGTCGCGGGGCCTTCGTGTTCAAGGCCCTGACGGCCCCACGCGCGGAAGCATCGTCCGTCGGTGAGAGGACGGACATGCCAACCGCGTTCACGGGCGAATGCCGGTGAGCGCGAGGCGCAACACCCGGCGCGCGGTGAGCGGATCGTTTTCGTTGGCGACGGCGATCGCGTTCGCCAGCTTCATCAGGTCCTCCGTCGTGGCGCCGGCGCGAATCGCGTCCACGGATGACGCCCGCGCCACCAGGACCTTCAGCACGTCGAGCAGCATGTCGGTGGAGCAGATCTCCTCGGCCGACAGTCCATCCGGACCGGCCAGCAGCGCCACGGCGAGCCCGCGGTGGGTCGCGGTGTAGACCGTCACCTCCTCCAGCCAGGCCGCCAGCTCGGCGGCGGGATCCTCGCCCGGTTGCGCGGCGGCCCGCGCACAGAGCTGCGCGACGCCATCGCGGAACACCGCCTCCAGCAGCGCCTGCCGCGAAGGGAAGTGCCGGTGCAGGGTCGCCGAACCGACCTCCGCCCGCCGCGCGATCTCCTCGAGCGACGCCTGCGCGCCATCCCTGCCGACCAGCTCCGCGGCGGCCGCGACAATCCGCTCCCGGTTGCGTTGCCCGTCCGCGCGCAACGGCTTCACACGACCCACGGCGATCTCCTCCTCACGAGCACCTTCCTTGACAAACGGGGTGCCCCTCCGTATTCAACCACAAAGATAAACGGTGGGGTCCCCCACTTACAAAGGAACGGCTCATGGGCAGCAACAACCTTGTTCTCGTCACCGCCGCCACGGGGCGCCAGGGCGGCGCCACGGCCCGGTCACTGCTGGCCGAAGGCAGCTCCACGGTGCGAGTGCTGGTGCGCAATCCGGAGGCGCCCAAGGCCAGGGCCCTCGCGGCGGCTGGCGCCCAGGTGGTGGTCGGGGACCTCGACGATCCGGCGTCGTTGCGCGCCGCCTGCGCCGGGGCGCGGGCGGTCTTCTCCATGCAGGCGCCCATCGTCTCCGCGACCGGTGTCGACTTCAGCAAGGAGCGCCAGCAAGGCAGCAACCTCGTCGAGGCGGCGCTTGCCGAGGGCGTCGAGACGTTCGTGCACACGGCGACGACGGGCGTGGGCGCCCACCGCGACGTCGAGGGCTGGGCGGAGGGGCGTTGGAAGTCACACGAGCAGTACTGGGAGAACAAGTTCGCCACCTGCGAGCTCGTGCGCAACGCGGGCTTCAAGCACTGGACCGTCATCCTGCCCGCCACCTTCATGGATCACGACATGTTGGATCCCGCCGGGTTCGTCGACGGGCGCCGGCTGATCACGGTGGTCAAGGCCGACCGGCCCCTCGCGTGGATCGCGCCAGAGGATGTCGGTCGGGCCGCCGCGGCGGCGATCATCAATCCCGCGACGTTCAACGGCGTGACGCTGGAGCTCGCGGGTGACGTGCTCACGCTTCCTCAAGTCGCAGAGATCCTCTCGCGCATCGACGGCAAGGAGTACGGGGTCCAGTCCGGCACGGTCGAGGAGGCCGTCGCGGCCGGCCTGCATCCCGGCGTGGCGCAGGGCATGACCTACATGAACGTCGCCCCGCTGCTGGCGCGGCCCGAAATCGCGAGCGCCTATGGCCTTTCGCTCATGGGCTTCGAAGCCTGGGCGCGCCAGCGTCGCGAGAGGACCTGACCCGGCGACCTGGAATCGCGGTGTCTACCGCTTCTTCGCCGGCAGTCCATTCAGGGCCACCGCGGCCTTCACGAGCGCCTTGAATGCGCCCGCATCGACCTTCTCCCCTTCATGGATGTCGATCGCCCTTCGCGTGTTGCCCTCCAGACTGGAATTGAAGAGGCCCGAGGGGTCCGGGAGTCTGGCTCCCTTGGCGAACGTGAGCTTCACGGCCTTCTTGTATGCCTCACCGGTGCAGACAATTCCGTGGTGCGACCAGACCGGAGTGCCCATCCACTTCCACTCCTCGGTCATCTCGGGGTCGGCTTCGAGGATCAGCGCCCGCATGCGGGCCAGGGTCTCCCCTCGCCATCCCCCCAGGTCGAGGATCCGCTGGTCGATGAGCCGGGAAGCGGCCTCCCCGGTTGCCTGCTCATTGTTCTTCATGGAAGGACTCCAGTGACAGGGACAGCCGCCTGCAGGTGCGATTGGGCGTAGGTGGTGAAGCCTCTTCCTTCTGGATGTCGGCGCCATCTGCTCCAGGGGCACATACCCATCAGGTCAGATGACCGTCAAGGCATGCTCAAGGACCCGCTTGCCAGTGCTGCTCACGGCGGGGGGGCCTTGGGCGCGGCCATGAAGATCTCTCCGAGCTGGACGGCGTGTTCCTCGACGAGCTCCACGTACGTGTTGGTCAGCAGGGCGACGACGCGCTGGGAATCAAAGAGCATCGGTCTCCTTGCGCAGGAAGCCGGGCTGGAGGTGCGCGGAGCCGAACACGACCAGATCCTCCGCGGTGGAGAGCAGACAGCAGACCGCCGCCGCCCCATTTGTAGCTGTTGTCCACGTGGGGTGCTCGCGTGGGTGGAGCGTTCAGCCAGCGGGGACGTCCCTGCCGCGAACCGCCCCCCCCCCCGCGGCGAATGGGCCATGGGCAGCGCGAGCCTCGCGGCTCAGCGCAGGTGCTGGAACTTCTCGCGGTGGCTGCGAGCGACGCGCAGCTCCGCCCCGCCAGTGAGCACCACGACCAGGTCCCTGCGGCCCTCGCTGCGCAGCTCGCGGATGCGGCGCGAGTTGACGATGGCCGAGCGGTGGATGCGCATGAAGCGCTCCGGGTCCAGGCGCGCCTCCAGGCCCTGCATCGTCTCACGGTGGAGGTAGGCCTTCCCTCCCGCGTGGATCTGCACGTAGTAGTCGGCGGCCTCGATGTATTCGATTTCGTCCACGTCGAGGAACACCACGCGGCCCGTGTCGCGGATGGCGAGCCGGCGCACCCACGGCTCCCCCGGGACGGGAATGGGTGCCGGGGCGGGCGTGCCATCGCGCTCGCCGTACGTGGAGAGCACCGACATCAACCGCTGGCCAAGGTCCGACATCCGCGTCAGGCGGATCCGCGCCTTCGCACGGCCAATGGCGTCGTGAAAGCGGTCGTCTCGGAAGGGCTTGAGCAGGTAGTCCAGCGCGTGGATGTCGAAGGCGCGCAGGGCGTACTGATCATACGCGGTGACGAAGATGACGGCGGGCACCTCGGCAGGGTCCAGGCGGGCGAGCACCTCGAAGCCGTTGAGCTCCGGCATCTGCACGTCCAGCAGGACGAGGTCCGGTCGCTGCTCGCGGATGAGGCGCACGGCCTCCGGTCCGTTCCTCGCCTCGCCCACCACGAGGACGTCGGGATCCGTGGCCAGCAGCATGCGCAGGCCCTCCCGGGCCAGGGGCTCGTCATCCACGACGAGCGTGCGGATGGCGGTGGCCGTGTTCATGCCCCGAGCGCCTCCGACGGGGCGGCCTGGAAGGGCAGCTCCAGGCGGGCGCGCACGCCGCCCCCGGACCGGTTCTCCAGCGTGAAGCCGTGGCCGTCTCCGTAGAGCTGGTACAGCCGGGCCCGCACATTGGCGACGCCGATGCAGCCGTCACGGCGATCCCAGTCGGGCGCGAGCCCGGGGCCATCGTCGAGCACCTCCAGCACCAGCCGCGCACCCTCGCGCGAGGCGCGCAGCTCCACGCGTCCCGCGCCGGAGCGGGTGGCCAGACCGTGCTTGATGGCGTTCTCCACCAGGGGCTGGAGGATGAGGCTGGGCACGAGCGCTCCGAGCGTGGCCGGGTCGATGGCGCGGACCACCTGGAGCCGGTCCTGGAAGCGGGTCTGCTCGATGTCGAGGTAGCGCTCCAGGAAGTCGACGTCCTCGTGGAAGGGCACGTGCTGGCGGCCGGTGTTGTGGAGGGCCATGCGCAGCAACTCGCTGACGCCGGTGAGCATGCGGATGGAGCCGGCGGTGTCCTGCTTGCGCACGAGGACCGAGATGGCGTTGAGCGTGTTGAAGAGGAAGTGCGGGTGGAGCTGGGCGCGCAGGGCATCCAGCTGCGCGTGCGCCAGGCGCGTCTCCAGTCGGGCCTGGGCCAGCTCTCCCTCGCGGTAGCGGCGGTGATACTCGACGGCGTGGCCGATGGAGAGGATGCCTCCGTAGATGAGCAGGCCGATGACGATGTACTTGGCCACCATCAGGGGCAGCATCTGGCCCAGGGAGATGTCCAGGAGCCACGTCTCCCCCGCGGCCCGGGAGACGAAGAAGATGAGCGTCGCATAGGGGACCATGAGCACCGCGAAGGCGGCCAGGTGGACCCCCAGCCCCAGGGGCCAGACGCCGCGCTCCAGGCGAAAACGTCGTCCGAGCGCGAGGACGAGCGGGGTGGCGAGCGCCCAGTACTGCCACGGCGGAACCTGCACCAGCAGCGCCCGCCCGAAGGAATAGGTGGGGTCCTTGGCCTGGGCGAAGAACCAGGTGTGGCTCGCGGTGATGAGGCCCGGCACGACATAGAGGAGCATCAGCCACGGCAGGCGGCGCGCCTGTTGGCGCAGCGAGGACGCGAAGGGCTGCTGCCAGGGTGTCGCGGCGGGGGAGATGGATTCCACGTCCCGTGGAGCCTACGCCCGAACCGGGGCCAGCTCCGAACGGGAGCAGCCAACGGGCTCCGGGATGCAGCGAACGGGCCTGCTCGAGTTCAGGCGCCCCCCTCTTCCGCCAAAAGGCCGGGGGAGAGGAGTCCCAATGCCTACCAAGCCTTGGGACAGCCCTTCATCCGCGCGGATCGGTCCTCATGCGCTCGCCCCTTCAACTGAAACAGGCGGCTCAGCTGAACACGGTGGTCAGGTTCAGCGGACCCGCCGGGACGCCCACGTCGCGGCCCGCGGGGTCATCCGAAGGCGTCTGCCAGGCATTGGCCTCCGTCACGGTGTGGCCATTGGCCTCGTTCGAAATGGACATCTTGCCATTGTGGCCCGCGGGGCTGATCTGGCTGGTGTCGTAGCCGCTCCAACCCGTGCCGGCGTTCGCGAACGTCGCCTCGCCCCAGGTCTGACCGGAGTTCGCGCCCGGCTTCGACGAGCCGTCCTCCGACACAGCCCACGCCACGCTGCTGTTGCTGTCGAACGCCACGACCTTCGACTCGCCGGGCTGCAACGTGAACGTCTTCGGGGTGCTCTTGTCGAAGTTCTGCCCGTCGTTCGGGCCGCCCTTCTCCCCCGTCTTGTTCCACAGCGTCACGGTCTGCGGCTGGTTCGTCTTGTTGGCGAACGTGTTCGTGTACTTGTAGTCACCCTTCTTGCTCGGGTCGATGACCAGCATGTTGCTGTTGTAGGGCGAGCCGACGTTGTTCTTCGCCAACCACGGCTCGCTCGCGCTCACCTGTTCGGTGGAGCCGGCGGACGGCGCGCCGAACCCGGGGCCCGCGTCGCTGGTGCGGCTGGAGTGCAGCGGATCCACCCCGCCGCTGGCCTTGCTCGCGACAGGCGCGGCGCCCTGCGTCTGGGCCTGGGGCGCTTCGGTGAACGCGGAGGCTGCCTGGGGGGCGGGAGCCACGCCTTCGGATGCATCACCCAGGCTGGGCGCGAGCTCCTGCGACCCGAGGCCCAGGTCACCGCCCTGCGTCTGCGTCTCCAGCGATTGGATCAACTGCGCGAGCCCGCCCAGCAGCTCCGACAGCTTCCCCTGCGCCTTCTCCAGGCCGCCTGCCGCGCCGGGGCCCTGGTCGAAGGAGTCCGTCATCAGCTTCTGCCAGAGGTCGTTCTTCGGCTGCGGCGCCTGGGTGCTCGTCACGCCCTCGGCCGGCGGGGGGACCGGCCTGGCGTGGGAGATGCTCGAGGGGGGAGCGGAGAGCGACGAGCGGTTGAGGAGCGAGATGGACATTTCAGACCCAGGGGAAGGGCAGGTCCTGGGGAGCACCAGGACCGCCGTTGCGCGGCTTGCCCGGACCCAAGAGCAGGACACATGCCAACGCCCGAACGCCCCATCTCACCCAGGCCTGACGCGGAAGATCAGGCACTTGGGACGCGGGCCCATTCCTCTCGCGGGGCGTCACGCGATGACGGCAATCACCACCTGATGACGCCAGTCACCAGGGCGGAAGCACGGCGCGCCGGCTCCGTTGCGTCAGGACGTGCGGCACAGCCGGTCCACCCGGCTCAGCAGCGTCGGGATGCGCCAGAGGCCGTGCATGCGCCGGATGTGCTCCGCGGCGGTCGCGGTCTCCATGCCGATGGCCGTGACGAGCAGGGGGCGCAGGCTCTCGCCCCGCACGATGGGCTGCGCCGGGCCGGTGGTGACATAGGGCGTCTTGGCCACGCCGATGACAGGCACCGCGCCACAGAGGGCCTCGTGCAGGTGGGCCCCCAGCCCCGGCTTGTCCGCCCCGAGCCACACGTAGCCGTCCACGACGATGGCCTCCAGCGGCTCCTGCACCCCGGCGAGCACGCGCAGCAGGTGCGGCAGCTCGCGGCGGTAGAACTGGCCGGGCTCGTAGGGGGCCGCGACCGGGCCGTGCTCCACCAGGTGCGCGGCCTCCCTGGCGTCGGTCCAGGCGCGGAAGAGGACACACGCGGCCACGGTGAGGTCGGGGCGGTAGTCCACATCCACGCAGGCGAGCATCCGGTCCTCCAGGGGCAGGGCACGGCCCCCTCCGGGCCCAGCCTAGGCCAGTGACGCCGACGATGCCGGAATCATGAAAACAACCACGAGCCCCAGCCCCTTTTCCTGAACCGATACACGCCGGCGACTCCACCCGCACACCCGGGTCGCCCCCACTGCCGCCTGCCTGCCCTCCCGGGGCTGTTTCCGAGCGGGGCCCGGGAGCGGCCCCGCGCCCGGAGCCACCGGTTTTTGCTCGACAATTCCTCGCACCCGCCACCCGACGCGTGGGGTCACAAGAAATTCGCATTTTCAAGAGCGCAAACCCGGGGCCGTTCGGCTAGAGGTCGCCCAATCCCTGACGGCTGCGCCATCCAGCGCTTTGAGTGCCCACGATGCATTCCCCGCCCACTGCCCCTTCCCCTGACATGCCCCTCTCCGCCCAGCGTCCCGTGAGCCGTCTCAAGCGGTGGGCCATCGGCATCGTGCTCCTGCTCGTGGTCATCGCGGGGCTCACCGCCGTCAAGGCGGCGCAGATCGTCGCGATGATCAAGGCGGGTGAGACCTTCGTGCCGCCACCTGAAGCCGTCACCTCCGCCAAGGCGGAGTCCTTCGGCTGGCAGGGGACCCAGGCAGCGGTCGGCACGGTGCTCGCCGTCCGGGGCGTGACCCTGAGCGCGGAGCTGCCGGGCGTCGTCAACGACATCCGCTTCGAGAACGGCGCGTCGGTGAAGAAGGGACAGGTGCTCGTCCAGCTCGACACGTCCAGCGAGGCGGCCCAACTGACCGGAGCCGAGGCGGAAGCAGCGCTCGCGCGGCTGACCCGGGACCGCGTGGAGAAGCTCCACACCCAGGGTGCCAACACCCAGTCGGACCTCGATGCCATCCGGGCCCGGGCGGTCCAGGCCGAGGCCTCCGTGGCCCACCTGCGCACCCTCATCGCGAAGAAGCTCATCCGCGCGCCCTTCGAGGGCCGCGTCGGCATCCGGCAGGTGGAGCTGGGGCAGCTCGTCTCCCCGGGCAACCCCATCGCCTCCCTGCAGTCCATCAACCCCGCCCTGGTGGAGTTCCAGCTGCCCCAGCAGGCCCTGGCCCAGGTGAAGCAGGGCCAGAAGGTGCGCATCCGCGTCGACGTCTTCCCGGAGAAGACGTGGGAGGGGGAGCTCACCACCATCAACCCCGAGGTGGAGCTGTCCTCGCGCAACGTGCGCATGCGCGCCACCGTGCCCAACGAGGATGGCCGGCTGCTGCCCGGCATGTTCGCCAACATCCAGGTGCTCGCCGAGGCCGACCACCCCGTGGTGGCCATCCCCGCCACCGCCGTGGTCTTCGCCCCCTACGGCGACTCCGTGTTCACCCTCTCCGACGGCAAGGACGCCGCCGGCAAGCCCGCCCTCCTGGCGCGGCAGCAGTTCGTGCGGTTGGGCGAGCGCCGGGGTGACTTCGTCGAGGTGACGTCGGGCCTGACGGTCGGGCAGACCGTGGTCAGCAGCGGCGTGTTCAAGCTGAAGAATGGCGCCGCCGTCGTCCTCAACAACGCGCTGGCGCCGCCGGTCGAATCCGCGCCCCAGCCCGTGAACCCGTAGGGCAGAGGAAGGCGCATCCATGAACTTCACCGCCCTGTTCATCCGCCGCCCCGTCGTGGCGCTGGTGGTCAACCTCCTCATCATCATCGCGGGCCTGCAGGCCCTGCGCTCCCTCAACGTGCGGCAGTACCCGCGCAGCGAGAACGCCGACATCACGGTGACGACGGCCTACGTCGGCGCCAACGCGGAGCTGGTCCGAGGCTTCATCACCACCCCGCTGGAGCGCGTCATCTCCGCCGCGGACGGCATCGACTACGTCGAGTCCCAGAGCCTCCAGGGCGTCTCCATCATCCGCGCCCGCCTCAAGCTCAACTACGACTCCAACCGCGCCCTGAGTGAGATCAGCTCCAAGGTCGATCAGGTGCGCGGCGACCTGCCTCCCGAAGCCCAGGTGCCCGTGATGGGCATCGAGTCCGCGGACAGCCAGTTCGCCGTCGCCTACCTGGACTTCACCTCCGAGTTCCTCCAGCAGAACGAGCTGTCCGACTACCTGGTGCGGGTGGTGCAGCCCCGGCTGTCGTCGGTGGAGGGCGTGCAGCGCGCGGACATCCTCGGCGCGCGCACGTTCGCGATGCGGGTGTGGATGAAGCCGGACCGGATGGCCGCGCTCAACATCAGCCCCAGCCAGGTGCGGCAGGCGCTCGCGGCCAACAACTCGCTCGCCGCCGTGGGCCAGACGAAGGGCTCGCTCGTGCAGGTGAACCTCACGGCGAACACCAGCCTGCGCTCGGTGGAGGAGTTCCGGCAGCTCATCGTCCGCAAGGACGGCGGCGCGGTGGTGCGGCTCTCGGACATCGCGGACGTGGTGCTCGGCGCCGAGGACTACGACAACGACGTCACCATCAACGGGAAGACGGCGGTCTTCATCGGCATCTGGTCGCTGCCCAACGCCAACTCGCTGGACGTCATGCAGCGCATCCGCGTGGAGGTGGACTCGCTGCGCAAGGAGATGCCGGAGCAGATCAAGGCCGGCATCGCCTTCGACGGAACGGAGTACATCCAGAACGCCATCGACGAGGTGGTGAGCACGCTGGGGGAGACGCTGCTCATCGTCGTGTTGGTCATCTTCCTGTTCCTGGGCTCCGTGCGCTCCATCCTGGTGCCGGTGGTGGCCATCCCGGTGTCGCTCATCGGCACCGTGTTCCTGATGCAGATGTTCGGCTTCACGGTGAACCTGCTCACCCTGCTCGCGGTGGTGTTGTCGGTAGGCCTGGTCGTGGACGACGCCATCGTCGTGGTGGAGAACGTGGAGCGCCACCTGAGAGGCGGGCTGAGTCCCGTGGACGCCGCGCTCAAGAGCGCCCGGGAACTGGTGGGGCCCATCATCGCGATGACCCTCACGCTCGCCGCGGTCTACGCGCCCATCGCCTTCCAGGGTGGCCTCACGGGCTCGCTGTTCCGCGAGTTCGCGCTCACATTGGCCGGAGCGGTGACCTTGTCGGGCGTGGTGGCGCTGACGCTTTCCCCGATGATGTCCGCCGCGCTGCTCAGGGCGGGCCATGAGGACAAGGGGATGGCAGGCGTCGTCAACCGCGCCTTCGAGCGCCTGCGGGGCACGTACGCCCGCAGCCTGGACAGCTCGCTGCGCACGCGCGGGCCCGTCTATGCCGCGTGGGTGGTGCTGAGCATGCTGGCCTTCCTGATGTTCTCTCAGTCGCCCAAGGAGCTGGCGCCCGTGGAGGACCAGGGCATCATCTTCGGCATCGTCAGCACGCCGTCCAACTCCACGTTGGATCAGCTCGCGCCATCCATGAACGAGGTGAGCAAGACGCTGCTGTCCATGCCGGATTCCGGGTTCATCTTCCAGGTCATGAGCCCGGGCAACGGGTTCTGGGGCCTGGGGCTGAAGCCCTGGGAGCAGCGCAAGCGCTCCGCGGCGCAGGTGCTGGCGGAGACGCAGGAGCGCGTGAACGCCCTGCCCGGCGTCCAGACCTTCGCCATCCAGCCCGCCGCGCTGCCGGGCGGTGGCAACTTCCCGGTGGAATTCGTCATCGCCTCCACGGCGGAGGCGGAGGAGCTCTTGGGGTTCGCGCAGCAGCTGCAGGAGAAGGCCACGCAGAGCGGTCTGTTCGCCTTCCCGCCCATCATCGACGTGAAGCTCGACCAGCCGCAGTCGGAGGTCGAGGTGGACCGCGAGAAGGTCGCGCAGTTGGGATTGAACCTGGGCACCGTGGGCCAGGACCTGGGCGCGGCGGTGGGCGGCAACTTCGTCAACCGGTTCAACATCGCCGGCCGCAGCTACAAGGTCATCCCGCAGGTGCTGCGCGCCTCACGCCTCAACCCGGATCAGCTCAAGGACGTCCATGTCACCGGCCCCGACGGCAAGCTCGTGGCCCTGTCCTCCATCGCCACCTTGAGCAACAAGGTGACGCCCCGGTCGCTCAACCGCTTCCAGCAGCTCAACGCGGTGAAGTTGAGCGGCGTGGCCATCCGGCCGTTGGATGAGGCCCTCACGTACCTGGAGACGGAGGCCTCGCGCATCCTGCCGGCGGGCTACCGCATCGACTACACGGGCGAGTCCCGGCAGCTTCGCGTGGAGGGCAACACGTTCCTCCCGGCGTTCATGCTGGCGGTGGTGCTCATCTTCCTGGTGCTCGCGGCCCAGTTCAACAGCTTCAGGGATCCGCTCATCATCCTCGCGGGCTCCGTGCCCCTGGCGCTCTTCGGCGCGATGATGACCACGTTCCTGCGGATGCCCAACCCGACCATGCCGTACTTCACCGACAGCTTCACCACCACCCTCAACATCTACTCGCAGGTGGGGTTGGTGACGCTGATTGGACTGATCGCGAAGAACGGCATCCTCATCGTGGACTTCGCCAACCGGCTCCAGGACGAAGGCAAGTCGAAGCTCGAAGCGGTGCAGGAGGCCGCGTCTGAACGACTGCGTCCCATCCTGATGACCACCGTGGCCACCGTCGCGGGCCACTTCCCGCTCGTCCTCGTCTCCGGGCCGGGAGCCGCGGCGCGCAACAGCATCGGGCTCGTGCTGGTGACGGGCATGGCCCTGGGCACGCTCTTCACCCTCTACTTCGTGCCGGCCATCTACCTGCTCATCTCGAAGACGCGCACCGCCCCCGTGCGCGCGCCCATCGAAACGCTGGAAGCCCAGCACTGAGCGACGCGGGGGCGCTCCCCCACGAGAGCGGCCGTCCCCACGGGGACGGTCGCTCAGTCCTCGATGGACGGGTCCAGGTTCTCCACCACGCGTCGCAGGAGTGCCAGGAGCGTCGCGCGCTCGCGGTCGCTGAAGCCCGCGGTCGCTTGCGCGGCGACCTCCGCGAGCTGCTCCCGTGCCTGGGGCAGGCGGTCCCGGGCCTTCTCCGAAATTGAAATCTGGCTCGCCCGCTTGTCGCCTGGATGCGGCTCGCGCGTGATGAGCCCGTCTCGCTCCATGCGCGTGAGCAGCGCGGCCATCGTGGGCTGCTCGACATGCGCGTGCTCGGCGAGCTGCTTCTGCAGTTGCGGCCCGTGCTCCTCCAGGGCCCCCACGACCGGCAGGTAGGCCATGCCGAAGTCGAGCGGGCGTAGCCGCTGCTCGAAGTGGCGCATCAGCAGCCGGGAGGCGTGGTTGATCCAGAAGGTCGGCGCGGCTTCAGGGTCCCACGGGGTGGCTTTCTTGACTTTCATAGCATGCTATCTATATTGCCTCACACCCGAGCGCGGAGTCGCGTCGGAACCCTGGAGGCAGGATGACCGCACCCACGACGAGTGCCGATTTCGACCGAGCCTATCGCTCCCCCATCACCTTCTGGGGGGACATCCGCATCCCGGAGGAACTCCAGACACTGGTCCGGCAGGGGGCTCCCCGAAGCGCGCTGGAGCTGGGGTGTGGCGTCGGGAGGTTCTCGCGCTACGTGGCGCGGCAGGGCCTGCGCGTGACGGGCGTCGACTTCTCGTCCGTGGCCATCGCCAAGGCGCGGGCGGGTGCCGCGAAGGATGACGTCCGGCCCGACTTCCTGGAGGGGGACGTGACGCACCTGGAGGCGCTCAGCGGCCCGTATGACATCGCCTTCGACGTCGGCTGTTTCCATTGCTTCGACGCGCAGGGGCAGCGGGCCTACGTGTCGGAGGTGTCCCGTCTGCTCAAGCCGGGGGGCACCCTGCTCGTCTGGGCGTTGGATTCGTCGCCCGCCGACGTGCCGCTTTCGCCCGCGGCCTTGAAGGACGTCTTCGCCCCCGGCTTCGAGCTGGCGGACGCACGCAAGAGCCGGCGCCGCCTGGCCGCGTCCCATTGGTACTGGATGGTCCGCGCGTCGCGCTGAAGCCTCCAGCGCGACGCACGCCCCGCCTGCGCCTACTTCACGGGATGCACTTCGCCGCGCCGAACGTCGACGCGTAGTACGGCGTGTAGAGGTCCGGCGCGAGGGTGAAGTTGCAGGTGTTCACCGCGTCCGGGGCCAGGTTCTGGTGCGCCTGCATGTAGCGCGCGACGTAGTCACGCACGCCGTCGGCGGAGGTCCACAGCACGCGGCCCTCCTTGAACATGCTGTACCCGCCGCCGCCGCCCGCGCGGTAGTTGTTGATGGCGACGCGGAAGGGCTGGTCGTCCGTGACGTCCTTGCCCTGGAAGCGCAGGTGCGTGAGCCGGGAGCCCGCGGGCTTCGTGAGGTCGTAGCCGTACTCGATGCGCGAATAGATGTCCCAGTTGTAGTCCGCGACGGAGGGCGAGGTGGCCTTCGCGTCCTCGGGCTTCGCGGGCAGCTGGCTTGCGTCGAGCTGCTTGAAGTACAGCGTGTTCATCTCCAGCGCGCGCCGGAGGATGGAGCCGTTGATGTCCATCACATACAGCGTGTTGTCGTAGATGTAGACGCTGTAGGCGTCGCGCAGGGTGACATCCCCCTTGGGCAGCGAGACGTCGTTGGTGAAGATGGCGGTCAGGGACAGATCCACCTCGAAGCCGGCCTCATGCGCGGCCTCCTCCTGCACGGTGTTGAGGAGGTCTCCCAGCGGGCCGTCCACGTAGCGCCCCGCGAAGCCGCCCGGGAACACCCCGGTGGTGGTGCCGATCTTCTGGTTCACGTAGGCGACCGTGGTGTCGTGGTAGGGCTGGACGAGCTGCGTGACGGTGGCATCCGCCGCCACCTTGTCGTCCACGACGTGGAGCAGGGCGTCGTGGCCTTCCACGCCCCAGCGCTCCCCGTTCCAGGTGACGTCAAGCTGCACGTCGGCCAGGTGGGTGCCCCAGCGGTTGGGCTGGGTGAGCAGGACCTCGCCGCCCTCCTGGTTCTTCAGCAGCATCTTCGGGATGGGCTGGTGGGTGTGGCCGGTGAGCATCACGTCCACGCCGGGCACGCCCTGGGCAATCTGCACGGCCTCGTTCTCACCGGGGAGGTTGCCGCGGTCGGCCCACTTCGTGGCGTCCGCGTAGTCCGCGAGCCAGGACTCGGGGCTGCTCGCGCTGCCGACCGGCTGCTTGTCCGGGCCGCTGTGGATGGCCACCACCACCACGTCCGCGCCCTCCGCCTTCATCTTCGGCACATAGAGCTTCGCGGTCTCCAACGGGTCGTCGAAGCGCAGGCCGGGGATGTTCTCCGCGCGCTCCCACGTCGCCACGCCGGGCGTGACGAGCCCGAGGATGCCGACCTTCACGTCGCACACCGTCTTGATGATGTAGGGCGTGAAGGCCTCCGAGCCGTCCGCGCTCTTGCGCACGTTGGCGCCCAGCAGGGGGAAGTTGACCTCGCCCTTGAACTTGTTGAGGACGTCCAGGCCGTAGTTGAACTCGTGATTGCCCAGGGCCATGGCGGCGTAGCCCAGCTCGTTCATGGCGGTGGCCATGGGGTGCTTGGGGGTGTTGTCCACGAGCGCGTAGTAGGTGCCCAGCGGCGTGCCCTGGATGGTGTCACCGGTGTCGATGAGCAGCGTGCAGTCCGGGTTCTTCTCCCGCTCCTGCTTGACGAGCGTGGCCACCTTGGCGACGCCGCGCTTCACGTCCGGCTTCCCGGTGAAGTAGTCCCACGGGAAGATGTTGGTGTGCAGGTCGCTCGTCTGCAGCAGCGTCAGCTTACGCGGCGTGGTGTCCGGCGGAGGCTGCGTGACGGGCGGCCCGTCGTCGGAGTCACAGGCGGCGAACAGCGAGCAGGCGCCCACCAGGGACAGGGCGCGCAGCGTGCGCGAGGAGACGGAAAAACGCATCAAGGGCCTCGATGAAGGGTGCTGCCGGGCGGCACTGCCCGGGGCCGAGCACCCTACAGTCCCCCTCCGACGCGCTCCTGGATTCGTTCGCGGCGCCATGCGTGCCGCAAGCCTCGTCCATTAGCGAGCGGTCAGGTGCGGATGACCTTCAAGGCCTGAGCCGGGAAGGACGCCGCTGACGATTGGTTAGCCCTTGTGCTAAGTATCCCGCGATGATACTTAGCCAATCGGAACAGTATCAAGCGCAGCTGAACGGCATCTTCCAGGCGCTTGCCGACCCCACCCGCCGCGCCGTCCTGTCGCGGCTGGGCTTGGGGCCCGCGAGCATCAGCGACCTGGCGAAGCCTTTTGACATGGCTTTGCCATCGTTCATGAAACACATCTATCTGCTCGAGGGCAGTGGACTCATCCGGACGCACAAGGAAGGTCGCGTCCGGACCTGTGCAATCGAGAAGAAGCCGTTCGCCGCGGTCGAAACGTGGCTGTCCACTCAACGCGTCATCTGGGAAGGCCGCAACGACAGGCTGGAGCAGTTCGTCATGGCCGCCCAGGACCAGGAAGAATCCGAATGAGCCCTTCTCCCAATCCCGAACTCGACCTGCTCCTCTCGCGCGTCATCAAGGCGCCCCGGTCGGTCGTCTGGAAGGCCTGGACGACCCCCGCGAGCTTCGAACAGTGGTGGGTGCCCGCCCCCGCCCGCTGCAAGGTCGTGGAGATGGACCTCCGTCCTGGCGGCGCCCTGGTGACCCGGCTCAGCGAGGACGGCGGTGACTTCATGCCGCACATGACGGGGTGCTTCCTCGCCGTCGACGACCTCCAGCGGCTGGTCTTCACCAACGCCCTGGTGGGGGGCTGGAGGCCCGCCGAAGCGCCCTTCCTGAACATGACCGCCCTCATCACGCTGCGGGACCACCCGCTGGGCACCGACTACTCCGTCCACGTGATGCACATGAACCCCGCCGACAAGAACAAGCACCAGGAGCTGGGCTTCTTCGAAGGCTGGGGCACCGTCACGGAGCAGTTGGCGGCGCTCGCCGAACGACAGGGGTAGCCAGGGGGGGCGGGCCCGGCCCTCACACCGCTGGCAAAACCTTCGTGGGCAAATGTGGACAGATGGAAGCATCAAGCAACTCCAGCCCACATGGACCGACAATTATTTCAAGAACCAACCCACGCGGGCGGCACTCCACGCCGCCCCGAACGAGGAAAAAGCCATGTTCAAGGTCAAGAGCCAGCACACGTTCCTGAACCCTTCGCGCAAGCAGATCGACCAGACGACGCAGGGCAAGAAGAGCGACTACGCCCAGCAGGTCAGCGGCGTGAACCAGATCCTCGACAAGAACGGCATCGGCATCTCCGACCGTTCGCGCAACAGCGTGCTCGACAACGTCGTCAAGGTGGAGCGGGGCGAGCGCAGCGAGGTCAACGCGCACCAGCGCGAGGCGTTGAACTTCGGCCGCGACGCCTTCCAGAGCGCGAAGCAGGGCCACGTGAAGCAGGCGCTCGTCGAGGCCTTCGGCTCCGGGCTCAATGCGGCGGGTTCGGTGTTCAAGTCCACGTACACGCAGACGCCGCACGAGAAGCAGGGCATCGCCCCCTGGTGAGTTGGAGCCCGCCAATCGCATCCAAGGTGCGCCGCGCCTGGCATTGACGTCCGCCAGGAGCAGACAGAGGGCGCGCCGTCTCGAAACCACCTGAAGCGCCCCACGCCCACCCTCGGGCGTGGGGGATCAGGCCCCCAGGACCGCGCGCCGGACCAGTGCGCGCAGGTACCGCGCCGCGGGGTCGGCGTGGGTGCGTTCATGCCAGCACAGCGCGAGCTTGACGGTGTGCGCGGGGAGCGGCGCGTTGACGGCGCGCACTCCCAGGCGCGTGCCCTGCGCCGCGACGAGCGACTCCGGCAACGTCGCGACGAAGTCCGTCGCGGCCACGACCGCGGCGGCGGCCGTGAACGAAGGCACCGTCACCGCCACCTCCCGGGGAATGCCCGCCCGCGCGTACGCGGCGCCGACAAGGTCACGAAAGGCCTTGCCCGGCACCATCTCCACGCCGACGTGCCGCAGCGCGCCCAGTGCACGCGAGGACAGGCGCGCCCCCAGCGCGGGGGGGCCACCGCGCGCCACGAGGACGGTGCGCTCCTCCATCAACGGCTCCACGTGCAGCCCCGTGCCCCGTCCAGCGACACCAACGTGCAGGTCCACCTGGGACGAGGCCAGGTCGCCGAGTGACACGAGCGAGTCGATGCCCACCACCGACAGGCGTGCCCTGGGCATCTCTTCGGTCATCAGGGCGACGATTCGAGGCACCCAGGTGAGCTGTCCCGCATCCGCGATGGCGAGGGTGAAGGCGCGCGTGCAGCCCGTTGGATCGAACGGGAGTTCATGAATCGCAAGCTCCAACTCGTGCAGGCCGCGCGCGAGGGCGGGCGCGAGCGCGAGGGCGCGCGGCGTGGGGACGATGCCACGGCCCTTGCGCGTCACGAGCGGGTCGCCCAGCACGGAGCGCAGGCGCGCGAGGCCATTGCTGATCGCGGACGGCGTGACGTGGAGCCGGTGGGCCGCGCGCGCCACGCTGCGCTCGGCGAGCACGGTGTGGAGCAACAGGAGCAGATTGAGGTCCAGGGAGGCGATGGGATTGCTCACGGTTCGTGAGGTTATGGCTCACGAACCATCACTACCAGGGAGGATTCGACGCACCCATGATGCGGGCATGCACAGGTTGCTCGGCGCCTTCGTCGCGAGCGCGCTCCTCGCGTGCCACGCCTCCACCCCTCTTCCTCCTCGGAGCACTGCCATGTCCCCGGCATACCGAAGCATCCCGGTCCTCGACTCGTTCATCGCCTACCGCGACTCGGGAACCGGCTCGCCCATCGTGTTCCTGCACGGCAACCCCACGTCCGCGCACGTGTGGCGCAACGTGATTCCACGGCTCGACGACCGCGGACGGTGCCTCGCGCCCGACCTCATCGGCATGGGGGCTTCAGGCAAGCCCGACATCCCCTATCGCTTCGCGGATCACTCGCGTTACCTGGAGGCGTGGTTCGCGGCGCTCGACCTGCGCGACGTCGTGCTCGTGGGCTACGACTGGGGAGGGGTCCTCGCGCTCGATTGGGCCCGGCGGCACCCGGACCGCGTGCGCGGCGTGGTCGTGTTCGAGACCTTCCTCCGACCGATGCACTGGAGCGACTGGCCCCCGCAGGGTGAGCAGTGGTTCCGCGCGTTGCGCACACCCGGGGAGGGCGAACGACGGGTGCTCGAACAGAATGAGTTCCTGGCGAGGTCGCTCGCGAACGGAGTCCTGAGCGGCCTGTCGGAGGGCGACCGCGCCACCTACCAAGCCCCCTACCCCGATCCGGCCTCGCGCCTGCCGCTGCTCCAGTGGCCCCGGGAGATCCCCATCGACGGAGAGCCCGCCGACGTCGCCTCGGTGCTCGAAGCCTACGACGCATGGCTCGCACACCCCTCCGCGAAGCCGGTGCTCCTGCTGACGTTCGGGGACACCGGGCTCAACGCGCCGAAGATTGTCGAGTGGGCACGCAGCACGCTCCGGGCACTCGAAATCGTCCCCCTCGCCCGGGCCGGGCATCATGCGCCGGAGGACGCCCCCGAGGAGATCGCGCACGCCCTCCGCGACTGGCTCGAACGTCACGCGCTGTGAGCGCCGTGCTCGATTGGATCCGCGCGGGGCCCAGGGAAGAGACGCCGCGCTACGCCCTGGCGTAGAAGGGGCGCATGGCCCACGACCCCGACAGCATCCTGCTCTCCGCCGCCACCGTGGAGGGCGGCGAGGGACTCACCCAGCACCTCCGCACCGGGCATCATCAGTTCACCGCTGACGAACCGGTGGCACGCGGTGGCGCGGACCTGGGCCCCGCGCCGTATCAGCTCCTCCTGGGCTCGCTCGGCGCGTGCACGGCCATCACGCTCAAGATGTACGCGGAGAAGAAGAAGTGGGACCTGGGCAGGCTCGTCGTGCGCCTCAAGCTGCTGCGCGAGCCCGCCGGTGAGCGCGTAGAGCGCGTCCTCGACTGCGCGGACACGGTGACGCCCGAGCAGCGGGCCCGGCTGCTCGAAATCGCCGCGAAGACGCCCGTCACGCTGACGCTGTCACGGGCCCTGCACATCGAAACGCGCTTCGCCTCCACGGATGCCCCGGGCCCCGTGGCCCCCACGCAGGGATAGCCACACAGGGGCGCCGCCGGGCTCCACGGGCCCGGCGGCGGCAACCCTCAGGGCGCGGATTGCGCCGACACGCCGTCCTTGCGCGTCGCCACCAGCTCCTCGCGGCGCAGCAGCAGCCGCGCATCATTCTTGGGCAGGATGCGGACCTGGAAGCGCCGCTGGGCCATGTCGTTGGGCGTGAAGACGCCCCGGTCGCTCACGAGCAGCAGGGCCGTGGGCACCACGTACCGCGCGGAGTTGTTGCCGTAGTAGTGCACCACGACGTGGTACGGCCCCGGCGCCGCCTTGCGTGCGTGGTACAGCTCCGGCCCCAGGCCATCCGTGATGTCCCAGTAGAGCTTCCCGCCCAGCCGCGTGTCCTTGTGCTGGTAGAAGCACTTCTCCCCGTCCGGCTCGATGACCCACAGGTCGATGTCCGTGCTGTCCGAGTTCCAGTGCGTGGTGAGCTGGTAGTCGAGGGGCTGCGGGTTGGCGTAGACCAACTTCCCGTTGCCATCCGACAGCTCCGTGCGGCGCGTCCGCAGCGCGGCGGCAATCCCCTGGAGCTGCATCTGCCGCTCCAGGCCCGACAGCATCCGCGCGTAGTGGACGCTCGCCACCGTCCGGACCTCGGAGCCATGGCGCTTCCATGAGCGCGCCAGCACGATTTCGTAGTTCCGGGCCGCTTCGGAATAACGCCCTGACGCGTCCAGCGCGAGCGCCTCCTCCAGGAACGCCTGGGCCTCGAAGGGACGGCTGAGCCGCACGTGCTCGAAGAGCTCCGCCGCCGCCGGGTACTGCCCCAGCGCCAGCAGCCCATACCCCACCAGCCGCAGCGCCTCCGCGTCCTGCGAGCGCAGCTCCACCGGCGACGACAGCGCGCGCACCGCGCCCCACGTGTCCCCGGAGAAGGCGCGCCTGCGGGCCACCGCCTCGTAGATCATCACGTCGTCCCGGTTCGTCCGCCGCGCGGTGCGGTAGGCCAGCTCCGCCTGGAGCCGCTCGTCACCGCCCGCGTAGGGCTCATCCCGCAGCGGCTGTCGCTGCATCAGCGGCACCAGCACCGCCTTCTTCTCCGCCAGCCGGGCCACCACCGCGCGGCCGCTCTCGGGGACCTCGTCCAGCGCGATGCCCAGGAGCTTGTCGCGGCGCTGGTCCTCCTCCCTGCGCCGCAGCGCCTCCAGGTTCGTCAGGTCCACCTGCTCGTCGCGGACGGCATAGGACTGGTAGTCGCCCTCGGACTCCAGCACCAGCATGGACGCGCGCGCGTTGGCCAGCCGGTAGTGCTGGCTGAGCGCCACCACCATTCGATCCAGGCGCTCGTCGTCCAGGGACACCAGCCGCGACACGAAGAGCTCCGCCCAGGCGCGGGGCGCGAACGCGCTGTCCTCGTCGCGCGGCAGGGCGATGCGCAGCGTGCGCTCGGCGCTGGAGCCCGCCTGCGTCACCACCTCCAGCACGGCGTCGCCCTTGCCCGGCAGCCGCCCCGCCACCTGCAGCTCCTGCCCGGGGAAGACGAGGCGCGGCCGGCCCGCCACCACCAGGTCCTTCACGTCCGCGCCGACCACCGACACCCGCGACAGCACCACCGACGCCGCGCGGTGCGCCTTCACCGCGGCGTCCACCTCCGCCGCGGACAGGACGCTCACCACCCGGCCACCGCTGGAGCGCGCCAACGCGTCGAAGAGCTCCGTGTTCACCGCGGCCTCGCCGAAGCGGTACGTCACCCAACGCAGCGACTCCACGCTGGGGTGCCGGGAGAGGAGCGCGTCCACGCGGCTCTGTCCCCAGGTGATGTTGCCGTCGGACAGCAGGAAGGCCGTCACGCGCTCACCGGAGGCGGCGGGCTTGAGCCACTCGCTTCCGGCCCGGTCCAGTTCCTCCAAAGCGCCGTCCACGTGCGAGGCGCCTTCCAGGTAGATGCGCTCCAGCTGCGCGAAGCTCTCCTGGCGCTGCTTCGCGTCGTTCACGCGGAAGCCCGGCCCGTGCAGCCAGCGCGGGCGCACGTCGAAGAGGAGCACCGCGTACTCCTTCAGCGTCGGATCCTTCTCCAGGAGCGCGCGCAGCGTGGCCGCCTGGATGGCCCAGGCGTTGCCGTCCTCGGCGGACAGCGAGGTGTCCACCACCAGCACCGCGCGGCCCGTGGGCGCGCCCTCCTCTCCCGAGGTGAGCCGGGCGGGCAGCCGCACCCGCGCGTGGAAGGCGTGGCCGGGAAGCCCCGCGACGTCCCCGCCCACGAGCACGTCCGCGTCCTCCTGACGCGGCTTCAGGGCCACCGACAGCGCCCCGTCCCCCGCCAGCTTCGGGAAGTCGTAGACCTGCCAGTTGTCGACCTTGCGCGCCTTCGCGCCCGGGTCCGGCTGCACGGTGATCTCCGGCGCCTGCCGCGCATCCACGTGGACGCGCGCGGTGACGCGCAACTGCGGGCCCGTGCCCGGAGGCAGCGGCCACGTGTAGCGCAGGCGCTCTCCGTCGAAGAGGAGCGTCTGCTCATACGCGATGACGACGCGCTTGAGGGACTTCGGCGGCAGGGGGAAGACGCGCGCGCTGAAGGTGGACGCGCCCGACCATTCAAGCAGCGCGGGGTCCACGTTGCGGCGCACCACGTCCTCGTACACCTCCCGCGCGCGCTTCTGTTCGACGACGCGGGCTTCCTGGAGCGTGCCCCAGGAGCGCTTCGCCCCCTGCGGCGCGGGCGGCGCGGAGGCGGCCAGCAGCGCGGAGTCCGTCGAGTTGTCGCCCAGCGACGGCAGCAGGTCCGAGGACTGGAAGAGCGAAGGCGAGTCCACCGACACCGACCCGGAGTACAGCGCGAAGCCCGCCACCGTCGCGCCTCCGGGCAGCGGGTAATAGAACGTGCCCTCCAGGTTGCGGCCGGTGTCGTTCTCGAAGAGGTGGTCCACCACCGTCCGCGCGCGCGAACCCTGGATGTACGTGACGACGCGGATGGAGCGGGCCTTGAGCGGCTGGTAGCGACCATCGTCGCTCATCACCAGCACCTTGGCGGCGCGCGGCGCGGATTCCACGCGGGGCAGCACCGGCTTGGGGGCCTCCGGGTCGGCCGGGGCCGGCTTCTTCGCGGGCGCCACGTAGTCGTCGGCGTCGTCGAGTTCAGCCTTGGCGGCGGCTCCGCCACTGCTCCCGCCCTTGATGATCTGGATGATCTCCCGGCGCTTCTGCTCCAGCACGGGGACCTCCGACGGAGCAGCCG
>SECN01000186.1 GCA_004173515.1 Myxococcaceae bacterium | reverse complement strand
GGCGGGGGGCACCTGCGCGAGCAGTGCGTCGAGGGCGTTCGGGGTCTTCATCGCCGCTCCGCATACACCAACGCGCAGTTGGATGCAGCGCCCGTGGCCGGGTAGAACGGCGCTCCGCCATGCGCCTTCCGCCCCTGAACGTCCTGCTGTCCGCCTTCGTACTGCTGGGCACTTCCAGCTCATGCATCGTGGAGGCCCCCGGAGGCGCCAGCCCCGAGGAGCGCCGCGCGGCCACCGTCACCCAGGTGCCCCCGCTGTCCATCAAGAGCGGCGCCAACCTGGGCGGCAAGGTGGAGGTGGTGGGCGCGTCGGTGCAGCCGGGCCGCATCCCCACCGGGGACCAGGCGCGCGTCACGGTGTTCTTCAAGGTGCTCCAGCCGCTGGAGGAGGACTACCTCGTCTTCGTCCACGTGGAGGACGCGGACGGGCGGATGGAGCGCATGAACGTGGACCACAAGCCGGCCGGCGGGCTCTACCCCACGACGCAGTGGAAGGTGGGGGAGACGGTGAAGGACGAGTTCGTCGTCGCCCTGCCGCAGGGCGCCACGCCGCGCGCAATCAACGTGTGGATGGGGCTGTGGGAGCCGCGCAACGACGCGCGGCTGCCCATCACCAACCCGGAGGCGGTGCGCAACGACGGCAAGGGGCGCCTGCTCTTGGCGCAGGTCCCCGTGGGCGGATGACAGGGAAAAAACCGGAGCGGCCCTGTAAGCCGGGTTCTGTCCCCACCCCTTTCGGGATGGGCGATGAACATTCATCTAGGGCCCTGGTTGCCCAGGGACCTCATCAGCGAGCAACCCGAACGCGTAGGACGGGCCATCCCTGTCCTCTTGCGAGGACGCGTTCCTATTGGCTCTTGCTCCAGGTGGGGTTTACCGAGCCGTCCGAGTCACCCCGGACGCGGTGCGCTCTTACCGCACCGTTTCACCCTTACCCGCCCCCTTGCTTTCCTGCGAGTCGCCTCGACTGGCCGTTAGCCAGCACCCTGCCCTGTGGAGCCCGGACTTTCCTCCCGCCATCCATGCCTGCGATGGCCGGCGTTCACCCGGACCGCTCCGGCACCCAGGGGGATACAACAGGGGCCCTCGCGGGTCCACTGTCGGCAAGGCAGGAAGTTCAGGGAGCGCTCGCGACGTCCGGAGCCCTGCGCGTGACACGCCGTCCCTTCCTCTTCGTTCTCCTGTGGGCCCTGGGCTGTGGTGCCACGGGCGGCGGGGTGGTCGTTCCCTCCGCGCCGGCCCCACCGGAAGGTCTCGTGCCTGGAACGGTGTGGCTGCCCGCCGGGCGCTTCGAGATGGGCTCACCGGCGGGGGAGTCCGGGCGTGACATCGACGAGGGTCCCCGGACGGAGTGGACGTTCGAGCGGTTCGAGATGGACGTCACGCCCGTCACCGCGCGGGCGTTCGCGGCGCGCCAGGAAGAGGTGCGCGCGAAGGATCCGCAGGCGCGCTGGTGGACCGACGCACGGACGCCCGACACCTGGCTGGGCCGATGCAACCTGGAGTCGCCGCGCGCGGATCATCCGGTGAACTGCGTGGACTGGCGGGCGGCGCGTGCGTACTGCGAACTGGTCGGCGGCGCGCTGCCCACCGAGGCGGAGTGGGAGTACGCCGCGCGCGCTTCGACCCCCACGGCCTGGTGGTGGGGCGGGTCCTTCGACGCGGAGCACGTGGTGGGCTCGGTGACGTGTGGCACGAGGGGCTGCGCCGGGAGCACGGCCCCGGTGGTCCAGGCCGGAGCGCGCTGCAATGCCTGGGGCCTGTGCGACATGACGGGGAACGTGTGGCAGTGGACCGCGACCGCGTATCAGGAGCAGTTGGGGGCGGAGGAGGGGACGGCCGCGCGCTCGGACGTGCCGGAGAGGCCTGTGCATCGGGGCGGCTCCTGGCTCAACCACGTACCTTCCCTGTTCCGGTCCGCCCATCGCGGACTGGCGTACCCGAAGAACGGTCTGACCGGGGTCGGCTTCCGCTGCGTGCGCAGGCCCTGAGCATTCGCCGTCCGGGAGCCTGTCGGGTTCGGGCGCGCCAGGACGTCCGGAGCCGCTCGCGGGTGAATACCGCTGGAGCGGAGGCACGGGTGGAAGCGGTCATCTTCACGGGGATCCAGGGGACGGGAAAGAGCACCTTTTTCCAGGAGCGCTTCTTCCACACCCACGTCCGCATCAGCCTGGACCTGCTCAGGACGCGTTACCGGGAGGCCGTGCTCCTGCGCGCGTGCCTGGGCGTGAAGCAGCCGCTGGTGGTGGACAACACCAACCCCACGGTGGAGGAGCGCGCCCGTTATCTGGGGGCCGCGAAGAGCTTCGGCTTCCGGGTCGTGGGCTACTACTTCCAGTCGAAGGTCGCGGACGCGCTCGAGCGCAATGCCCGGCGTCCGGTGGCGCAGCGCGTGCCGACGGTGGGCGTACTCGGTACCTACAAGCGGTTGCAGGTCCCCAACCCCGAAGAGGGGTTCGACGCCCTTTTCTTCGTCCGCCTGTCCGCGGACGGCTTTGTCGTGGAGGAGTGGCAACGTGAAGTTCGATGAGCTGGACGAGAAGATGCGCGTCTTCGAGACCGCGCACGACCTGTGTGTGCTGCCCGGCGTCTACATGGTGGCCCGCATCGATGGCCGCAGCTTCACGCGGCTGACGAAGGAGGTGCACGCCTTCGAGAGCCCCTTCGATGTCCGCGTCCGGGACCTGATGGTCGCGACGACCGGGCACCTGATGAACTGCGGCTTCCGGGTGGTCTACGGCTACACCCAGAGCGATGAGATTTCGCTGCTCTTCCACCCCCAGGAGAACTCCTTCGGGCGCAAGACGCGCAAGCTCAATTCCATCCTCGCGGGCGAGGCCAGCGCGAAGTTCTCCCTGCTCCTGGGCGACCTGGGCGCGTTCGACTGTCGCATCTGCGAGCTGCCGAACGCGGAACTCGTGCGCGACTACTTCCGTTGGCGCAACGAGGACGCGCACCGCAACGCGCTGAATGCGCACGGCTACTGGAGCCTGCGCCGCGAGGGCAAGGACGCGGCGGAGGCCACGAACGCGATGCAGCGCCTGTCGGTGGCGCAGAAGAACGAGCTGCTCTTCCAGCGGGGCATCAACTTCAACGAGCTGCCGAACTGGCAGAAGCGGGGGACGGGGCTCTATTGGGAGACGTACGCGAAGGAGGCCCTCGACCCGAGGACCGGTGAGCCTGTCTTCGCGCAGCGCCAGCGCATCAAGGTGGACTACGAGCTGCCGATGAAGGACGCCTACAGCGCCTTCGTCCTGTCCCTGCTGGAGGCATCATGAACCACGAGAACGGCATTTCGTGATTGCCCTGGTCTTCCTGCCGGGTGATGCGCGCACCGCGCGTATGGGGTTTCCACGGCGGGGCGACTGTCTTTGCGCGGGGAGCCTGTCTTCGCGCGGTCCTCTCCGGGGTAGGGATTGCACCCGTCGGGCCGCATGGCGCAGGATTCCCGCCCGCGTGTCTGCCTCCCGAGGGAGCGTCGCGCCTGTTTCGAGGGGGAAGCACATGATCATTTTCGGTACCCGGCTGTACGGCAAGGTCGATGCGATTCCGGGCCTGGGTTACGTGGCGACCAGGTTCGGCCACCTCAACTTCGTGCCGCTGCTCCCGACGGAGGGTTGGCTCGTCGTGTCCGAGGAGGGCGACGGCTGGCGGGGGCAGGCCATCCCCATCAGCATGAAGTCCGTCCTGGTGGCGTGGGCCCGCACGGTGTTCCTCATCGCGGGCCTGCCCAGCCTGCTCATCGGGCTGGCCATCTTCTTCACGGAAGGGGCCGGCAAGGCCGCGATGCTGGGGAGCGTCGCCGCGGTCTGCATCGGGGGGCTGATCGCCTCCTACCGGTGGCGGTGGATCACGCATGCTTCGCCGGAGCGCGCGCTGGAGATCGCCCGGCAGGCGGGCATCGGTCTTCAGGGCATGGAGCAGCTTCGCGAGCGCTACGCCGAGCCCGTGCCCGCGCCGGTGGTCGCGCCCGCGGAGCGCTGGACGCCTCCGGAGTCTTGAGCCTGGCGCCCGTTCCGGGGCGGGTGTCCCCGGGCCTGGACCGCGCGCCCCGGGTCCTTCGTGTCCTTTGCTGAAAGACCTGGAGTGCTGCTGTCATGAGTCATGTCGTCGGTATCGATCTGGGCACGACCCACTCGCTGGTGGCCGCGCTCGACGGCGCGGGCCGCCCCACGCTGCTGACCAACCGCATGGGCCAGCGCCTCACGCCGTCCGTGGTGGGTCTGGACGCGGAGGGCCGGCTGCACGTGGGGGAGTCCGCGCGCACGCAGTTGCTCGTGCACCCCGAGCGCACCGTGGCGGAGGTGAAGCGGCGCATGGGGCGCGACCTGCCGGTGACGCTGGGAGACCGGCGCTACAGCCCCACGGAGATCTCCGCGCTCATCCTGCGCGCGCTGAAGGAGGACGCCGAGCGTGCACTCGGAGGCACCGTGACGGAGGCGGTCGTCACCGTGCCGGCCTACTTCAGCGATGCGCAGCGCCAGGCGACGAAGGACGCGGGGGAGTTGGCGGGGCTGAAGGTGGAGCGCCTGCTCAACGAGCCCACCGCCGCCGCGCTCGCGTACGGGGTGGACCACCTGGACGCCGAACAGTACGTGCTTGTGTATGACCTGGGCGGCGGCACGTTCGACGTGTCGGTGCTGGAGATGTTCCAGGGCGTGCTGGATGTGAAGGCGTCCGCGGGCAACAACCAGCTCGGGGGCAGCGACTTCGACCAGCTGCTGGCCGGATGGCTGGGGGCGCAGTTCGAACGCGTGCACGGTGTCTCGCTGGCGGGGAACCTGTCGGCGCAGGTGCGGCTCAAGGCCGCGGCGGAGTCGGCGAAGATCGCGCTCTCGTCGGTGGACGCGGTGCCGGTGCTCATCCCGTTCCTGGCGCCCGGTCGCGGCGGGGCGCCCGCCTCGCTGGAGGTGGAGGTGACGCGGGCCCGGTTCGAGGGGCTCATCACGGAGCTGATCCGCTCCACGCTCGAACCGATGGAGAGCGCGCTGCGCGATGCGAAGCTGAACCGCAAGTCCATCGCGGAGGTGGTGATGGTGGGCGGCAGCTCGCGCGTGCCGTTGGTGCGCCAGTTGGTGGCGGAGTACTTCGGCCGGGAGCCTCGCGCGGGCGTGAACCCCGATGAAGCGGTGGCGCTGGGGGCCGCGCTCCAGGCGGGTTTGAAGACAGGCGCGATGAGCGCCGCGCGCGGCATCATGATCACCGACGTGTGTCCCTTCACGCTCGGCGTGGAGGTGCAGGCGTCGGCGGGCCGCGAGCGGGTGACCGGGGTGTTCTCGCCGCTCATCCCGCGCAACACCACGGTGCCGGTGTCGCGCACGGAAACCTTCGCCACCACGGTGGAGGGGCAGCGCTCGGTGGAGATCCGCGTGTTCCAGGGCGAAGGCCGGCTGGTGCGCGACAACCTGCTGCTCGATGCGTACACCGTGGAGGGCGTGCCGCCCGCGCGTGCCGGCGCGGAGAAGGTGGCGGTGACATTCACGTACGACATCAACGGCATCCTCAACGTCACCACCCGCGTGGTCTCCACCGGCAAGGAGGCCGTGCTGGTGGTGGACAAGCGCTCCCAGCGACTCGGACCTGAGCAGCGATTGGAAGCAAGGGAGCGGCTCGCGCGCGAGTGGGGCACGGCGCCTGGTGCCCCGGCCCCAGTCTCCGCACCGGCGCCCGCGAGCGCGACCACGGACTCCGATGCGTTGCTGGCCGCCGCGGTGGAGCGGCTCGCGTCCGCGCCGGCCTCCGTACGTCCCCGGTTGGAGGCGCTGTGCAACGACCTGCGCGCGGCCCGTGAGAAGGGGGACCGCGTCGCCGCGACCCGCCTGGACGCGGAGCTGACCGACCTGCTGTTCGACCTGGGCTGAGCGCGCGTGCTGCTGACCGAACTCAAGCGCGCGGTGGTGTTGCGGCCTTCGGAGTCGGCGCCCCGGCTCGCCCTGGCCGAAGCCCTCTTCCAGGAGCGCGACTTCCGGGGCGCGGGGGAACATGCGCGCCGGGCCCTCGACCTGGGAGGAGGGGAGGCCGCGCGTCGCCTGCTGTGTGGTGCCCTGACGCGTGATGGGCGCAAGAAGGAGGCGCTGCTACTGCTGGAGGAGTGCGCGCGTCAGGCTCCCCGGGATCCGGCGCTTCGCGCGGAGTTCGTCGCGCTGTTGGAAGAGGACCGGCCCGACGACGCGCTCGTGCACGCGCTCGAAGCGACGGAGGCGGCTCCCGGGGACCTGGAAGCCTGGCGCGCGGTGGTGCGGTTGTGCGAGCGCACGAACCGGCCCGCGGTGGCACTGCCCGCGCTGCGACGGGCCCGCGCGCTCGCCCCGGAGGATCCGCGCCTCGCGGAGGCGGTGCTGGGCGCAAGGGCCGCGCTGGGACTTCCCGCGAGCACCGCGATGCTGGACGCGCCTCCCGCCGAGCAGGCCGCGCATGCGCTTGCGCTGCCCACCGCGCAGGCCGCGCTCGTCCAGGCAGGGCTCGCCGTTGTCGGAGCGACAGGGCCGGCCGTGCACACCCAGGGTGGGCTCCCCGCTGGAACAACGGGACCGGGCGCACGCACCGAGGCTGGACGCTCGGCTGGAACGACAGGGCCGGGCGCACGCGCCGAGGCCGGGTTCATGGCAGCCAGGACGGCGGGACACGGTGCTCTCACCCAGGCCGGATTCTCCTCCGTCGGGACGACAGGACCGGGCATGCTCGCGGAGGCGAAGCGGCGGCTCGTGGTCGCATCCCCAGCCATCCGTTCAAGCGCGGCCGCGGCCTTCCTGCGCTCCGAACTGCTGGCGTGGGAGGGCAAGCCCTCGGCCCAGGTGGAGGCCGCGCGCCGCGCCGCGCTCGAACTGCCCGACGCCCTGGGCGCCATCGCGGTGCGGCTGGGGGACCAGTTGCTCGAAGCGGGAGCCCTGGACGAAGCCCAGGCCCTCTATGCCCGCGCGGCGGCGATGGGCGAGGGCGCAGTCGCCTCGGGCCGCGAGGCGGAACTCTCCGAGCGTCGACGCGCCCTCGCGCGCGACCTCGCCGGGATGGGCCGCGTGGGCGTGCTGGGCTGGCACCCTCGCGGAGGACACGTCTCGCCGCTGGAGGCCGTGGCGGTGCCGGGCCGGGGCGTGCTTCGTTGCAGTGGCCGCGTGGGCCCGGAGGGACAGGAGGCCGCGGACGTCGCCTTCAGCGTGCTGCGTGCGCGCGCGCCCGCGCTGGGCCTGGGCGAACTCGTGGCCCGCTATGATCTGCACCTGCACTACACGGACACCGAGGTGGGCAAGGACGGACTGTCCAGCGGCCTCGCGCTCGCGCTCGCGGGCCTGTCCGCGTACTCGCAGCGTCCGCTTCCCGCGCGGCTGGCCGTGACGGGCGAGGTGACGCTGTCCGGCGAGGTGCGGCCCGTGGGTGGCGTGCACGAGAAGCTGGTGGCCGCGTACCTGGAGGGCATGCGGATCGTGGTGCACCCCCGGCGCAATCTGCAGGACGTGGCGGCGCTGCCGCCCGAGGTGACCGGGCGCCTGCGCCTGATCGCGGTGGACACATTGGATGAGGCGTGGCGGGTCGTGCGTGCGACCGTCGACGCGCCGGGAGCAACCCGACGGTGAGCAGCGAACCGCAACAGAACCCCTACGCCGTGCTGGGCGTCCCGCGTGACGCGGATGCCCGCACCATCAAGAAGGCCTACTTCGACCTCGTGCGACAGAATCCTCCGGAGACGCATCCGGAGGTGTTCAAGCACCTGCGCGAGGCCTACGAGCTGCTCTCCGACGCGGAGGCACGCCAGGCCTGGGACGCCACCGCGGACGTGCCCCTGGAGGGGCTGGCGGCGGAGCAGGCCGAGTGCATGGAAGCGGCCGTGGAGCAGTTCAACGCGGACAACCACGCCACCGGCCGCCGACTGCTCAACGAGTTCCTCGCCGAACATCCCGAGGCGCACGAGGTGCGCACCCTGCTGGGCAAGAACCTCCTGTTCGAGGGCTACCCTCCCGAAGCGCTCGTGGAGTTCGACCGCGTGCTGGAGCAGCGTCCCCAGGACTGGCAGGCGCGCCTGCACCGGGGCTGGGCGTTGCAGCGCCTGGAGCGCCTGAAGGAAGCGGCGGATGACTACTGGCGGGCCGGAAAGCTGGGCCCCACCGAGCTGGTGCCCCGCATGGCGCTGGCCGACTGCCTGGAGCGGATGGGCCAGGTCCCGGATGCGCTCGGCGTGCTCGCGGAGGCGCGGAAGCTGACGGGCCTGAAGCAGATGGACGTGCTCTCGCTCACGGTGCGGCGGGCCGCGACGATGCTGGAGCACGGGCTCGACGCCGACGCGGCGCGGGAGCTGGATGGACTCGAGGCGGACGTGCCCGCGAACGCGGATCCGGAGCTGCGCCGGTGGACCGGAGGCCAGCTCTCCGCCGCCGCCGCGAGCCTCTTCGCCCAGCAGAAGTCGGAGGCCGCCAACCGGCTGCTCGAGCGCTGCCAGCGCTTCAATCCCACCAGCACCACGGAGGGAGTCTTCCCGGTCCGCGTCGACCTGGACATGGCCGCGCTGCCGGACGGCACCCGGAAGTGGCTGCGCGAGGAGGCCGAGCGCAACGAGGGCGGACGCACCCTGAAGACCTGGGCCATCCCAGCAGCCTGGACGGTCGGGCTGGGAGTCGCGACCCTCTTCTTCCTCGTCGACTGCTTCCGCGCGCCCGAGTCGCGCACGGTGCTGGATTGGACCTGTCGCGCCGTCTTCGCCGCCGGCCTCGCCGCCGCCGCCCTGTTCGCGGCGCGGATCCTGCTGCACACGCTCGACAGTCCTTTCGGCGCGTTCCACGTCGTCCACCCGCTGCACCTGGTCCAGGTCCAGCGCAACCACGTCACCGTGTGGCCGCTCGTGCACCTGAACGACATCCAGTTGATGGATCACCACGCCAGCGGCCGGTACACCCACACGACCCTGGAGGTGAAATTCAGCCGGCAGCGGGTGGTGCTGCGGGTGCGCGGCAGACAGCCCGCGGAGGCGCTCGCGAAGGAGCTGTCCGGGCGCCGCCGTCGCGTGTTGGAGCTGCTCAACCGAGGGATGCTCGATGCGGAGAGCGGCGTGGAGCACCTGCCCGCGGCGCTGCTGGCGCAGGGCACGAAGGGCCGCCCCGTGCGCGCGGAAGGCATGCTCCCGCCCTGGGTGGGCCTGGGCGTCGCGGCGGCCGTCGCGGTCCTGGTGGTGTGCGCCGCCATCGCGCCGCAGGGGCGCGCGGCGGATGCGCATGCCTGGGGGCTGGCCCGCAACGAGCGCGACCTGGGCCCCACGCTCGCGTTCCTGCGCGACCGGTCGGGCTCCGAATTCGCGCCCCAGGCGCAGGCCCGGGTGGACGCGGAGCTGGCGCAGGCCCGTGCGCGGATGGGGACGCGGTTGGATGAGGGCAGCGGCACGGCCGCCTCCGTCCCGTTCTTCGCGAGCCTCCTGGACGCCGTGGCTCGCACGCACAGCCGTCGTGTGACGGTGGAGTGGACGGGGCTGAAGAAATCCGATTCTCGGCAGGACCTGCTCGTGGCCGCCTGGCAGCGGATGGCGGATGAGGCGCTGGGCAGGGGCGTGTTGTTCATGGACTCGGACCGGGTCGCGGCGAAGGAGGGCCCTCCCGCCGCCACCCTCCGCGTCCGGCAGCAGATGCGTTCCACCGGAACGGAGGACGCGCCCGTCGAACTGCTCTGGGCGGTGACGACCGAAGGGCTCGGATCCGTGGCGCCCCTGGAGCTCACGGCCCGGGGAGTGTCTGGGGAAGACCCGGTCGCCGCCGAAGCACTGCTTCACGCCTGGGTGGAGCGCTGGCATCTGCCTGGCTCCGGGACGCATCGCCCGCTGTTGTTCACGAACTCCCTGCTCGCCCAGGAGGCCTCTCCGTGAAGCCCTCTCCGTCTTCAATCTGGAGCGACGTCATCGTGGTTCTCACGATGGTGCTGCTCCCGCTCGTCCTGGTGCTCATGGGCCCGGGCGTGACCCGCCACGAGACCGTGTACTTCGTCAATGGATTGGACGTGCCCGTCCAGGTTGTCGCCGGTGACGAGCGCTTCGACGTGCCCGCCGAAGGACGCACCCAGCGCCAGCTCCGCCGCGGGTTGGTGGACGTGGACGTGAGCGCGAAGGGAGCGCCCGTGGCCCACGACACCGTGTACGTGACGGGCGACAAGGCGGTTCGCGTCTACAACGTGCTGGGCGCGGCCCCCCTCTTCACGGTGGCGGTCCAGTACACGAACTCGCGGAGCGCCAAGGACTCCGAGGCCGCCCCGCAGCCCCACGCTGGCGCGACGTTCCATGAGTTCGAGGACGTGGACTACACCTTCACCGAGCCACCGAAATCGCTGTCCGTGAGCAACAACCAGTATGGCGTCATCACGAAGCGCCAGTTGGGGGTGTTGCCGGGCGGTTGGAAGATGACCCTGCGTTTCCTGATGGCACGCAACCGTCTGGCCGACGCAGGCCAGGTGGCGCAAGCGGTGCTGCGCGCCACGCCGGACGCCCCGGATTTGTCGGACGCCTCCGCCACCTGGGTGATGGCGCTTGAAAGCACCGAGGGCCCTCTGGCGGCGACGGCCATGGCACGCGAATGGCGAGAAGCGCACCCGGAGGACTTCGACGCGCACCGACTCTGGGCGCGCCAGATGCGACGTGCCGGGCGCAACGAGGAGGCCCGGGCCCACTACACGCAAGCGCTCGCCCGCGAGCCCGGCTCGGTGCTCCTGGCCACGATGCTCGCGCGCACCGAGCCCGGTCCCCAGGCGACGGCGAGGCTCGAGGCGCTCCGGCGCGACCATCCGGAATCACCCCTGCCGCGCTGGGGACTCAGCCTGCGCTACCTGCGCGAGCGGCGTTGGGCGGAGGGGCTGGTGCTGCTGGATGCGATGGAGCAGGACGAGCCCCGCTACGAGGTCTTCCTGGAGGAGCACCTGCGGGCGTTGACGGCGCTGGGCCGCCGCGACGACGCGGTGAAGAAGCTCTCACAGCGGCTGCTCGGGGACGAGAAGGCGTCGGTCGACTGGAGCGACGTGCTGCTGTATGCCCAGGTGCTCGGACGCGGTCCGAACGACAACACCGCCAAGGACCTCCAGAAGCTCATCGCCCGCACGACGGAAGGGCACAGTGAGACGTTGCTGCGTGCCTGGCTCGAGGCCTCGATCGGCGAGTCCGGGGTCCACGTCGTGCCGCCCGGCTCGGATGCGAGCAATCCGTCGGTCATCGCGGTGCGTGTCTTGAACGCGCTCTCGAAGGGGCCCGAGGCCGCCGCCCGTGTCTGCACCACCGCCACCCAGATGAGCTTCAGCCGGGTGGGAAATGAAGCCGCGCTCCTGCTCGCGGGAGAGTTCGAGCGGCTGGGGGACTCCGCGCTGGCCGCCAGGGTCCTGGCGGCGACGGGATTGGAGCTCACCTTCGAGGAGCTGCGGGACACGGTGCGCGGCGCGCGGACCGTGGAGTCCCTGGACACATTGGACGGGGCCGAACGGGCCGCGCTCCATCTGGTCGTGGCGCGGAGGCTCGCGGCCACCGGCGCCGACGCGGAGAAGGCCTACGCGCTCGCGAGGCAGGGAGCGCTGTTGCCCGGCGCGGTCTCCATCGCGCTCGCACGCTGGCCCGTCCCGGTGTCCTCCGGGAGCGTGGCGGGGGTCGGTGCTCCCTGACGGAGCCGTGCTGCTCGCCAGCTACATCCGCTCGTCGATGGCGCGGTTGCTCATCTCATCCGCCTCGGCGTTCTGCGCGCGGGGGACGTGGACGAGCTTCACCTTGCTGAACGCCTTCAGCAGCTTCTGCGCCTCCAGGAAGAGGGGCTTCAGCGTGGCGCTCTTCACCTGGTAGCGCCCGTCCAACTGCCGGATGAGCAGCTCGCTGTCGGCGTACACCTCCACCTCGCGCGCGCCCAACGTGCGCGCGTGCTGGAGCCCCAGCAGCAGCCCCATGTACTCGGCGTGGTTGTTCGTCTGGTGCCCCAGGAACTTCCCCAGGCGCGCAATCACCACGCCCTGCGTGTCCATCAGCACCGCGCCCGCGCCAGCGGGGCCCGGGTTGCCGCGCGCCGCTCCGTCCGAATAGACGCGCACGCGGGTCGGCGCCGCGCCTGGAGCAGCGGACTCCACGGTGGGGGAGGGGGCGGCAGGAGGCCCTGGTGCGGCGGCCGGCTCCGGCGCGGGCTCGGAGCCGGCCGACACGGGCAGGCCCTTGGCCAGCGCGTCGGCGGCCTCGTCCAGCAACTGCCCCAGGTGCTCGCGGGTGAGCCCGCGAAACGCACGCACCGTCGCCGTCAGCGGCTCCTCACGCGCGATGTGACGGAGGAGGTCGACGAGCGAAGGGGGCGGCATGGGCTGATGCGACCTTCCTACGACCGCGCCGCTACTTCGCGGCGGAGTCCGGGGCCTTGTCCTGCAGCGCTTCGATGGCGAAGATGATGCGGTTGCACGAAGGGCACACGTCGGTGCCCAGCGAGGTGCGCAGCGCGTTGTACATCTGCGGGGGCAGGTTCATGTTGCAGCCCTGGCAGGTGCCGGCCACCACGCCCACCATCGCGGGCAGCTTCTTCTTGCGGATGACCTCGTAGCGGCGCAGCAGCGTGCCGTCCACGTTCGCGGCCACGTCCGCGCGGCGACCTTCCAGCTCCTTCACCTGGGAGTCGGACTCGCCCAGCTTCCCGCGCAGCTCCGTCATGCGTCCCGACAGGCCCTGGAGCCTGGTGGCGTACTCCGCCTCCTTGCCCTTGATGGCCTCGCGAGCGCCGCCCAGCTCCTTCACCTTCTCCGTGAGCGCCTCGGACTGGGTGAGGATGCCCTTCTTCGCGATATCGATTTCGCGAGCGAGCGCCGAGTACTCACGCGTGGAGCGCTGATCGGACAGGCGCGCTTCCCACTTCTTCACCTTGTCCTTCTCGTCCGTGATGTTCTGCTCGAGCAGGGCCTTCTGCTTCTCCAGGTCCGCCACGCGTGTCCGCTCGGCTTCGATGCCGTTGCGCGCGACGCCCAGCTCCCGCTCCAGATCGGAAATCTGGCGGGGATGCACATCCGCCGCCTTCCGGAGCGAGGCGACCTCGAGGTCCACCTTCTGCAGCTCCGCCAGGGCCTTCAGTTTCTCCCGCAAGTTTGCTGCCTCCCAACACGGCCGCACCGACGCGCGGCGCGACTCTTGTACCAACAAGGGTGCTGGGGTTCCAACGCCCAAATGGGCGACCTTCCATCCCTGCGCTTTCCGCCTGCCCCTCCAGCGTTTGAATCCGCTTCACGCACCCGTTAGACGGGGCCCGTGCTCCCCACGCCCGTCCGAAGCCTCCTGGCCCCTGTCCTCCTGCTCGCCGCCACCGCCTGCCGCGAGCCCCCACCCCCCGCCGCCGCCCCG
>SECN01000676.1 GCA_004173515.1 Myxococcaceae bacterium | reverse complement strand
GTGCCGTCGGCCATCGGGGTGCTGGATGCCCTGCCGCTGAGCGCGAACGGGAAGGTGGACCGCAAGGCCCTGCCCGAGTTGGAAGTGTCCCGTTCAGAGCGGGTCTACGAAGCACCGCGCACGGAGCTGGAGGCGAAGCTCGCGGGCATCTGGGCGGAGGTGCTGCGCGTGCCTCGGGTGGGCGTGAAGGACGACTTCTTCGCGCTGGGTGGGCACTCGCTGCTGGCGACACAGGTGGTGTCCCGCATCCGAGTGGAGCTGGGCGTGGAGTTGGTTCTGCGTGCGCTCTTCGATGGGCCCACGGTCGAGGCGCTCGCCCAGCGCGTGCAGGGGGCTTCTCTCGCGAACCCGATGCTGAGCGGGCCGATGCTCGAAGATCCCTCCCGGTTCCTTTCGTTCGCGCAGCAGCGGTTGTGGTTCATCGATCAGTTGGAGCCGGGCACGGCGCTCTACAACGTGCCGGTGGCGGTGCGGTTGGAGGGCACGCTGCGGCGTGAGGTCCTGGAACAGGCCCTGCGTGAGGTCGTGCGTCGTCACGAAGCCTTGCGGACGACCTTCACGGAGGAGAATGGACAGGCACGTCAGGTCATCCATTCGGAAGTGGACCTGGCGCTGGAAGTGATGGACCTCAGCGGCCTGGAGGCAGGCATCAGGGAGCAGGAGGCGCGGCACCAGCTCGACAAGGAGATGCAGAGGCCGTTCAACCTGCACACGGGGCCGCTGGTCCGTGCGCGGTTGGTGAAGCTGGGCGAGCAGGAGCACGTGCTCGTGCTCACGATGCATCACATCGTGTCGGACGGTTGGTCGCTGGGTGTGTTGGTGCGTGAGGTGAGCGCGCTCTACGAAGCGTTCGCGCAAGGGCGGCCGTCGCCACTGCCGGAGCTGCCGGTGCAGTACGCGGGTTACGCGGCCTGGCAGCGGAGGCGACTGCAGGGCGAAGCGTTGCAGCGCGAGGTGGACTACTGGAAGCAGCAGCTCTCCGGGGCGCCGCCAGTGCTGGAGCTGCCCACGGACCATCCGCGCCCGGCGGTGCGAGGCAACGCGGGGGCGACGCATTCCTTCCGGTGGCCGCAAGAGCTTGAGCAGGGACTGCGTGCCCTGGCCCAGCGAGAGGGCGCGTCGCTGTACATGGTGTTGCTGGCGGGCTGGCAGGTGCTGTTGTCCAGGTACTCGGGGCAGCAGGACATCAGCGTGGGTTCACCCATCGCGGGCCGCACGCGCGCGGAGGTGGAGGGGCTCATCGGCTTCTTCGTCAACACACTGGTGCTGCGCGCGCAGGTGGAAGGGGAGGGCTCCTTCCGGAAGTTGCTGGCTCAGGTGCGGGAGACGGTGCTGGGGGCGTACGAGCACCAGGAGGTGCCGTTCGAGAAGCTGGTGGAGGCGTTGCAGCCGGAGCGAAGCCGCAGTCACTCGCCATTGTTCCAGGCGTTGTTCGCGCTGCAGAACGTGCCGATGGGGGAGGTCCAGCTTCCCGGGCTGACGTTGAAGCCCGTGGACTTCGAAGGCCAGACGTCGAAGTTCGACCTGAGCCTCTTCCTGACGGAGACGCCGCAGGGGTTGAGCGGCGCGGTGGAATACAGCACCGAGCTGTTCGAGGCCGCGACGGTGCGCCGCATGGTGGAACACCTGCGCGTGCTGCTGGAGGCCGTGCTGGAAAACCCCGAAGTCAGCGTGACGCGGCTTCCGTTGTTGGGACCCGCTGAGCGTCAGCAGGTCGTCGTTGCCTGGAATCGCACCGCGCTGGATTACCCCGCGGCGACATCGGTGCACGCACTGTTCGAAGCTCAGGCCGAGAAGCATCCGGACGCGGTGGCGCTGAAGCTCGCGGACGGAGGAGTCCCCCTGACGTATCGGCAGCTCGACGCGAGGGCGAACCAGCTCGCGCACCACTTGCGCGGACTGGGCGTGGCGCGAGGCACGCGGGTGGGCGTGTACCTGGAGCGCTCGTTTGAAATGGTGGTGGGCCTGCTGGCCATCCTGAAGGCGGGTGGTGCGTACGTGCCGGTGGATCGCAACTACCCGGCGGAGCGAATCGCGCTGGTGCTGGAGGACGCGGGCGTCGGGGTGACGCTGACGCAGCAGTCGCTGGTGGAGAAGCTGCCGGCGAGTGCGGGCACACCGCTCTGCGTGGACTCGGCGTGGGAGGACATCTCCCGTCATCCGGAGACGGCGCTGGGCGTGGAGGTGGGAGGGGAGGACCTGGCGTACGTGATGTTCACGTCGGGCAGCACGGGTCGGCCAAAGGGCGTGTGCATTCCGCACCGGGGCATCACGCGGCTGGTGGTGGGCAACGACTTCATGCGCTTCGGCGCGGAGGAAGTCTGGCTGCAACTGGCGCCGGTGGCCTTCGATGCCTCGACGTTGGAGATCTGGGGAGCGTTGCTGCACGGCGCGAAGCTGGTGCTCGCTCCGCCGCATGCGTTGGCATTGGAGGAGGTGGGCGCACTGCTGGCTCGGGAGCGCGTCAGCGTGCTGTGGCTGACGACGGCGCTGTACGAGCAGATGGCGCTGCACCAGTCCGAAGCGCTGTCACACGTGAAGCAGGTGCTGGCGGGCGGTGACGTGATGCCAGCGCAACGGGTGCGCGAGCATGTGGCCCGCCTCCACGAAGGCTCGGTGATGGTGGCCGCATACGGCCCGACGGAGAACACCACGTTTTCCACCACGCACACGCTGACGCGAAGCACGCCCCTCCTCGCATCGGTCCCCATTGGGAAGCCCATCGGGAACTCGACGGCGTACGTGCTGGACGTGCACGGCGATGCGGTGGGCGTGGGCGT
>SECN01000675.1 GCA_004173515.1 Myxococcaceae bacterium | reverse complement strand
GTGCCGTCGGCCATCGGGGTGCTGGATGCCCTGCCGCTGAGCGCGAACGGGAAGGTGGACCGCAAGGCCCTGCCCGAGTTGGAAGTGTCCCGTTCAGAGCGGGTCTACGAAGCACCGCGTACGGAACTGGAAGCGAAGCTCGCGGCCATCTGGGCAGAGGTGCTGCGGGTGCCTCGGGTGGGCGTGAAGGACGACTTCTTCGCGCTGGGTGGGCACTCGCTGCTGGCGACGCAAGTGGTGTCGAGGGTGCGCACGGAGACAGGCGCGGAGCTTCCATTGCGTGCGCTCTTCGAGGCGCCCACGGTCGAAGCGCTCGCGCAGCGGTTGGGGGGCGCGGCCCGTTCGAGTTCAGCGGTGATGGGACGGCTCATCGGAGATGCGCCCCGGGTGCTGTCGTTCGCGCAGCAGCGGCTGTGGTTCATCGATCAGTTGGAGCCGGGCACGGCGCTCTACAACATCCCCGTGGCGGTGCGGTTGGAGGGCACGCTGCGGCAGGAAGTGCTGGAGCAGGCCCTGCGTGAGGTCGTGCGTCGCCACGAGGCCTTGCGGACGACCTTCACGGAGGCGAACGGACAGGCACTCCAGGTCATCCATCCTGGGTCGGATCTATCGCTGGATGCGGTGGACCTCAGCGGCCTGGAGGCAGGCGCACGGAAGGAAGAAGCGCGGCGCCAACTCGGCAACGAGATGCAGAGGCCGTTCAATCTGCACACGGGGCCACTGGTCCGTGCGCGGTTGGTGAGGCTGGGCGATCAGGAGCACGTGCTCGTGCTCACGATGCACCACATCGTGTCGGACGGGTGGTCGCTGGGTGTGTTGGTGCGTGAGGTGAGCGCGCTCTACGAAGCGTTCGCTCAAGGGCGGCCGTCGCCACTGCCAGAGCTGTCGGTGCAGTACGCGGACTACGCGGTGTGGCAGCGCCAGCAGTTGCAAGGCGAAGCGTTGCAGCGCGAGGTGGACTACTGGAAGCAGCAGCTTGTCGGGGCGCCGCCAGTGCTGGAGCTGCCCACGGACCATCCGCGCCCGGCGGTGCGAGGCAACGCGGGGGCGACGCATTCCTTCCGGTGGCCGCAAGAGCTTGAGCAGGGTTTGCGAGCCCTGGCCCAGCGAGAGGGCGCGTCGCTGTACATGGTGCTGCTGGCGGGCTGGCAGGTGCTGTTGTCCAGGTACTCGGGACAGCAGGACATCAGCGTGGGTTCACCCATCGCGGGCCGCACGCGCGCGGAGGTGGAGGGGCTCATCGGCTTCTTCGTCAACACGCTGGTGCTGCGCGCGCAGGTGGATGGGGCGCAGTCCTTCCGTGCGCTGCTTCAGCAGGTGCGGGAGACGGTGCTGGGCGCGTACGAGCACCAGGAGGTGCCGTTCGAGAAGCTGGTGGAGGCACTCCAGCCCGAGCGAAGCCGCAGCCACACGCCACTCTTCCAGACGATGTTCGCGTTGCAGAACGTGCCGATGGAGGAAGTGCCGCTTCCGGGGCTGACGTTGAAGCCCGTGGACTTCGAAGGCCAGACGTCGAAGTTCGACCTGAGCCTCTTCCTGACAGAGACGCCACAGGGCCTGAACGGCATGGTGGAGTACAGCACCGAGCTGTTCGAGGCCGCGACGGTGCGCCGCATGGTGGAGCACCTGCGCGTGCTGCTGGAGGCCGTGCTGGCGCATCCTGCCGCGAATGTGAGCCGCCTTCCCATGCTGCGCGAGGAGGAGCGCACCTGGCTTGTGCGCTCGGGCTCCAGGACGGGCATGGAGTACCCACGTGAAGGGTCCGTGCACGAACTCTTCACAACGCAGGCCCAGAAGCATCCGGAAGCGGTGGCGCTGAATCTCTCCGAGGGTGGACGCTCGCTGACGTACGGGCAGCTCGACGCGAGGGCGAACCAGCTCGCGCACCACTTGCGCGGACTGGGCGTGGTGCGAGGCACGCGGGTGGGTGTGTACCTGGAGCGCTCGTTCGAAATGGTGGTGGGCCTGCTGGCCATCCTGAAGGCGGGTGGTGCGTACGTGCCGGTGGATCGAAACTACCCGGCGGAGCGAATCGCGTTGGTGCTGGAGGACGCGGGCGTCGGGGTGACGCTGACGCAGCAATCGCTGCTGGAGAAGGTGCCTGCGAGCGCGGGCACACCGCTCTGCGTGGACTCGGCGTGGGAGGACATCTCCCGCCAGCCAGAGACGGCGCCGGGCGTGGAGGTGGGAGGAGAAGACCTGGCGTACGTGATGTTCACGTCGGGCAGCACGGGTCGTCCGAAGGGCGTGTGCATTCCGCACCGGGGCATCACGCGGCTGGTGGTGGGCAACGACTTCATGCGCTTCGGCGCGGAGGAAGTCTGGCTGCAACTGGCGCCAGTGGCTTTCGATGCCTCGACGCTGGAACTCTGGGGCGCGCTGCTGCACGGCGCGAAGCTGGTGCTCGCTCCGCCGCATGCGTTGGCATTGGAGGAGGTGGGCGCACTGCTGACCCAGGAGCATGTCAGCGTGTTGTGGCTGACGACGGCGCTGTACGAGCAGATGGCGCTGCACCAGTCCGAAGCGCTGTCACACGTGACGCAGGTGCTGGCGGGCGGTGACGTGATGCCGGCGCAGCGGGTGCGCGAGCATGTGGCCCGCCTCCACGAAGGCTCGGTGATGGTGGCCGCATACGGCCCGACGGAGAACACCACGTTCTCAACCACGCACACGCTGACGCGAAGCACGCCCCTCCTCGCATCGGTCCCCATTGGGAAGCCCATCGGGAACTCGACGGCGTACGTGCTGGACGTGCACGGCGATGCGGTGGGCGTGGGCGT
>SECN01000185.1 GCA_004173515.1 Myxococcaceae bacterium | reverse complement strand
CGAAGCTGGTGGTGTACCCGGCGGGGACACCGTCGCTGGAGGAGCTGGGCCGCAAGCTGGAGGAGTCGGGCATCACGTCGCTGTGGCTGACGGCGGCGCTCTTCGAGCAGATGCAGGCGCGGCAGCCGCAGGCCCTGGCCAAGGTGAAGCAAGTCCTCGCGGGTGGAGACGTGCTGCCGGTGGGCCGCGTGAAGGAGCGGCTGGCTGGGGGCGGCGTGCTCATCAACGGGTACGGGCCGACGGAGAACACGACGTTCTCCAGCACGCACCGGATGGAGCGCGCTGAAGACGTAGGCACGACGGTATCCATCGGCCGGCCGGTCCGGAACACGACGGCATACGTGCTGGATGGAGCGAAGCAGCCGGCGCCGGTGGGAGTGCCGGGCGAGCTGTACGTGGGCGGTGAGGGTCTGGCGGTCGGCTACGTCGGCCGCCCGGAGCTGACAGCAGAGCGCTTCGTCCCGAACCCGTTTGGAGACGGGGAGCGGCTGTACCGCACGGGCGACATGGTGCGGTGGTTGGCGGACGGGCGGCTGGAGTTCTTCGGAAGGCGCGACGGGCAGGTGAAGGTGCGGGGCTACCGCATCGAGCTGGGCGAAGTGGAAACGGCACTGACCCAATCCGCCGGAGTCCGCGAAGCCGTCGTCGTCGCCCGGGAGGACGGAGCCGAAGGCAAGCGGCTGGTGGCATACGTGACGGCGGAGGAAGGCGCGGAGCTGGAGGCCAGCGCCCTGCGCAATCACGTGAAGCAGCGGTTGCCGGAGTACATGGTGCCGTCGGCGTACGTGGTGCTGGAGGCCTTGCCGCTGACACCGAACGGGAAGGTGGACCGTAAGGCTCTGCCAGCACCGGAGGCCCGAAGCCCGGAGCCCGAGCGCTTCGTGGCACCGCGCACGGCGACCGAGCAGAAGCTGGCCGCCATCTTCACCGAGGTGCTGAACACCGCGCAGGTCGGCGTCGACGGCGACTTCTTCGAACTGGGCGGGCACTCGCTGCTGGCGACACAGTTGGTGTCGCGCGTGCGCGAAGCGTTCCAGGTGGAGTTGCCGCTGCGGGACGTCTTCGAATCCCCCACGGTGGAGAAGCTGGCGCTTCGGGTGGAGCAGACCCAGGCGGGAATCGCGGCACATCAGGCACCGCCGCTGAAGCGGGTGCCGCGCCTCGGCGCTCTGCCGCTGTCGTTCGCGCAGCAGCGCCTGTGGTTCCTCGACCAGTTGGAACCGGGCAGCCCCTTCTACAACATCCCCATGGCCATCCGGCTGTCGGGTGAGCTGCACGTGGACGCCCTGGAGCACAGCCTTCGCGAGCTGGTGCGCCGTCACGAGGTGCTCCGAACGACGTTCCGCACCGAGGGCGGCACGCCCGTGCAGATCATCTCCCATCCGCCCGTGTTCGCCCTGGCCGTGCTGGACCTCTCCTCGTTCCCCACGGAGCAGGCGGAGGAGGAAGTCCACCGACTGCTCCGGGAGGAGTCGCTCCGAGCGTTCGATCTCTCCAGCGGTCCACTGCTGCGCACGCGCCTGCTGAAGCGCTCGGAGCAGGAGCACGTGCTGCTCGCGAACATGCACCACATCGTCTCGGACGGGTGGTCCATGGGCGTCATGGTCCGGGAGCTCGCCGCGCTCTACGGAGCGTTCCGCGAAGGCCGGCCCTCACCGCTGCCCGAGCTGGAGGTGCAGTACGCCGACTTCGCCGCCTGGCAGCGCGCCTGGCTGGAGAGTGGCGCCCTCCGAAGGCAGCTCGACTGGTGGCGCAAGCAGTTCGAGGGCGCGCCCCAGGTGCTCGCGCTTCCCACCGACCGGCCGCTGCCGGTCATGCAGACCTTCCGTGGCGCCAACATCCCGGTGCGCCTGTCCCGGACCTCCTCCAACGCGGTGAAGGCGCTGGCCCAGCGGGAAGGCGCCACGGCCTTCATGGTGCTGCTCGCGGGCTTCCAGGCATTGCTGTCGCGCTACTCGGGCCAGGATGACCTCGTCGTGGGCGTGCCTGTCGCCGGCCGCAACCGAGCGGAGACCGAAGGGCTCATCGGCTTCTTCGTCAACACGCTGGCGCTGCGGGCCCGTCCGTCCGCGGAGAAGTCGTTCCTCGCCCTGCTCGGGGAGGTGAAGGACACCGCCCTTGGCGCGTACGCGCACCAGGACGTCCCCTTCGAACAGCTCGTGGAGGAGCTCCAGCCGGAGCGCCACCTCGGCCACTCGCCGCTGTTCCAGGTGATGTTCTCGCTGCTCAACACGCCCGTGCCCGAAGCGTCCATGTCCGGGCTCGAGATGAGCGGGATGGACCTGGAGCTTGGCGCCGCGAAGTTCTTCCTCACGCTGGCGCTGGAGGAACAGGCGGACGGCTTCGCCGGTGTGTTCGAGTACAACTCCGATCTCTTCGAGCCCACCACCGTCCAGCGCATGGCCACGCACTGGGTCACGCTGCTGGAGGCCGCGGTGGCCACGCCGGAGCAGCGCCTGGCCGGGCTGCCGCTGCTGTCGTCCGAGGAGCGGCACCGCCTGCTCGTGGAGTGGAACGACACCGCGGTGGAGTACCCCCGCGACACGCCCGTCCATGTGCAGTTGTCGGTCGTCGCGGCCCGCATCCCCGACGCCGTGGCGCTCTCCTGGGACGGAGGGCAGCTCACCTACGCGGAGCTGATGGCGCGGACGCGCTCCCTGGCCGGACACCTGCGCAAGCTCGGCGTGGGGCCCGAAGTGCGCGTGGGCCTGTGCGCCCGCCGTTCTCCGGAGATGGTGGTGGGGCTGCTCGCCATCCTGGAGGCCGGTGGCGCGTGGGTGCCGTTGGATCCGGAGGTTCCGAGCGAACGCCTGTCCTTCATGTTGGAGGATGCGCGGCCTTCGGTGTTGCTCGCCCAGCGTGCCCTGCGGGACGTGCTGCCCGCGAGCGGGGTGCCCGTGGTGTTGCTCGACGATGACCTGGAGGCGGTGTCCTCCGAGGCATGGGATTCGGGCGTGGTGGCGGACAACGCCGCCTATGTCCTCTTCACCTCCGGCTCCACGGGCCGTCCCAAGGGCGTGCTCGTCTCCCACCGTGCGCTCGCGCGGCACACGGCGTGGTACAGCGCCGCGCTCGCGCTGGGGGACGGGGACCGGGTGCTCCAGAAGGCCTCGCTCGGCTTCGATGCCTCGGTGCCGGAGGTGCTGGCCACGCTGGTGTCCTGCTCCCGGCTGGTGCTCGCGCCAGCCGAAGCGGAGAGCGACACGGACGCGCTGCTGGCCTCGCTGGAGCGCCAGCGGGTGACGGTGCTCCAGTTGGTGCCGTCACAGCTCCGCGTCCTGCTGGAGGATGCGCGCCTGGAGCGCGCCTCGGGCCTGCGCGTGCTGCTGTCCGGAGGCGAAGCGCTCCCGGTGGAGTTCGTCCGCCGGTTGAATGAGCGCCTGCCGTCCACGCTCCTCGTCAACGCCTATGGCCCCACCGAGACCACCGTCGACGCGACGGCGTGGCTCGGAGGCGATCCGGGCGAAGGCCCCACCGTGCCCATCGGTCGTCCCATCGGGAACACGCGGGCGTACGTGCTCGACACCCGGGGCCAGCCGGTTCCCGCGGGCGTCCCGGGCGAGCTGTTCATCGGCGGAGAAGGACTGGCGCGCGGCTACGTGGGGCGGCCGGACCTGACGGCGGAGCGCTTCGGGCCGGACACCTTCAGCGGTGATCCGGGAGCACGCCTGTACCGGACGGGCGACCGGGCGCGCTGGCTCGCGGGCGGCACGCTGGAGTTCCTGGGCCGGGTGGACACGCAGGTGAAGGTGCGGGGCTACCGCATCGAACTGGCCGAAGTGGAGGCGGTGCTCACGGAGCAGCCGGCCGTGCGCGCCGCGGTGGTGATGGCGCGTGAGGACGTGCCGGGCGACACGAGGCTCGTGGCCTATGTGGTGCTCCGGGGCGCCTCGCCGTCGGAGAAGAGCGCGGAGGCGATGGACCCCGCGGAGCTGCGGGCCCACCTGGGAAGGCGTCTGCCTCCGCCCATGGTGCCCTCGCGGTTCGTGGTCCTCGCGGCCCTGCCGCTGCTGCCGAACGGCAAGGTGGACCGCAAGGCCCTGCCCGCGCCGGATGCGAACACCGACGAGCGCGAGTACGTCGCACCGCGCACGCCCACCGAGGAGCTGCTGTCCGGCTTCTTCAGCCGACTGCTGGGCGTGGAGCGCGTGGGGGTGCACGACAGCTTCTTTGAACTGGGAGGTCATTCGCTGCTGGCGACCCAGCTCGTGTCGAGGGTGCGGTCCACCTTCCGGGTGGAGCTGGCGCTGCGCGAGTTGTTCGAAGCGCCCACGGTGGCCGAGCTGGCGGTGCGGGTGGATCAGGCCCAGCGCCGAGGACCTGGTCTGGCGCTGCCCCGCCGCAAGGCCCAGGCCCGTCCCCGGGAGCTGCCGCTGTCGTTCGCGCAGCAGCGCCTCTGGTTCCTGGATCAGCTCCAGCCGGGCAGCGCGTTCTACAACGTGCCCGCCAGCGTGAAGCTGACCGGGCCGCTGGAGCCGCGCGCGCTGGAGTGGAGCTTCGAGGAGTTGGTGCGCCGGCACGAAGCGCTGCGCACGACGTTCCGCGCGGAGGGCGGCACGCCGGTGCAGGTCATCGCGCCGGAGCCGGTGCTCGCCTTCGCGGTGGTGTCGCTGGAAGAGGTGCCGGAAGCGGACCGCGACGCGGAGGCGAAGCGGTGGGCCGAGGAAGAGGCCCTGCGTCCTTTTGATCTGAGAAAGGGCCCGTTGCTGCGGGCCACGCTGTTGCGCCTGCGCGAGCAGGAGCACGTGCTGGTGCTGGTGATGCACCACATCGTGTCGGACGAGTGGTCCATGGGCATCCTCGTGCGCGAGGTGGCGGCGCTCTACGAGGCGCTGGTCCAGGGACAGCGCTCGCCGCTGCCGGAGCTGCCGCTCCAGTACGGCGACTACGCGGTGTGGCAGCACACGTGGCTGAAGGGCGAGGTGCTGGAGACGCAGCTCGCGTACTGGAAGCAGCAGCTCGAAGGCGCTCCGAGGGCGTTGGAGCTGCCCACGGACAGGCCCCGTCCGGCGCTCCAGACGTTCCACGGCGGTCTGCTGGAGACGATGTGGCCGGCGGAGCTGTGGGCGGCGGTGAAGGCGCTCGGGCAGAAGGAGGGCGTGACGCCGTTCATGGTGTTGCTGGCGGCGTTGCAGGCGGTGCTGTCGCGCTACGCGGGACAGGACGATGTGAGCGTGGGCGCGCCCATCGCGGGCCGGACGCGCGAGGAGACGGAGGGGCTGATCGGCTTCTTCGTCAACACGCTGGTGCTGCGGACGAAGCTGTCGCCCGGGCTGCGTTTCCGCGAACTGCTGGCGCGGGTGCGCGAGGTGACGCTGGGGGCGTACGCGCATCAGGACGTGCCCTTCGAGAAGTTGGTGGAGGAGCTGCGCCCCGAGCGCGACCTGAGCCGCACTCCGTTCTTCCAGGTGACGTTGACGTTGCAGAACACCCCCGCGTCCGAGTTCCGGCTGCGGGAGCTGACGCTGAAGGGCATGGACTCCGAGGAGAGGACCTCGAAGTTCGACCTGTCGCTGCTGGTCGAAGAGGCGCCGCACGGGTTCGCCGTGGCGGTGAACTACAACAGCGACCTGTACGAAGCCGGGACGATGCATCGGCTGGTGGAGCACCTGCGAGTGTTGCTCGCGGATGCAGTCGCGCAGCCGGAGAAACGGCTGTGGGAACTGCCGTTGATGGGTCAGGAGGAACAGCAGCGGTTGGCGCGGGAGTGGAGCGGCACGGCGGTGGAGTACCCGCGTGACGCCAGCCTGCCAGTCCTCTTCGAAGCGCAGGTGTTGAAGACGCCGGACGCGGTGGCGGTGGAGTACGGGACGCAGCGGCTGACGTATGCCCAGCTCAACCTGCGGGCGAACCAGCTTGCGCACCACTTGAAGGGCATGGGCGTGGGGCCCGAGGTGCGAGTGGGCCTGTGCGTGGAGCGCTCACTGGAGTTGGTGGTGAGCGTGCTGGGCATCCTGAAGGCGGGAGGCGTGTACGTCCCGTTGGATGCAAGCTACCCGCTGGAGCGCCTGGGGTGGATGAAGCGCGAAGCGGGAGTGGCGCTGCTGGTCGCGCAGGAGAAGCTGGCGGACGAGGTGGCGTCAGGCGGCGAGCTGGTGGTGTGCGTGGACACGGAGTGGGGTGCCATCGCGCGCCAGCCTGAGAGCAACCCGAGCGCGAGTGTCGGCGGCGGCAACCTGGCGTACGTGATGTTCACGTCGGGAAGCACGGGGCAGCCGAAGGGGGTGGGCGTGCCGCACCGTGCGGTGTCGCGTCTGGTACTGGGTGCGGACTTCGCGCACTTCGGGCCCGAAGAGGTGTGGCTGCAACTGGCGCCCATCTCCTTCGATGCTTCGACGCTGGAGGTGTGGGGAGCGTTGCTGCACGGCTCGAAGCTGGTGGTGTACCCGGCGGGGACGCCGTCGCTGGAGGAGTTGGGCCGCAAGCTGGAGGAGGCGGGCATCACGTCGCTGTGGCTGACGGCGGCGCTCTTCGAGCAGATGCAGGCGCGGCAGCCGCAAGCGCTGGCGAAGGTGAAGCAGGTGCTGGCCGGTGGAGACGTGCTGCCGGTCGGCCGGGTGAAGGAGCGGCTGGCGACGGGAGGCATGCTCATCAACGGTTACGGGCCGACGGAGAACACGACGTTCTCCAGCACGCACCGGATGCAGAGCGAAGAGGAGGTGGGCACGACGGTGTCCATCGGTCGACCCATCCGGAACACGACGGCGTACGTGCTGGATGGAGCCAAGCAGCCGGTGCCGGTGGGAGTACCGGGCGAGCTGTACGTGGGCGGCGAGGGCCTGGCGGTCGGCTACGTGGGCCGGCCGGAGCTGACGGCGGAGCGCTTCGTCCCGCACCCGTTTGGAGACGGCGAGCGGCTGTACCGCACAGGCGACATGGTGCGGTGGCTGAGCAACGGCACGCTGGAGTTCGTGGGTCGCACGGACACGCAGGTGAAGGTGCGGGGCTACCGCATTGAGCTGGGCGAAGTGGAAACAGCGCTGGCCCAGTCCGCTGGAGTCCGTGAAGCCGTGGTCGTGACCCGAGACGACGGGGCCGAAGGCAAGCGGCTGGTGGCGTACGTGACGGCGGAGGGGGGCGCGGAATTGGAAGCAGGCGCCCTGCGCAGCCACATGAAGCAGAGGCTGCCGGAGTACATGGTGCCGTCAGCGTACGTGGTGCTCCCCGCGCTGCCTCTGACCCCGAACGGGAAGGTGGACCGCAGGGCCCTGCCCGCACCGGACGCGGAAGGCACCGCACCCGACCGATTCATCCCACCGCGCACGCTCACCGAGCAGAAGCTGGCGGCTGTCTTCGCCGGAGTGCTGAAGGTGGAGCGCGTCGGCCTGGACGGAGACTTCTTCGAACTCGGCGGTCATTCGCTGCTGGCGACCCAATTGGTGTCTCGCGTACGCGAGGTCTTCCAGGTGGAGTTGCCGCTCCGGGACATCTTCGAAGCCTCCACGGTGGAGAAGCTGGCCCAGCGGCTGGATGCAGGACTCAGCCCCACGCCAGACCTCCCTGTGCCACCGCTGAAGCGGGTGCCGCGCACGGACGCGTTGCCCTTGTCGTTCGCACAGCAGCGCCTGTGGTTCCTGGATCAACTGGAGCCGGGGAGCCCGTCCTACAACATCCCGATCGCGGTGAAGTTGACGGGGACGTTGCGGATCGATGCGCTGGAGCAGGCGTTCGACGCGTTGGTGCAGCGCCATGAGTCGCTGCGCACGACGTTCCACGGTGACGGCGGTTCACCGGTGCAGGTCATCTCCCAGGACTCGCGGGTGCGGCTGCCCGTCGTGGATCTGAGCGGACTGCCGCAGGCCGAGCGCTCCGCGGAAGCCAAGCGTCGGGTCGGTCAGGAAGCCTCGCTTCCGTTCAATCTGGAGCAGGGACCCCTGCTGCGCACGGTGCTGTTGAAGCTGTCCGCCGAGGAGCACGTGCTGGTGCTGGTGATGCACCACATCGTGTCGGACGGTTGGTCGATGGGCGTTCTCGTCCGCGAGGTGGCCGCGCTCTACGAAGCGTGCTCGCAGGGCCGGCCGTCGCCGCTGCCCGAACTTCCGCTCCAGTACGCGGACTTCGCGGTGTGGCAGCGCGAGTGGCTCCAGGGCGAAGTGCTGGAGGCCCAGCTCGCGTGGTGGAAGCAGCAACTCCAGGGGGCCCCCCGTGCGCTGGAGCTGCCCACGGACAAGCCGCGTCCCGCAGTGCAGACCTTCCAGGGCGATAGCCGTGACGTCCAGTGGCCCCATGCGCTGTGGGAGTCAGTGACGGCGCTCGCGCACCGTGAGGGCGCCACGCCCTTCATGGTGCTGCTGGCAGCGTTCCAGACGGTGCTGTCGCGCTACTCCGGACAGGACGACGTGTGCGTGGGCTCGCCCATCGCCAACCGCACGCGCACCGAGACGGAAGGCCTCATCGGCTTCTTCATCAACACGCTGGTGCTGCGGGCGCGCTTCCATGGCAACCCCACGTTCCGCCAGCTGCTGGCGCAGGTGCGCGAGACGACGCTCGGCGCGTATGCGCACCAGGACATCCCCTTCGAGCGGCTGGTGGAAGAGCTCAAGCCGGACCGCGACCTGAGTCGGGGACCGCTCTTCCAGGTGATGTTCATCCTCCAGAACACGCCCACGGTGGAGCTGCGCCTGCCGGGCCTCACCCTGGCGGGGATGGACGGAGAGGCCCGGACGTCGAAGTTCGACCTGACGCTGGAGCTGACAGAGACGCTGCAAGGGCTCTCGGTCGGGGCCGTGTACAACCGCGACCTCTTCGAGCCCGGGACGATGGACCGGATGCTCGGACACCTGCGGGTGTTGTTGGAGGCCGCCCTGCGGACTCCGGATGCCCCGCTGGCGGAGCTTCCGTTGCTGAACGAGGAGGAGCACCGCCGCGTGCTCGTGGAGTGGAACGACACCCGCACCGTCTTCGCGCCCGCCACCCTCCAGTCCCTCTTCGAGGCGCAGGTGGAGCGGACGCCGGGAGCGCTCGCCGTCGTCGCCGAGGACTCGCGCCTGACGTACCGCGAGCTGAACCAGCGGGCCAACCAACTGGCGCACCACCTGCGCTCGCTGGGCGTGGGCCCGGACGTCGTGGTCGGCCTGTACCTGGACCGCTCGGCCAGTGCGCTGGTGGGCCTGTGGGGCATCCTCAAGTCGGGCGGCGCCTACGTGCCCCTGGACCTCGCGTTTCCCGCCGAGCGTCTGCGCGGTGTGCTCGCGGACGCGGGGGCCCGGGTGCTCGTCACGCGGTCGGCCCTGGCGGACGGTCTGGGCTGGGACAGCGGGGCGGTGATCCGCCTGGATGCGGACGCGAGCCCGTTGGCGCAGCGGAGTGACGACAACCCGGTGCCCACGGCGGCCCCGGAGAACCTCGCCTACGTCATCTTCACGTCCGGCTCCACGGGCCGGCCGAAGGGCGTGGCCATCGAGCACCGGCAGATCGTCAACTATGTGGAAGGCGTGTCGCGCCGGCTGGAGCTGCCGGCGGGTGCCTCGTTCGCCTCCGTGTCCACGCTGGCGGCGGATCTGGGCCACACCGCCGTCTTCCCGACGCTCTGCCACGGTGGCGCGCTGCACCTCGTGTCGCGCGAGCGTGCGTCGGATCCAGCCGAACTGGCCGCGCTCTTCGAGCACGAGGCCGTGGACTGCCTGAAGATCGTCCCCGCGCACCTGCAGGCGCTCCTGGCGTCCGGCGATCCCCAGCGGGTGTTGCCACGCCAGCGCCTGGTGCTGGGCGGTGACGTGTCCGACTGGGCGTTGATGGACCGGGTCCACGCGCTGTCGCCGGAGCTGGTGGTGTTCAACCACTACGGGCCCACCGAGACGACCGTGGGCGTGCTCACCCAGCGGGTGGAGCGAGGGCCGGAGGGCCGCGTGTCCGCGTCCGTACCGCTCGGCCGACCCATCCCCAACGCGCGCATCTACATCCTGGATGCGCACCTGCGCCCGGTGCCCGCGGGCATTCCGGGCGAGCTGTGCATTGGCGGGAGCGTGGTGGGCCGGGGCTACCTGGGCCGCCCGGACCTCACGGCGGAACGCTTCGTGCCGGACGCGCACTCGGATGTGCCGGGTGCTCGGATGTACCGCACGGGGGACCGGGCCCGCCTGTTGACGCAGGGGCAGGTGGAGTTCCTCGGTCGCGTGGATCACCAGCTCAAGGTCCGTGGCTTCCGCGTGGAGCCGGGAGAGGTGGAAGCGGCGCTGGAGCGGCACCCCGAGGTGCGCGAGGCGGTGGTGGTGGCTCGCGACGCCGTGACGGGCGGCAAGCGACTGGTGGCGTACGCCGTGGCGAAGCCGGGCCAGTCCCTGGAGGCCGAAGCCCTCCGCGACTTCCTGGGCCGGACGCTGCCCGACTACATGGTGCCGCAGGCCTTCGTGGTGCTGGAGGCGCTGCCCCTGACGCCCAACGGCAAGGTGGACCGGGGTGCGCTGCCGGCACCGGACTTCCAGCCAGCGGAGCCAGAGACCTTCGTCGCACCCCGCACGGCCACCGAGGAGGTCCTCGCGGGCCTCTTCGCGGAGGTGCTGGGCCTGGAGCGGGTGAGCCTCCACGGGAGCTTCTTCGAACTGGGCGGGCACTCGCTGCTGGCGACGCAGGCCATCTCCCGGATCCGAAGTGCCTTCGGCATCGAGCTGCCGCTGCGGGAGCTCTTCGAAGCGCCCACCGTGGCGCAGCTTGCGGAGCGGGTGGAGCGCTCGGCGCGGTCCGACGCGGCCTTCGTGGCACCGCCGCTGAAGCCGAGGACGGAGAAGAAGGACGTCCTGCCGCTGTCGTTCGCACAGCAGCGGCTGTGGTTCCTGGAGCAGCTCGCGTCCGGCAGTGCGTTCTACAACGTGCCGGCGGTGGTGAGGATGACGGGGCCACTGGACGTGACGGCCCTGGAGCGCGGTTTCGAAGCGCTGGTGCGCCGTCATGAATCCCTGCGGACGACGTTCCGCTCCGAGGGCGGCCTGCCCGTGCAGGTCATCTCCCCGGCGGGTCGGGTCGAACTGGAGCGGGTGGACCTGGAGCACCTGCCCGGAGCCGAGCGTGAGCAGGAGGCCCGTCGTCGCGCGGAGGCGGAGGCGATCCGCCCGTTCGATCTGGAGAAGGGGCCGCTGCTGCGGACCTCCCTGCTGCGGCTCGGGAAGCAGGAGCACGTGTTGGTGCTGATGATGCACCACATCGTGTCGGACGGCTGGTCGATGAACGTCCTCGTCCGCGAAGTGGCCGCGCTCTACGAGGCCTTTTCGCTGGGGCGTCCGGCGCTGCTGCCGGAGCTGCCCGTGCAGTACCCGGACTACGCGGTGTGGCAGCGCGAGTGGCTGAAGGGCGAAGTGCTCGCGGCGCAGCTCGACTACTGGAAGCAGCGGTTGGAGGGAGCCCCGGCCGCGCTGGAATTGCCCACGAACAAGCCGCGCCCGGCGGTGCAGACGTATCGCGGAGCGCTGCGGCACGTGCTGTGGCCCAAAGCGCTGTGGCGCGACCTGGAGCTGCTGGGCCGGCGTGAGCGCGCGACGCCGTTCATGGTGTTGCTGGCGGCATTCCAGACGGTGCTGTCGCGCTACGCGGGGCAGGACGACGTGAGCGTGGGCGCGCCCATCGCGGGGCGCACGCAGGGAGAGACGGAAGGGCTGATCGGCTTCTTCGCGAACATGCTGGTGCTGCGAGCGAAGCTGACGCCCGGGCAGAGCTTCCGGGAGCTGTTGGCGCAGACGCGCGAGGTGACGCTGGGCGCCTACGCCCACCAGGAGGTCCCTTTCGAAAAGCTGGTGGAGGAGCTGCGGCCGGAGCGTGACTTGAGCCGCAGCCCGCTGTTCCAGGTGACATTGACGTTGCAGAACACGCCCGTGACGGAGGTGAAGCTGGCGCGGGGACTGCGACTCGCGGGAGTGGAGTCGGAGGGGACGACGTCGAAGTTCGACCTGTCGCTGGTGGTGGAGGAGGTGCCGCACGGAGTGGTGGCGGCGGTGAACTACAACAGCGACCTGTATGAAGACGGGACCGTGCAGCGCCTGTTGGGGCACTTGCGCGTGTTGCTCGAAGAAGCGGTGAGGGCGCCGGAGAAGCGGTTGCTTGAACTGCCGTTGATGGGGCCGGAGGAGCAGCAGCGGTTGGTGCGGGAGTGGAGCGGCACGGCGGTGGAGTACCCGCGTGACGCCAGCCTGCCGGCCCTCTTTGAAGCGCAGGTGTTGAAGACGCCGGACGCGGTGGCGGTGGAGTACGGGGCGCAGCGGCTGACGTATGCCCAGCTCAATCAGCGGGCGAACCAACTGGCGCACCACCTGAAGGGGATGGGCGTGGGGCCCGAGGTGCGAGTGGGCCTGTGCGTGGAGCGCTCGGTGGAGTTGGTGGTGAGCGTGCTGGGCATCCTGAAGGCGGGAGGCGTGTACGTGCCGCTGGATGCGAGCTACCCGCTGGAGCGCCTCGGGTGGATGAA
>SECN01000184.1 GCA_004173515.1 Myxococcaceae bacterium | reverse complement strand
GCCTGCTTCCAGTAGCCCACCGCCCGGGCGTCGTCGCCCACCAGCGAGAAGGCCGCCGCCACCGCGTGCATCTCCACCGGCTGGCCCTGCACCTGGGAGAAGTGGTCCAGCGCGGGCCGACCCTGCCCCTGCTTCAGCGCCACCCAACCCAGCAGGTAGTGCGTCCGGCTGGTGAGACTCGCGGACAGGCCCTCGCCCTCCAGCAGCTTCTGGCCCAGCCGCCACGCATCGTCCAGCCGGTCCTCGCGCAGGGCCTGCTGGGCCTCGCGCAGCCCCTGGGCCCTGGGGCCTTCGGCCTCCTTGTCCTCGCTGCGCGCGCGCATCACGTCCGCCAGCACGCGGAACGACTGGAAGCCGAACATGGCGAAGAGGACACCCGTGATGAGGGAGCCGGCCTTGATGCTCAGCAGCACCAGGCCCACGCACAGGCCCAGGGCCAGGACATGGGACACGATGAAGCCCCGGCGCCCGAACATCCGCGTGGCGATCGCCGTGCTGATGTGGCCGCCGTCCAGCGGGGGGACGGGCAGCAGGTTCAGCACCGCCCACCACATGTTGGCGAAGAAGAAGTTGCCCAGGAAGAAGTCCGCCATCTCCGAGCGGCCCCGCACCTGGAGGAGCACCGCCCAGCACAGGACGCCCAGCGTCAGCCCGGCCAGGGGTCCCGCGAAGCTGCTGACCACGTCCTTGTGCCAGGGTAGGGGCGAATCCGTGTTGGGCCGGGTGACGCCGCCCATGAAGACCAGGTCCACGCTCGGCTGGTAACCGAAGAAGCGGAACGCCACCGCGTGCCCCATCTCGTGGATGAGCACGGAGACGAAGACGATGACCATCCACGCCAGGATGTAGGCCACCACCGCGCCGCCGTAGCCCGGCGAGCCCGGGTCGGTCAGTCGGTCCCCCAGCCACCCGGCGCTCGAACTCCTGCCCTGCACCGGCAGGGAGTTGTAGGCGAGCACCGCGGAGAACAGCAGGTGACTCATGTGGACATGGACGGGGACGCTCCCGAGCCTGAAACGGAACATGGGAAGGGACCTTAATCGTTGACCCCCACCCGCGCAGGGCCGTTGTGCCCCTCGCGCGTCCTTCTGTTCCCGTCCCGCCAGGGCCCAAAGCTCTATAGGGTGTCGCCGCCATGCTGAAGCTGGGTCCCTACACGCTCCCCAACCCCTACATCCTCGCGCCCATGGCGGGCGTGAGCGAGCGCCCCTTCCGCGTCATCGCGTTCCGGCTGGGCGCCGCCCTGTGCCCCACGGAGCTCGTCAGCGCCCAGGGCCTGATGCGCCAGAACCAGCGCACGCTCAAGTACCTGCGCTACGACGCCCAGGTGGAGAAGCCCTATTCGCTCCAGATCTTCGGCGGCGAACCGGAGGCCATGGCGCTGGCGGCGAAGGTGGGCCAGGACGCGGGCGCGCAGCTCATCGACATCAACATGGGCTGCCCGGTGAAGAAGGTGGTGCGCAACGGCGCCGGCAGCGGCCTCTTGTGCGACGTGCCCCGCGCCGCCGCCGTCGTCCGGGCCATCCGCGACGCCACCGGCCTGCCCGTCACCTGCAAAATCCGCTCGGGCTGGGACGCGCAGAGCCTCAACTACCTCCAGATGGCGGAGGCCCTCCAGGAAGCCGGGTGCGCGGGGCTCGCCATCCACGCGCGCACCCGGGCCCAGGGCTACTCGGGCCAGGCGGACTGGTCCCACATCGCGTCCCTGAAGCGCCACTTCCCGGAGCTGCCCATCATGGGCAACGGGGACGTGAAGACGGTGGCGGACGCCCACCGGATGCTGGATGCCACCGGCTGCGACTTCGTGATGATTGGCCGGGGCGCCCTGGGCAACCCGTGGCTCTTCCGGGAGCTGACCGGCGGACCTCCGGCGACCCCCGAGGAACGCTGCGCGCTGGTGCTGGAGCACGCCCGGGCCCACGCGGAGTTCTTCGGGGACCCCGTGGGCGCGGTGCGCTCCTTCCGCCGGCACCTGGCGTGGTACGCGCACGGCCTCAAGGGCGCGGCGCACTTCCGCTCGGAGGTGAACCAGTTGGATTCGCCCCAGGCCGTGGAGGACAGCGTCCGGCGCTTCTTCGCGGGCGCGGACACCGACCCCACGGCCCCCCTGGAGGAGCCGGAGGTGGACTACCGGGCCGCGCTGGGCTGAGCGGCGCCCGCTTCGGAAGGCGGCACCAGCACGCGCCCGGTGGCCACGGTGCGGAAGTAGTCACAGGCCGGGGTGGGCCGGCGCTCCAGCGTATCGAAGTCGACGTGGTACAGGCCGAAGCGCGGGCCCCAGCCCTCCAGCCACTCGAAGTTGTCCAGGAGGCTCCAATAGAGGTAGCCCTGGATGTCCACCCCGGACGCTCGCGCCTCCAGCACCTGCTTCAGGTGCGCGTGGAGGTATTCCGGCCGCACGGTGCCCTTCCTGTCGTCGATGCCGTTCTCCGTCACCCACACCGGCTTGCCGTAGCGCTTCACCTCCTGGAGCAACTGGCCGAAGCCCTCCGGACGCTGCTCCCAGCCGATGTCGGTGAGCCCGCGCTTCTCCGGGTCCCGGTACTTGAAGTCGATGAAGGGCGGGCGCGGCATGAAGCGCAGGTGGGCGCGCGTGTAGTAGTTGACGCCCACGAACTCCACCGAGTCGCGCGCCTCCGGGATGCGCACGTCCGTGGACGCGACGCCGGGCATGAAGACCCGCAGGTGGCCCGAGGACAGCGCCTCGTGGAACGCGTGGTTGTAGGCCGGGGCCGCCAGCCTCACCAGCGAGCGGTCCAGCGGATGCCACCAGCGGTCCGGCGCGAACGACAGCATGTTCTGGGAGATGCCCAGCTCCACCCGGCCCAGGCGCTGACCCAGCTCCTCCCGGGCGATGGCATGCGCGCGCACCAGGTTCTCCAGCGCCGCCATCGTCTTCGCCCCGTCGGTGATGCCCGGAGGCATCAGGCCCTGGAGGTAGCCGCCCAACAAAAGCACCATCGGTTCGTTGAAGGAGATGACGAGCGCGTCCAACCCCTCCAACAAGGGCGCGCACCGGCGCACGTACTGGCGGAAGGCCTCCAGGCTCTCCGGAAGGTGCCAGGGCGTGGCCGCGTGGAACCACGTGGGGTGGGTGAAGTGATGCAGCGTCACCACCGGCCGCAGCCCGTGCGCACGCAGGCGCAGGAGCCGCTCGCGGTACGCCTCCAGCGCCTGAGCGTCGAACCGGCCGCGCTCGGGCTCGATGCGCGCCCACTCCAGCGACAGGCGGAACGCCGTGGCCCCCACCGCCTTCGCCAGGCCGTAGTCCTCCTCGTAGCGGTGCCAGTGGTCCACCGCGCGGCCGCAGCGGACGTGGGGCTCCTTCAACTTCCCCAGCCGCTCCCACTGGGCCCAGTCGTTCTCGATGCCGCCCTCCACCTGGTACGAGGACGTGGCGACGCCGAAGGTGAAGGACGCGGGGAAGGTCAGTGGCGCGGTGCTCATGCGGGCGCGCACCGTAGGCCGACGCCTCAACGACGGGAAGCGACGCGAGGACCGCGCGCGGATGCGCGACAGCGGACACTCAGGCCCGCGGCCCGGACCCTCGGAATGCGTCCGGAGCCGGAAATTGGCCTCCGCACGAGACGCGCTCCACCCCCCGAAGTGACCGCCACGAACGGTTGGAAGCGCCCGACGCCTAGAAATCGGCCTCGCCGCGCACTGCAATACATCACCATGCGTTGACACACTGGCATGTCGCCCGTACCATTCATCTCAAGCACTCACGTTCAGTCCAAAGTGGGTGCAGGGCTCGCGTCACCGCGGGCCTCAACCTGAACGGAGGATTCCGATGGCCGCGAAGAAGAAGACCGCGAAGAAGGCGCCCGCGAAGAAGGCGACGGCGAAGAAGACCGCGACGAAGAAGACGGCCCGCAAGACGGCCGCTGCTCCTCGCAAGGCGGCCAAGAAGGCCACCGCGAAGAAGACCACCGCGAAGAAGGCGGCCAAGCGGGCTCCCGCGAAGCGCAAGAGCAGCAAGCCGGCGGCTCCCGCCCCCGAGGCCCCGCAGTCCTGAAGTTTCGTGTCATGACGGACGTCGGTTGACGTCCAATGAGCGGCTCGGCGAAACCCGCCGGGCCGTTTTTCTTTTTGCGGGCTGGGGTTCTCCCCCTCCGCCCCTCCGGGAGGGGCCCCATGTCGCTGCGTCCGGTGGAGTTCGAAGAGGTCGTGGCGGAGGTAGCGTCCCGGCTGGTGGGCGCGGTGGCCCAGAAGGCGTGGTGCCCGCTGCCCCGCCTGGCCTACGTGGAGCTGCGCGTCCCGGGCCGCTCGGTGGTCCTGTGCCTGTGTTCGGAAGGCGAGCTGTCCCGCCTGTCCGTCGCGGAGGACCGCTTCCCCACGCCGGGTGAGCCCGCCCCCTTCCAGCGCTGGCTGCGCCAGGAGCTCACCGGCTTCAAGCTCCAGGGCGCGCGCTACCTGGAGCCGAACCGCACGGTGGTGCTGGAGTTTGATCGCGAGGGCGTGCGCCGCCTGCTGGTGCTGGAGCTGGGCTCCCCCGGGGGGCTGCTCCTCCTGAGCGACAACCACCGGGTGTTGATGCTCTCCGGTGAGGGCTTCGGCTCGCGGCGCAACCTCTACGCGGGCGCCGCATGGACGCCGCCGGAGCCCGTGTCCGACGAGGCGCTCGCGAAGGGCCGCGCGCAGCCCTCGCGCCTGGAGCCGCAGGAGGGGGACGTCCTTCCAAAGTTGCAGGCCGCCGAAAGGGTGCTCGGGCAGAAGGACCGCACCAGCCGCGCGGACACCATCCGCCGCCGGCTCGCGCAGCCGTACCGGGCGCGGCTGAAGCGCTCCTCCCGGACGCTGGAGAAGGTGCGCGCCGAAGCGGCCCGGGGCCCGGAGGCGGAGAAGCACCGCGAGGTGGGCGAGCTGCTCGCGCAGAACCTGCACCGGCTCAAGCGGGGCGCGTCGCAGGTGACGCTCACCTCCTATACGGAGTCCGGCGTGGAGGAGGTCCAGGTGAAGCTGGACCCGAAGCGCACCCCCAAGGAGGAGACGGACTGGCACTTCCACCAGTACCGGCGCCTGCTGCGCGGCGTGGAGACCGCGCGCCACCGCGAGGCGGAGCTGTCGCGGGAGGTGGCGCACGCGCAGGTGGCGCTCCAGCAGATTGAGGCCATGGACGGCGCCGCGCTGCTCGCGCAGGTGGAGGTCCTCCAGGTGACCCAAGGGGAGGAAGGCCCGAAGGAGGGGCTGCCCTTCAAGGAGTACGTGGGCCACGGCGGCGCGCGCATCTGGGTGGGGCGGGGCGCGGAGGACAACGACGCGCTCACCTTCAAGGTGGCGAGGCCCTGGCACATCTGGCTGCACGCCCGGGGCCTGCCGGGCAGCCACGTGGTGGTGCCGCTGGAGAAGAACGGCGAGGTGGCGCAGGAGGTGCTGCTGGACGCGGCGCACCTGGCGCTGCACCACTCGGGGGCGAAGGGTGAACCGCGCGGCGAGGTCAGCTACATGCCGGTGAAGTTCGTGCGCAAGCTCAAGGGCGCTCCCCCCGGGCAGGTGACGTACGCGAGGGAGAAGACCTTCGTCGTGCGCATGGAGCCGGAGCGGCTGGAGCGCCTGCTCAAGTCCCGCCACGGAGAGCAGCCCCCGTTGCCCTGAGGGGCGAGCCCCGCGTCTTCGGGCTTACGGAGCATGCGGCGCCCACGAAATGTCGCGGCGCCCTCGGGCCGCGCCGGGGGGTGGCTCCGACCCGACGTGTCACGCGCCGGGTGTGGGCGTGGTCGACGGGCAGACGGGCGTCCAACCCCCGGCCTTGAGTCCGGGGAAGTGCCGGGTACGATGCCCTCCGCGTGACCCCCGAAGCCTTCCGCCAGATGTCCCTGTTCCCGCGTGGCTCGACCGCGGAACGGTGACGGACAACCGCTCCACCATGGTGTCCTTCCGCCGGGGCTCGCAGGTGCTCCAGTTGCGGCTGCACCACATGTTCCTGGACGCGCCGGAGTCCGTGGTGCGCGCGGTGGCGGACTACGCGGGCCGGGGACACCGCAACGCGGGCCAGCTCCTGGACGAATACATCCGGGGCCAGCAGCCACTCATCCGCCAGCTCCGCCGCGAATCCGACGCGGAGCTCAATCCGCTCGGCCGCTGCTTCGACCTGCGGGCGCTCTACAACGGCGTCAATGAGATCTACTTCCAGAACGGCATCCAGGCGCGCATCGGCTGGGGGCGCATGCCGCCGCGTCGCCGGCGCAAGTCCATCCGCCTGGGCGTCTACGACCACCAGACCCGGGAGATCCGCATCCACCCCGCGCTGGACAGGCCGGAGGTGCCCGCCTTCTTCGTGGAGTTCATCGTCTTCCACGAGATGCTCCACCAGCTGTTCCCCAGCAGCGGCCGGATGGGCAGGCGCGTGCACCATCCGCGCGCCTTCCGTGAGCGTGAGCGGACGTACCCGCACTACGGCGCCGCGCTGCGTTGGGAGCGCGAAAATCTGGGCACGCTGCTGCGCGGTTGAACTCCCGCCGAGCGGCCTGGACATTTACTGGTTTACCTGACCGAGCACGTCTTGTGCGTGCTTGACCGAAACGCGGTGGAGCCGGATGTTCGCGCACCTATGCGACGAGCAAAGATTGTCTGCACCCTCGGTCCCGCCAGTCAGACCCCGGAGATGTTGGAAGCGCTGCTGGAGGCCGGCATGGACGTGGCCCGGCTCAACTTCTCCCACGGCAGCCACGAGCAGCATCAGGCGAACATCGACATGCTGCGCGCGGCCTCGCTGAAGGTCCGCAAGGCGGTGGGCATCCTCGGCGACCTGCAGGGTCCGAAGATCCGCACCGGCCGCTTCGTCACGGGCAGCACGGAGCTGAAGCACGGCGCGACCTTCCACATCACCACCGACGAAACGGTGAAGGGCACGGATGAAATCGTGTCCACCACGTACCCGCACCTGGCGGCGGACGTGAACCCGGGCGACCGCATCCTCCTGGACGACGGCCTGCTGGAACTGCGCGTCGTGGAGACGGACAAGAAGCAGCTCATCAAGACGGAAGTCATCCACGGCGGCACGCTGAAGAACAACAAGGGCATCAACCTGCCCGGCGTGGCGGTGCGCGCGGACGCACTCACCCCCAAGGACCGCGAGGACCTCGTCTTCGGCCTCAAGGCGGGCGTGGACTACATCGCGCTGTCCTTCGTGCGCCAGCCGTCGGACCTGGACGCGGCCCGTCAGGCCATGGCGGAGGTGGGCCGCACGGTGCCCATCATCTCCAAGCTGGAGAAGCCGGAGGCCATCGCGCGCCTGGACGCCATCCTCGACAAGACGGACGGCGTGATGGTGGCCCGAGGCGACCTGGAACTCGATGATCGACAACCCGCGTCCCACGCGCGCGGAGGCCAGCGACGTGGCCAACGCCGTGTATGACGGCGCGGACGCGCTGATGCTCTCGGGTGAGACGGCGAGCGGCAAGTTCCCGCTCGACTCCGTGAACATGATGGAGCGCATCATCCTGGCGGCCGAGTCCTCCGTGCGCGCGCAGTACCTGCCGCGCAGCATCGAGGCGCCGCTGGGCCTGCCCCTGCACTTCCCGGACGTCATCGCGCGCGTGGCGTGCGAGGCGGCGAAGGCGAGCGGTGCCACGCTCATCGCGGCCTTCACCCTGTCGGGCGTGACGGCGCGGCTGCTCGCGCACTACCGGCCCACGGTGCCCATCGTCGCGTTCAGCCCGAACCAGGAAGTGCGCCGCCGCCTGTCGCTGCTCTGGGGCGTGGTGCCGCGCGTGCTGGAGCCCATCCAGGAGACGGAGACCATGCTGCGCCGCGTGGACGAGGAGCTGGTGTCCCGCGGCCTCGCGCGCCGGGGGGACCGCATCGTGGTGGTGTTCGGAGCGCCGGTGGGACAGCCGGGGAAGATCAACAGCCTCCGGCTGCACACCATCAGCGCCTGAGTCTGGCCTCTACGCCGGGCGCTTCTTGAGCGCCCGGCTGGGAATCTCCGCCCCGACGAAGATGGTGAAGAGCTCCGCGTCCAGCTGACCGGAGCCCGCCTCCTTCTTGAGGATGTCGAGCGCGAGCGTGTGCGGCACGGCCTTCTTGTAGGGCCGGTCGCTCGCGGTGAGCGCGTCGTAGATGTCGCAGATGGACATCATCCGGGACTGCACGGGGATGGTCGTGTCCGGGATGGCGCGCGGGTAGCCCGTGCCGTCCAGCTTCTCATGGTGCGCGTAGGCGATCTCCGGCACGCGGCGCAGCGCGCGCGTCCAGGGAATCTGCGACAGGAAGCGGTACGTGTGGTCGACGTGGCTCTCGATCTCCCGGCGCTCCTCCGGTGAGAGCGTGCCGCGGGTGATGGAGAGGGATTGGATCTCCGTGGGCAACAGCAGCGGTTGTCCATGGTCGTGCGCGTCGGTGAACGTGAGCTTGCCCAGCTCCAGCAGGCGCTCGAAGTTGCCCTGCGCCAGCACCGTGGGCTTGTTGCAGGTGAGCAGGAAGCCCATCACCTCATCCAACTGGGCCAGCTCGGTGGCCAGCCGCGCGTCCTCTTCCAGGTGGATGGCGGGCAGCTCGGACAGGCCCCGCGCCTCCACGGAGGCGAGCCTTCGGCGGGAGCTCTGCAACTGCAAGTCTTTACGGGCGAGCTGGAAGCGTGCGCGCAGGCTGTCCAGCTCATGCGGGTAGAGCTTCTCCGCCTTCACGAGCACGTTCTCGCGCACGCCCACCTTGCCGAAGTCGTGCAGCAGCGACGCGTATCGCAGCTCCTGCAGCTCCACGGCGGAGAATCTCATCTGGGCATAGGGGCCGGTGGTGTGGTGCTCCAGCGCCTGGGCCAGGGACACGGTGAGGTCGGCGACGCGGCCGGAGTGGCCCGCGGTGGTGGGGTCGCGCGCTTCGATGGCGACGACGGACGCGGAGACGAAGCCCTCGAAGAGGCGGTTGATCTCCTCATGCAGCAGGGCGTTCTCGATGGCGCCCGCGGCCTGGGCGCCCAGGGCGAGCAGCAGCTCCTCGTCCTCGGCGTCGAAGACAATCCCGCCGCGCTTGTTGAGGGCCTGGATGACGCCGGTGACGTCCCCGTTGGCGTCGCGCATGGGGACGCAGAGGATGGTGTGCGTGCGGTAGCCGCTGGAGATGTCGAAGCTGCTGTTGAAGCGCGAGTCGGCGTAGGCGTCCGGGATGTTGATGACGGCGCCCGTCTGCGCGACCTGGCCGGCGATGCCGCTGCCCATGGGCAGGCGGATTTCATTCTTGGAGCCCTGGGCGACCTTGCTCCACAGCTCCTCGCGCTCGCGGTCCAGGATGAAGAGCGAGCAGCGGTCCGACTCCACGACCTTGCTGGCCTCATAGAGGATGAGGGGCAGCAACAGGTCGAGGTCCCGCTCGGCGCTCATCGCCTTGGCGACATCCAGGATGGAGGTCAGCTTGGCGAGCCGGCGGGACAGGTTGGGGGAGGCGGGCACGGACTGGGGAAGCACCGAGGCGGGCTCCGTGGGATGCGGCGGACGGCCGCGTTGCGCCTCAGGTTGTAGCACGCGCGGTGCGGTGCCCGCCCGGCCCCCCCACCCATCAGGTCCACCGGTGTCCGCCAGCCTTCTCTCCAACCGGGCGGAGGTACCGTGGCCGTCCGGAAGCGACTATGAAGCGCGGGCATGAGCCGCCCTGTCCGCATCTCCCCGTCGCTGTTGTCCTGTGATTTCAGCCGTCTGGCCGAAGAGGTCCGCGCCATCGAGGCCGCCGGAGCGGACTGGATTCACGTGGATGTCATGGATGGCAGGTTCGTCCCCAACATCACGCTGGGTCCCGTGATTGTGGAGGCGATCAAACGGGTGGCGACGAAGCCGTTGGACGTCCACCTGATGATTGTCGAGCCGGAGAGGTACGTGGAGGCCTTCGCGAAGGCGGGGGCGGACGTGCTGACGGTGCACCAGGAGGCAAGCCCGCACCTGCACCGGACGCTTCAGCAGATCCGCCACGCGGGGGCGAAGCCGGCGGTGGTGTTGAACCCGGGCACGCCGCTGGTGGCGATTGAAGAGGTGCTGGGGGACGTGGACATGGTGCTGCTGATGAGCGTGAACCCGGGCTTCGGGGGGCAGTCGTTCATCGAGTCCACCGTGGAGAAGGTCCGCCGGCTGCGCGCGATGCTGGACGCGCGGGGGCTGGACGTGGACATCGAGGTGGACGGCGGCATCAACGCGGAGACGGCGAAGCGCGTGGTGGCCGCGGGGGCGACGGTGCTGGTGGCGGGCAGCTACGTGTTCGGCTCGAAGGACTACGCGAAGGCCATCCAGTCACTGCGGCCCTGAGCTAGGCGGCGCGGGTGTGGGCGACGGCGGCGGCCAGCCGGGCGATGCGGGTCATGAAGGTGGGGTCGCACGGCTTCACTTCGTAGTCGTCCGCGCCCAGCTCGAAGCACACGTGGCGGGTGAACTGGTCCTCCACGCCGCTCAGGATGATGACCTTGCAGTCGCGGGTGGTGGGGTCCTTCTTGAGCTGCGCGAGCAGGTCCCGGCCGTCCTGGTGCTGGTTCAGATCCAGGATGATGACTGCGGGCTGATGGAGGCGGGCCAGCTCCAGCACGCGCTCGGAGGTCGTGTCGGAGATGCACACGAGGCCGGAGCGCTTGGCCTCCCGCACGAGGGCGGAGACCAGGAGGGGTTCATCATCGGAGATGAGGACGGTCGGGGGCGTCATGGTCCTCTGTGGGGGAACAGGGGCGGAGCAACGTGTTACTCCTTGGAAGTACAGGAAGGTCTGGATCTTGTGAAGCGGGTGAACATTGTCCCGTCCTGAAGGGTAGGTAGGACAACAGTCGGGGGAGCGGCAGGGGCAGGACCGAGGGGGAAGGGGCGGGTGAAAGAGGGCGTTGACTCAGGAAAGCGGCTCGGATAGATCCGCCTCCGCTTCGCCGGGCCCGAAGGGCAGTTCCTGGCGCAGCACCGGATATCGGGGAGTGGCTCAGCCTGGTAGAGCACTTGGTTCGGGACCAAGGGGTCGCAGGTTCAAATCCTGTCTCCCCGACCATCAGTGAAGCGGGCTGGAGATCTCAAGGTCTCCAGCCCGTTTTCATTTTGGGCCTCTGGCTTCGGCTCCTCCAGCATCCGGCTCGCCGCCGACTTCGCCCCCTGCCCGGGTTCACGCAGTTCACCGTGACGCCCTTGCGCGCGTACTCCACCGCCAGCGCGCCCCCCGCGTCGAGGGGCGCCCCGGGTTTGACGGCTCCGGAGGGCTCAGGGCAGCGGCACGGTCGGGTACTTCTTCTTGATCACCTGCGCCGCCTTCTTGTACGCGGGCAGGTGGTCCGCGAAGAACGGCGACATCCACGTCCAGTAGACGTACGCATGGAAGTCACCGAGCGAGGCATTGCGGCCCTGGTTCTCGTCGCACCCCTTCTTCTTGCTGCACTTGCGCGGCACGACCTCGATGACCAGCGTGGTGCCCTCGAGCTTGAGCTCGGGCTGCTTGCCCTTGGGGTTCATGCGACAGGTGATGCCGCGCACCTTCGAGATGTACTCGTCGTGGGCCTTCTTCGCGAGAAACTGCACGTCATCGTCGGAGTTGCCCTTGCCCGAGAGAATGTGGGTGATCCAGTTGCCGGAGCTGCGGTCGAACGGGCCGACGCCCAGCCACGAGAACCCATCGTCGCAGTACGAATCGGGGTCGTGCGTGTCGCGGTTGAGGTCACCCACCTCGGTCGTCTTCTGGATGTTCGCGTAGTACTTGTCGAAGCTCTCCTTGTCGAAGGCGAGCTTGAAGCCTTCGCCGTAGGCCTCTTCAGCGTCGTCGGCGAAACGCAGGGCGCCGCAGGTATCCCATTTCACCGCGGGCTCTTCGAGCAGGTTGAAGTCGCAGGCCAGCGCGGACGACGACGCGAGCAGCGCAGTGGCGGCGAGCGGAAGCGAAAGACGAACGATGGGCATGTGTGGATCCTCGTGCTGCGGGGGAGATCCGTAGCATACGCCGGGTCGGAGCCCGGCCAAGGGCGACGCGCCGGAGCGGGAAGGACCCGTTCAAGTCCTGCTCGCGTGGCCGGTTGAAGACGGAGTTCGGGGTGGAGGCGCGCGTGGGACAGCCGAAGGTGGCGTACCGCGACACGCTCCGGCGCGCGGTGCGCCAGGAGTACCGCCACGTCCGCCAGTCGGGCGGGCCCGGACAGTACGCCCGCGGGGTGCTGGACGTGGGGCCGGCGCCGCGAGGCGCGGGGTTCGTCTTCGTGGACGACACCAAGGGCGGCACCATTCCCCGGGAGCTGATTCCGGCGATCGACAAGGGCGTGGCCAGGGCGTTGGCGCGAGGCCTGCGCGACGGCGTGCCGCTGGTGGACGTGGAGGTGCGGCTGGTGGATGGAGACACGCACGTGAAGGACTCCACCCCCTAGGCGTTCGCCATCGCGGGTTCGATGGCGCTCCAGGAGGCCGCGAAGCGCGCGGGCATCCAGGGGTTGGAGCCGGTGATGGACGTGGAGGTCACCACGCCGGAGGCGTTCCTGGGCGAGGTGCTGGGGGACCTGTCGGCGCGGCGGGGGAGGGTGTTGGGATGGAGGCGGAGGGGACGTCGCGGAGCGTGTCCGCGCGCGTGCCCATGGCGCGCCTCTTTGGCTACGTGACGGCGCTGCGAGGCCGCACGCTGGGACGCGCCCAGGCCATCATGCGCCTGGGGGCGTACGAGCCGGTGCCCGACGCGGTCCCCGCGTCCTTCGCTGAAGCGCGGGTGTGACGTGAACAAGGTGGCCCCGGAAGCCCGGTGGAGGGGTTTCCGGGGTCGCTGTGCGTCGGGGGGCTCAGGTGAGGCGCTGGCCCATCTGCTGGAGCAGCGCGTCGCCCGTCGCGTCCTGCGCCTTGAGCGCGAAGAAGGCGCGCATGGCGTCGGAGGTGATGTAGCGCAAGTGGGGCGCCTGGGCGGTGGCGGCCTCGATGATGATCTTCGCGACGTCGTCCGCGGACTGGCTTCCGCCCGCGTACAGCTTCGAGGACTGCTGCATGTAGGCGGCGAGCAGGTTGCGATACACCTCTGGCCCGCTGCCCTGCGTGCCGTTGCCCGTGCTGAGCACGTTGTTGACGAACTCGGTGCTCACCGGCCCCGGCTCCACCAGCGAGACGTGGATGCCCAGCCGCGCCGCCACCGGCGCGAGCGCCTCCATGAAGCCCTCCACCGCGAACTTCGCCGCGCAGTAGGCGTCGTTGAAGGGCTGGCCCACGAGCCCGCCGATGCTGCTCACGGAGATGATGCGCCCCGAGCCCTGCTCCCGCATGGCGGCGAACACCGCCTGCGTCACGCGCCACACCCCGAAGAAGTTGACCTCCATCGTGCGCCGCAGGGCCTCCTCGGAGGTCTGCTCCAGCGTGCCCAGGTAGCCGGCGCCCGCGTTGTTCACCAGCAGGTCGATGCGGCCGTGGGCCTGGAGGACGTCCTTCACGCAGCCCTGGACGGAGGCGTCGCTGGACACGTCCAGGGTGCGGACGTGGAGTCGCACGCCTTCCGCGGCGGCGCGGGCCTTGAGTGCCTCCGCGCGGGTGCTGTCGCGCAGCGTGGCGACGACCTCGAAGCCCTGGTGCGCCAGGAGGACGGCCGTGCTCAGGCCGATGCCGGTGGACGTGCCCGTGACGAGTGCGATGGGTGCCATGATAGGTTGCTCCAGGCGTGGCGCCGTGGGCGGCGCGTGCGAGTCCCAGGGTTAGCACCGGGCACGGCGCCAGCGACTGACCCCGGACGCCAGGGAGTTGACCCGCGATGCCACCGAAGTCCCAGACGCTGGTGCAGCTGCCCCGCTCCCTCTGCGTCTCCCTGCGGGAGGCGGGCGTAGACGTGGATGCGCTCGCGCGGCGGGTGGGCGTGGCGTCCGCGGCGGAGCGCTTCACGCTGGCGCAGTCGGATGCATTGCTGGACTCCGCGCTGCTGGCCGTGAAGGACCCGTCGTTCGTGCTCACCGCGACCGCGCGGCTGCGCCCGGAGTTGTTCGGGGTGGTGGGGCTCGCGGCCATGGCGGCGCCGGACCTGGGCACCGCGCTGGCCCGCCTGGAGCGCTACAAGCGGCTCTTCTCGTCGGACACGCTGGAGCTCACGCGCACCCGCGAGGGCGCCCGCATCCGCATGCACCTGGGGCGTCCGGACCACGCGTCCGCGGCCTTCCGCGCGGAGCTGGAGTTCACCTTCCTGGTGGCCTTCAGCCGGCGGATGACGGGCACCCAGGTGGTGCCCCTGCGCGTGGAGCGGCGCGGGCCCCCCGTGGCGCACCGGGGGCGCAGCGAGGCGTTCCTGGGCGTCACGGTGAGCTACCGGCAACCGCAGGACGTGCTGGTGCTCTCCGCGCTGGACCTGGCGCGTCCGCTGGTGAGCAGCAGCCCGGAGCTGGCGGGCCTGCTGGGGCCGCGCGCGGAGGCGCTGCTGAAGGAGCGCGGGACGGACGACGTCGTGGGCCAGGTGCGCGCGGTGTTGCGCCGCATGCTTACGGGTGATGAGCCCACGCTGGACGCGGTGGCGAGGGCGCTGGGCCTCAGCGCACGGGGCCTCCAGCGGCGGCTGTCGGAGGCGCGCACGTCGTTCGTCACGCTGCTGCGCGAGGTGCGCTGCGACGTGGCGTGTGAGCACCTGTCCGGGACGGACATCGACCTGGCAGAGCTGTCCTTCCTGCTGGGCTTCTCCGAACCGAGCGCGTTCCACCGGGCCTTCCGCCGCTGGCGGGGCGTAACGCCCGCGGACTTCCGCCGCGCCTCGCGGGCCCGAGCCCCGGGCTGGAGCACGGGCCGCGCCTGAGCGCACTGTCAGGCCCCCACAGGCAGCCAACACCTCCCTGCCCTGCTGACGGCCTGCCAGGCAGGGCGGCGGACGCTGCTGTCTCCCTGCGTGAGCGCCCGGACGATGCCCCTTCGTCCGGGTTTGCACTGGATGACAGAGGGGATTGAGTCCGCCGCCGTGACGGACAACACCCCATCACAGCGCGTGGTCCACGCGGTCTGGCGGATTGAATCCACGCGGCTCATCGCGGGGCTCGCGCGCAGGGTGCGCGACGTGGGGCAGGCGGAGGAGCTGGCACAGGACGCGCTCGTGGCCGCCCTGGAGAAGTGGCCGGTGTCGGGCGTGCCGGAAAACCCGGGCGCCTGGCTCATGGCCACCGCCAGGCGACGCGCCATCGACGAGATGCGGCGGCACAAGCTCAAGGTCTCCAGCCCGTTTTGCTTTCGGGCCCCCTGTTTCGGCCCATCCGACATCCCGGTGCCGTCTGTCCTCGGCAGCGACCCCGGATGCTGGTGGCGGACAAGGGCTCCAGCTTCTGGCGGGGGCGACGATGCGCTCGAGCCGGCGCTCTACCGCCAACGCCTCGTGAGGTTCCAAGGCCGAAGAAACATTTCCTCTCGATGGGCGAGAATCAGGGAAACCATGCGAACCACTGCCCATCCCCACCGTCCCCTCCACGTTGGCTCCACTGGCAACCGCGTTCAGAAGGTCGAGGAGCGCCTGAAGTCGGCCGGTGACCTCAAGGGTCCCGCCGACGACCGCTTCGACGCCAAGACCGCCAAGGCGGTGGTCGCCTTCAAGCGCGACAACGGCTGGGATGGGAAGCCGAAGGGGGGCGTCGGCGAACGGATGGACCCATCGCTGAAGCGCGTCAGCGCCACCGCCACCCCTGGCACGGAAGGCACCACGACCGCCCAGGCCAGCGACAGCAAGGGCAAGACGCCGTCGCAGCTCAGGGGCGCGACCTACAACGTCGAGCGCGACCGCAACCCCCAGGACGTGAAGACGTGGCTGGGCGACTTCGCCAAGAAGAACAAGCTTGACTTCGTCCAGCTCCAGGAGATCAACGGCTATCACAAGGCCCTGGAGAACATCCCCGGCTACCACCTGGTGACCTTCCCCGGGGCCAAGGACCATGGCGAGACGGGCATCCTCGTGAAGGACAGCCTGCTCCAGGGGCAGAAGACGTCCATCCAGGGTGAGGGTGGCGGCTGGACCACCGTGCGCGGCGGCCATGCTCCGCCCCGGGCGGCCACGGCGGTCAAGCTCGCGGGTTGGCTGCAGGTGGTCTCCGCGCACCAGCCGCCGTCGGTCGACTGGGAGGGCGGCGAGCCCGTCGGGCCGAAGAACCGCGTGAGCACCTACAAGTCGCTCTCCGAGAAGCTGCTCGGCTTCGCGCAGCGGAAGATCGCGAAGAACCCTGATGAGGGCCTGCTCATCGGCGGCGACTGGAACGAGCCGGCGTCGACGAAGGGGAAGTGGTCGCCCGGCTGGATCGCGCAGCAGGCGGGCATGAAGACCCACGGCGGCGTGGAGAGCCACGGCCACGGCAAGATCGACTATGCGATGTCCTACGGGTGCAAGGTCACGAACGTGAGAGCGGGCCCGACCGGCGGCTCGGATCACAACATCGTCATGTACACGGTGAGCCGTCCGAAGGGTAAGGGCTGAGAGCGGATGCGTTCGCGTTGACGCACGAGCTGCTTGTACTCCTTGAACACCGGAAGGACTCCTCCGCGAACAACGTGAAGGACAGCAATGGAGACCCGCGCACGGTGCTCACCCATGGCAAGCACTTCGTCTATCACGGAAATTTCAACGGCGTGGTGCGTAGGATTGTCATGACGGGTTCGCACAACTCGCCCTCAAGGTCTCGCCCTCGGGGCTGATGCCCCGGGGGACGCTTCCCCCCGCCGGATGGCGTCTGTCAGTCTTTGGCTCCCCATCACCAAGGACAGACGCCATGGATACAGCCGCGCCCCCGCGGGAGGGAGAGCTCTCCACCTCCCACAACTTCCACGACCCGCTCACCAGTGACGTCAACCTGCGCAACGGACGGGTCCACCTCGTCATCGCCGCGCCCGTGGTGCCGGGCCTCAATGGCCTCGATGTCGACCTGGGCATCGAGTACTCGCAGCCCCTGCCGGGAACGGACCACCGCATCCTCGGTCTCCCCGCGCCCTGGCGCTACCGCCTGAGCTACATCGTGGGGGGCCAGCTGGTCATCAACGGCGGCGCGACCTACACCGTGGATCCGAAGTCGCCGCAAGGCCTCAAGTACTTCACCTTGAAGAGCATGCGTCTGGAGACGTTTGATGCGCCCAGGGCTCTCCCCTTCGACGAGCGCACGTACCTCAGTATTCTCAGCTTCCTGAATGGCATGAGGCAGTACTTCGACAAGGGGGGACGGCTCATCGCCACCGCGGATGCCCATGGCAATCACGTCCTCTACTATTACAACGCCCCCGAGGACGTCGACGTCCGGACCACCACCCTTGAAGCTATCGTCGATTCCTACGGGCAGACCTTCTTCTTCACCCACGAGGAGAACGCCACAGAGATTACCTACCCCTCTGGAGGCGTGCCGCGGAGCATCCGCTACGAGTTCTACACCACCAGCAATGTCCTTCGTATGAAGCGTTACGTGGGGCCCACGGGACGGGAAACCCGGTTCACCCACACGGATGGCCTGTCGGTCAAGGGCCTGCTCTCCAAAATCGAGGCTCCCAGCGGACTCATCACTGAGTTCACCTATGGTTCGATCCTGGCAAGGCGACCCGAGAAGGTCGACGAGAAGCTGGACACCGTCGCCAAGGTCACCCGGACCTTCCAAGGTGCTTCTCAAACCACGACCTACACGTACGGCCCGGGTAAGCACAACTACACCGGGTACCCCATCCTCTTCTTCAAGAGCGAACTGGTTGATTCCCTGCTGAGCAGCGGGAAATACCATTACGAATACACCACCATCGTTGACGACGGCATCACGCGTACACTCCACCAGTACAATCATCTCCACCTGGAGATGTTGACCAAGGTGAGCACGAGCACCAGCCCCGTGAGGCAGATTTCCCTGACGCAGTACAGATATCCCGGTCAGCGGGATTTCGGGCGCTTCCCCCCACTCAAGCAGCTTCCTCCGTACTATCAGCAACCCAGCCGGGTGGAGATCCTGACGCGCGGCCTGGTCAAACGCCAGACATCTGGTTCCCGCCAGTCCGTCCACGTCCAAGTCAAGACCTTCACCTACAATGGCCAGGGGCAGATCACGAAGACGAAGGAAGGCGTCTCATCGAAGCAGCAGGACACGGGCTTCGGGATGGCGTTCTCCCCCCTCTTCGATTTGGAGAAGGAAGAGTCCTTCATCTACGACTCCCGCTTCGGGCTGGAGACGCAACACGACGTTCGCGATTACATCGCCACAGGAGCGCTTCCCAACCGGAAGAGCCAGAAAAATCCTGTCGTCACCCGCAGGCTGCAGACGTTGAACGCCGCGGGGAGCCTCGTGGAAAAAAGCGAGGTGGGCTTCGTCAAGAAGGATGTCTTTGAGCCCGCACAGCGTACAACCTTCGCTCATGACGCCCAGGGGCGGCTCACCCGGCAGGAACTGAAAGACCTCACCCAGGGCAACGGCCTGCTCTCAGTCCAGGAGATTTCCTACAGCTACGACACGGCGGAGCATCGCCTCACCCTCACGGCGAAGGACGCTCTCGGCAACAGCGTCAGCCGCGAAATCGATACCACCCTGGGCCTGCTCGTTTCCGAAGCCGATGCACGGGGAAACACCTCCACCCACACCTATGATGACTTGGGCCGCAGGACCTCCACGGTCGATCCCCTGAATACCACCACCCGGTGGATTCATGACGACACCTTGCGGACCGTCACCGAGGAGCAGGCAAACGGCTACAAGACCGTGACCGAATTCAACAGCCTGGGCCTGGTGACCCGTCAGACCGACAACGCCGGGCCGAACCACGGCGCGCGGACCCTCTCTGCCCGCACCTACGATGGATACGGTCGTCTCACCAGTGAGTCCGGAATCCTGGGCGACGCCTCCAAGGTGACCCATGCCTACGACCAGCGAGGACGGCTCGCCAGGCTCACGGATGCCTTGGGCAATGAGACCACCTACACCTACGACGAAGGCGCCCTGATCCGGTCCGAATCGTTCAATGGCATCCTGAGCCGCAAGCTCACTCTCAACGACAGGCAGGAGGTGATCCTGGAGGTACTCGTCTCCTCCACGCCGGGGCCCTCCCAAATCACTCTCACGCGCTACAACAGCTTTGGCAAGCTGGTCCTCAAGAAGCAGGGAAACAAGGCCCAGCCAGATGCCCTCACGCATCGCATCACCCGGGATGCCGTGGGCAGAGCGGTGCGGACCCAGGTCCAGGCGAAGGATGGAACCCAGGTCATCCATGAGGAGAGCCAGGACCTCTTTGGCAACGTCACCGGCACCACCCGGAAGCTCGTGAAGGGAACCGACACGACCTCCGCCAGGAGTCAGTCCTTCCAGTACGACGCAGCCAACCGCCTCACCCAGACCACCCTGGCCCTGGGCCAGGCGGAAACCTACGCCTACGACGGCAACGGCAATCTGACGTCCTGGAAGGACCTGGCGGGCACCCCCTTCACCCAGGAGTATGATGCTCGGAACGCGCTCACCCGGACGACGTTCACCGACGCAGGGGTGAACCACACGCTCGTCCGCACCCATGAGCCCCAGACCGGGCGCCTGCTGTCGATGGAGCACTCCAAGAGCGGGCAGCCCTCCGACAAGACGGTGTACACCTACACCGCGGACGGCTTGCTCACGTCGGTCCAATACCAGCCGGATGGGAAGACCCTGAAATGGGAGTACTCTCCCCAGACCAATCAACTGGTCCGCTTCACCGACGCCGCGGGCACCCGCTTCCTGCTCACCTATACGCCCCAGGGGCAACTCAAATCCAAGGCGTTGGACCCGCTGCCGCTCCTCCCCACGCTGCCCCCGGCCCTGCCCCCGCCCCTGGGTTTCATCCTGGAG
>SECN01000674.1 GCA_004173515.1 Myxococcaceae bacterium | reverse complement strand
CGTGCTCCTGGTGCCACTGGCGCTCTTCACGCTGTATTTCGCGGAGCGCTGGGACGGCATCCGTCACGACCTGGAGATGTTCTTCACGCTGGGCAACCGGCAGCGGCTGCGGACCCGGCTGCTGGCGGAAGGCGAGCGCCTGGCGGGCGAGGTGGAGCGGCTGGCGGAGGCGTACCGGCCACAGCTCCAGGTGCCTGGCTCCTCGCCCGTCGCGAAGTAGGCGCGCAGGGCGACGGACCGGACCGGAAGATCCGCCGATGCCAACGAAAGCCCCGCTCTCGTGAGGCCCTGCGCCAGTCGTTAGGTTCCCGCCAGGACTCAATGGCGCAGGACTTCTCCGGACGACGCGCTGTCTGCGCTCACGCGACGCCGCCCGTTCCAGGGCGCGGCGCTCCTGGGCACGTTCGCCGGAGGGGTCACGCTCAAGGCAAGGGAGCAGGACCATGGCTTACGACGTCGTCATCGTGGGAGGCGGCCCCGCGGGGCTCAACGCCGCGCTGAACCTGGGCCGCGCGCGCAGGGCGGTGCTGCTGTGTGATGCGGGCACGCCGCGCAACGTGGCCGCGACGCACATGCACGGCTTCGGTTCGCGCGACGGCATCCCGCCTCCGGAGTTCCGGCGCATCAGCCGCGAGCAGCTCCAGCGCTATCCGAACGTGGAGCTGCGCGACACGCGGGTGGGCTCCGTGGAGCCGCACGACGGAGGCTTCCGCGTGGCGCTGGGGGATGGCACGACGGTGGAGGCCCGCCGCATCCTAGTGGCGGTGGGCATGGTGGACGTCATGCTGGACATCCCCGGCTACAAGGAGCTGTGGGGCACCAGCATCTACCAGTGTCCGTTCTGTCACGGCTGGGAGGTGCGAGACGGGGCCTTCGGCGTGCTGGCCACGGATCCCGCGTACCTGGACTACGCCATCGTGGTGCAGGGCTGGTCCCAGGACCTCACGGTCTTCACCCACGGCAGCTTCGAGGTGTCGCCCGAACAGCGCGAGCGGCTCCACCACGTGGGCCTGCGTCTGGAGGAGCGGAAGATCCGCGCGCTCCACGGGAAGGACGGCCACCTGGAGGAGGTGGAGTTGGAGGATGGAGCGCGTGTGGCGAGGCGGGTGATGTTCTCCGCGCCGCCGCAGCGGCAACCGGAACTCGTCACCCGGCTGGGGCTCGCGCTGGATGAGCAGGGCTTCGTGAAGGTGAACGGGGTGGGGGAGACGTCCGTGCCGGGCATCTTCGCGGCGGGGGACACGACGACGCGCATGCAGGCGGCGCTCATGGCGGCCAGCGCGGGCGGCCTGGCCGGGGCAATGATGAACCACGGCCTCGCGATGGAGGACGCGGACCGGCGCTACACGGCCGCGACGGGGAAGCCTCCTCCGGAGAAGCAGAAGCCGCACTGACGGATGCGCGTGGGGCGCGCCCTTCGCAAGCAGGGCGCCTCCATGCACAAGCCCCGCCGGACATGCGAGGCGCTCCGGGTTTCAGCGTCAACCCTGGCAAACATGGCGAGAAGAGTGCCGGGGGGCATGCCGGGCTCCCCTTTGGGAAACCGGTCCGACTGTCGGACCAGTTTGGACGCGTCGTCCAAGGAGCGCCGGGGAGCATGCCGGGCTCCACCTTGGGAAACGGGTCCGGCAGTCGGACAGGTTTGGACGCGCCGTCCGAGGAGGGGGGCTTCCAGCCTGAGCCTCCCTGCGTGACGCGGTCACTGCGCGCTGATGGAGGCGCCGAGCCCCGTGGCTCCGGTGAGCCGGTGCTGCTTGCGCCACGCCGCGGGCGTCACCCCTTCCGCGCGCCGGAACAGCCGGATGAAGTGCGTGGGGTCCGAGTAGCCCACGCGCTCCGCGATGATGTCGATGCGCTCGTCGGAGGACAGCAGTCGCCGCCGTGCCTCCGCGAGCCTTCCGGAGATGATCCACTCCACCGCGCTGTGACCCGTGGCCTGCTTGAGCGCGGTCGTCACGTGCGCGGGCGAACGGCCCACGGCGGCGGCCACCTCTCTCAGCGAGATGGGCTCCAGGCAGTGCCGTTCGATGAACGTGAGCGCCTCACCCACCCACGACGCATGCGTGTCCGCGCCCGTCCACGCACCGGACCGGGCCACCTCCACGAGCACCAGCGAGAACAGGCTTCGCACCACCTGCTCGCCCAGCGCACTGGCCGGCGCGCGCGTCTCCTCGTCGATCTCCGACATCAACCGGAGCAGATGCTGCTGCCGACCGGAGGGAATGGGCACGACTGCGGAGGCGCCCTGACGCACGCGCTCAAATGGCTCCAGCAGCGGTCCGACCTCCGTCAGCGCGAAGGCGGACGGGTGGAAGCCCAGGCCGACGAACTCCGCCCGCTCGGCCACCACCATCCGGTGCTTCTCTCCGGCGGGGATGAGGACCACGTCCCCGGGAGTCAATTTCAGCCGGGTGCGCTGCTCAAGGGTGGCCCGTCCCCCCGTGTAGAGGGTGAGGGCGGCGTGGGCATGGCTGGCCGGAGGCGCGTCGCAGCCCTGGAGGGTCCCCTTCCCGACGAACAGCGGACCTGGACCCCAGTGGTGAGGATGCTCGGCAGCCACGAAACGCCTCCGCTTCCTTCCTCGGCGAGCAGCGAACCTCCTCGCACAACGGCCCCGGGCTCGGATGCATTCCGGGCCCGGCGGTTGCGCGTCAGCCGCGCGCCTGGGGCACGGCTTCCCGGAACAGCTTCGCGCCCACCAGCAGCGCCATCCCGCCCAGCAGCACCGGCACCGCGTTGATGGCGATGGCGGTGTGGAGGCTGGCCATGTCGGCGATCTGCCCGATGAGCGTGGGCGA
>SECN01000006.1 GCA_004173515.1 Myxococcaceae bacterium | reverse complement strand
TTGATGGACACGTTGCCCATCAGCGCGTCGATGGAGATGGCGTTGAGCGACGGCCCCGGCATGTCCGGCATCGTCGCGGCGATCTTCACCGCCTTGCCCGCGGCGATCTGCGCGTTGCCTCCGGACGTCACCCCATAGCCGCCCACCGCCGTCTCCTGCGACGCGCCCGACACGGTGCGCGTGTGGCTGCCCTGGATGCGGTCCTCGCGCGGCCCGCCCACCGTCTCCTTCAGGCCCGAGCCGCCCACCACGCGGGAGTAGCCCGCCGTGTCCACCGTCTCCGTCAGCGACCCCTTCACGTGCAGCGTCACGTCCCCGCCCACGTCGCGGGTGTGGCTGCCGTCCACCGTCTCCTCCTGCTTGCCGGCCACCTCCAGGTGGTCGTCGCCGTCCACCTCCGCGGAGCGGTTGCCTTCATTCACCGTGCGCTCGTTGCTGATGAGCTGATCCAGGCCTTCGGCCGACAGGATGATGCGGTTGCCCTGCCGGTCGTGGATCTCCACGCGCGCGGACTCCGGCCGGTCGTCCAGGACGATGTAGTGGCCCGTGGCGGACTTGAGCATCCGCACGCCCGGCACCGCCGTCTGGGGCGGGTAGTCGTGCTTGGGCACCTCGCTGGTGTCGGGCGCCACGCGCGCGGTGGAGTCCGGCTGGCCCAGGTCCGCGAGGGCCGGCTCGCCCCACCACATGCCGCTCCAGATGGGCTGGGACAGGTCACCGCCCTCGAACTCCACCCAGACGCCCGCGCCCACGTCCGGCACCACGAAGAGGCCCTGGTCCGGTCCCGCGTAGGGCGTGCAGGGCATGGCCCAGCCGGTGGCGACGTCTCCCATCAGGCGCGGCACCACGCACTGGATGCGGCCCAGGTTCCTGGGGTCCTCCACGTTCGCCACGTAGCCGCGGTACTTGCCGAAGTAGCGGCTTTCGGTCCGCTCGATGAGCTGTTGCAGGAGTTGTTCGATCATCGCGCGCTCCCCAAATCGTCGTCCTCGTCGTACTGGCGCACGCCGGAGACGTCCGAGAGGTTGATGTACACAGGTGTGATGCCGTCCGGCCCCGTGAGGTGGACGACGTCGTCGATGAGCTCCACCACCAGGCCCACGTACACCTGGCCGAGCGTGGTGAAGAGGTAGCAGCGCTGCCCCATGCGGGCTTCGAGCAGCTTGCGCATCAGTCCTCCAACGCCGTCACCAGCCGCGTCACCAACTTCGCGCGCGTGTCCACCCAGACGCCCACGTCGCGCTGACGTTCGGTGGCGAGCTTGCGGCGCGCGGCGCGCACCAGGTCCTGGAGCTTCACCGGCAGGGGCTCCACCGGTGGCAGGCGGGAGTAGCGCCCGTCCAGCGCCTTGAGCACGGCCAGGTCCACGTCCAGCTTCGCGCGGGTGCCGGCCAGCTTCGACAGCGCCGCGACCTTCGCGTCCGCCGCATCCGGCGTGGTGGAGAGGGTGACTTCGGGCAGCGCGTTGCGCTGGAGGGCGACTCGGCCGCTGAGTGCGAAGGCGTCGGGCATGGTGGAGGGTCCTTGGTGTTCTTTCGCTACGGGTTGAGTTCCACCACGGCGTCGGCTTCCTGGACGTGGACGCCCGACGTGGTGGCGTTGCCGACCGCCGCCACGCGCGAGCCGCCCAGGATGACGACGGAGTGGGCGTAGGGATCCGGCGGAGGCGCCTGCGGGACGTTCGCCGTCATCGTGGCGTCCTGCACCGGTTTGGGGCCGGAGCCACCGCTGTAGAACGAGTCCGCCAGCACCTCGTGCAGCACGGACACGTTGAGGATGCTCTGCTTCACGGTGGGCGCCGCCGAGTCGATGCCGAGCACGCTCTTGTCCACGAGCTGGAGGGCCTTCTTCGGATCGCCCTCCGCCGCGGCCAGCACGGAGCGCACGTGGCCCTGCACGCTCTCAGGCTTGTCCACGTGGAGCGCCACCCGGTCCACCAGCGCCCGCAGCGCGGCCGTGGGCGAGTCGTCCTTCGGCTCCGCGATGCCGTAGAGCGTCCGGGCGCTGATGCGCAAGTCCAGCCCCTGCGGCAGGCGCGTTTTCACGTCCTCCAGCGTGGCGCGGTCCACCACGGCGCGGGTGGGAATGTCCGCGCGGGAAACCTGCCCGTCCGGTCCCACCTGCGGGAGCGGCGCGGTGACCATCTCCGCCAGGAGCGTGGAGAAGGCGTCGCTCGCCACGTCGCGGCGGCGCTGGAGACCGCCGAGCAGCAGCTCCTGGTTCAGGGGCACGCCCAGCGAGGTGCCTCCGCCCACCGGAATCTGGAGCGTCAGCGAGTCCGACGGCAGCGTCCACGGCGGCTGCACCGGAGGCAGGGCCGGCGTCACCGGCTCCGCGCCCAGCACCACGTTGCCGGTGAACGTCACCGGCGCACGACCCACGCGCAGGACGACGACGTTCACGGTGTCCAGGCACTCGCAGCGGTTGCCGCTGAAGACAGTCGAGTCCGCGCGGCGCAGGTACACCGCGCCCACGCCGCCCGCGCTGCGCAGCGTGTTGCCGGACACCGTGGTGGAGATGACCGGCCCTCCGTTGCCCAGGATGAGCAGTGCCGGCCCGCGCGCGGTGATGTCATTGCCCTCCACCTGGACGCCTCTCAGTGAGCGCACCTGGGGCAGCGGCAGGATGGGGATGGGCTTCACCAGGAAGTCGAGCAGCGCGGAGCGCACCGGCGCGAACGTGGCGTCCAGGTAGCGCGAGGCCGCCGTGCTGGCGCTCTTCGCGGGCACGAAGACCTGGGGCGACACCGTGAGCGAGCGGTTCAGCACCGGCCCCGCCGCGAAGCGCTGCTTCAGGGAACCGATCTGCACCAGGTCCTTGGCGCTCGGCAGCGAGGCGAGCACGTTCACCGAGGACGCCAGCGTCGGGGTCGCGACCGCGCGGCCGGGCAGCAGCGCGACCTTGGGGGGCGGGTCGGAGGTCAGGAAGGGCACGCGGGACAGCCGCGTCACCAGGTCCTCGGGCAGCGTGTCGGTGACGACGAGCATGCCCACGCCCCCGCCGCCGCCGCCCTCGTGGCGCACGGTGTTGCCGCGCACACCCACCTCGCCGCGCCAGTCGATGGCCACCTCGTGCAGCAGCGCCTGCGCCAGCGTGTTGCCGCTCTCCAGGAAGACGTTGTCGCGCACCACCAGCTCCCCGGTGCCCGCCAGGGACGCGACGGACTGGCCCAGGCCCGGATCGCCCGCGGTGGGCAGGCCCGCGCACGCGAAGAAGTGGTTGTCCGCCACCACCGTCACCGCCAGCCCCTGCCGCAGGACCAGTCCCGCCACCGCGCACGCCTCCAGCCGGTTGCCCTCCACGTCGAGGAGCGACCCCGGCTGCGCTTCCGACTCCGTCATCACGTGCCCCGACGCGGGCTGGATGGTGATGCCGGTGACGGCGTCGCGCACGGTGTTGCCGGACAACCGCACCCGGCCCCCCACACCCGCCAGGAAGAGGCCGTCCGCGGGCTGCGGGAAGGTGTCGAAGACGGGGGGAATCAGGTCGCCCGGATCCGGGGCCTCGCCCCGCGCCAGTTGCTCCAGCGCCTTGCGCAGGACCTCCAGGATGCCGCCCAGGTCCGTCATGCCGGTGACGATGACCACGAGCGACGCGGAGACCTTCGCGGCGCGCTGGCGCAGGTACTCCTGGAGCCGCGCGATCCGCGATGCGTCGTCCTCATCCGGGTTCGTGCCCTGTTCCGCGGCACGCAGCAGCACCGCGGTCGCCTCCAGCTCCGGCGTCACCGCGCTGCCCGCCTTGGCGGAGGCCAACCCCGAGCTCTTGCCCACCGCCTCGGCGGCGAGGTCGGCCGGCTCGCCCATCAACTGGTGCAATGCCTGTCGCGTGGCATCTCCGGGCTCGTTGGAGGTGAGCCGCTGGATGGCCTCGCGGATGCGCTGGAGGACGACCTCCCGGAACTGCCCGTCGATGCCCACGATGTCCAGGGCCCGGCTGTAGTGCGACAGGTAGAGCGCCATCGAATCCGTGAGCACCTGCCCGGACGCCAGGCCTCGCACCGCCAGCACCAATGCGCCCAGCGCGGCGAGCCGGCGGTCCAGGGGATCCGCCCACACGGGGCCCGTGGGAGGCAGTGAGATCGCTGTCGGCAGCACGTCCAGCGTCTGCACGCGGATGCGATCCAACAGGCCTCGCGCGATGGCCACCTGCTCCGAGCGCTTCTGCGGCTGCGCGATGGCGGCGAGCACCGCCTGATGCGCCTGGGTGGAGAGCGCGGACAGCTCCGCGTCCCCGTTCACCAGCTCCGACAGCTGCCCCACGGCGGTGCCGAAGGAGCGAAGCTGCTTCTCCACCGTGTCCTCGGACTCGGTGACGAGCCCCGAAGCCTGCCGGTCCAGGTTCGCGGTGTAGAGGCCGATGGTGGCCGTGCGCCCCTGCGCCGCCACGCGCTCCGAGTCCTCCACGGACAGCTCGGTCTGGGCCACCACGCCGTTGGTGAAGTCCATGATCTGCTTGAGCGTGGAGCGCAGCCGCTCCACCGGCCGTGACTGGCCGCCCGTGCGCTCCACGTCGCGGTAGTCCGCTTCCACCTGCTGGGCCAGCCGCGGGTTCACCTCCTTGAGCTGATCCGCCAGGGCCTCCTTGGACTGGCGCAGTTGCAGCAGCACGTCCGCGCTGGCCTTCACGCCGATGGAGCGCCCCCTGCGCGGCAGCTGCTCCAGCGCGCTGGTGGCGAAGGTGCCGATGATGGTCTTGCGGGGCCCCACCGCCTGACCGATGACGGGCTGCCGGGCCTTCTGAGCCTGCGCCTCGCGCAGCTGCGCCACCTGACTCAGGCCCGCGGCCAGCGCCACCAACCGTTGCAGATCGTCCGGCTCACCCTGCACCTCCGCCAGCGCCTTCATGAGCGTCTTCTTCACCGCGTCAGGCAGGCCCTGCACCAGGACCTCGAAGGAGCCCTTGATGCGGTCCGCCGTCTTCGCCACTGCCTCCTTGCCGGACACCGTCGCCAGGTCGAACTGCGCCACGGAGTCCCACGCGTCCTGGGACAGGTCGTCCGGCGCGGTGAAGCTGGAGGCACGAGCCAGCGACGAGCGGACCGCGTGCGATGTCTTCGTGTGGTCCTCGTAGCCCTGGGCCGCGCGCATCTCCGCCACTTCGCGGACCAGCATCTCCGTGAGGGTCGCGGGCGTGCCGCCCAGCTCCTTCACCTGCTGCGCGAGCGTGTCCAGCGGTCCATACAGGCCCCGGCCCAACTGCTGGCGTCCGTCCTCGTCCGCCCCCGTGTACTGCAACACGGTGGCGTACATGCCCACCACGGCGGAGTGCACGTCGCCGCGCTCCAGCCGGACGGTGGCGGGCGCGAGCCCCATCTGCTGGAGGACCCCGGCGATGGGCGGCAGCTTCACCGGCGGCTTCAGGGGCGGCACCACCGTCTTGCGCACCGGCGCGCGGACGGTCTCCACCTCGTTGGCTTCCACGGTGAGGCCCAGGCCGGACACCACCGCGATGCCCGCCGCGCGCACCTCCGCGTCCTCCAGGCCGGGCGTGCTGTACGCGCCCGTGCGTCCCACCTGGAGCAGCCGGTTGCCGCTCACGTGGGCTTCCTCCACCCCGGCCAGCACCACCGCGCCTCGCAGCGTCAGTCGCTCCAACCAACGCAGCGCCGCGTCCAGGGGCGCACGCACCCGGGGCGTCACGTTGGCGAACAGCGCCTCCACCAGCGGCCGGGGCTGGGACAGCGCGCCCGGGCTCAGCTTCGTCTCCAGGCCCGGATCCAACCGCGACAGGGCCAGCGTGTTGTCCGTCAGCGCCGGCACGGCCGCGAGCGCCACCTGTTCGAAGCGGTTGTCCTCCACGCGGATGCGTCCCACCGCGCCGCCGCTGCCCCAGGCGCGCACGGCCGCGTCCCCCAACGCCCGCACCACGTTGCCCCGGATGCGCACGTCGAACACCGGCTGCGGACCGCCCAGCAGGATGCCGATGCCCGGGGTGGCCTCGCCCGCGCCCTCGATGCGGTTGTCCACCACCTCCACGTCCGCGGCGGGACGTCCGTTGGACTGGCCGTCGTCCAGGCCGTCACCCACGACGATGCCGGCCACCACGCCCAGCACCGACGCAGCGGGCACGGCGGGCAGCGAAATCCAGGAGTCGCGCACGCGCAGGCCCCGGCCCGAGAGCTGGATGCCCACCTGGAACAGGCCATCGGACACCGCGTTGCGGATCTCATTTCCGACGACGTCCACGCCGTCGCCCGCGATCTGGATGCCCACCGCCGCGGAGCCCAGCACCTGGTTCTCCGCCACCAGCAGGCGGTCCACCGGGCCGCTGGCGCCGCCTTCGGCCAGGTCCTGCACGAGGATGCCCACGTGGAAGCCCTGGATGCGGTTGCCCCGCACCTCCACGCCGGACAGCGTGCCGTCCGCCACGTGGATGCCGGTGGTCGCCTCGCCCAGGGGCTGGAGCCGGTTGCCGGTGATGGACAGCGTGTCGATGAAGAGGCCCGCGCGCGGGAAGGACGCGAGGAAGCGCTCGGCCAGATAGGGCGCGTAGGGTGCGACGGCGATGCCCGTCGCCGCGCCGATGCGGTTGTCCTCGATGCGGATCCGCGAACAGGTGCCCGTCACCAGCACGCCCGTCGCCTCGCTGCCGGCCTGGTTCGCCTGGAGGTGGCAGCGGCGCAGCGACACGCCGTGTGAGTCCGCCAGCGTCACCACGCCGTGCGGCAGCGTCTCCAATGCATCCAGCAGGGGCTTTGCCTCCGGCAGGTCCTCCAGCGGCTTGCCGGGGTGCAGCCGTTGCAGCTTGCGCAGTTGCACCAGCGTCGCCACCACGGAGCCCGCGGCGCGGCCCTGGCCGGGCACGAGGATCTTGATGCGCTCGGCCACCACGTCCACGAAGTCGGCTTCGGCGGACGGGTGCTTCACGTCGTCCGTCTCCAGCACACGGTCGTCGTCCACCTCCAGCAGCGGCACGAAGCGCAGGCCGTCCGTCGTCGCCACGCGGGGGAGGACCGCGCGAATGGAGGGCTGGAGTCCTCCAATCACCACGTCCTCGAAGGGCGCCTCCACCAGCCGGAAGTCCTCGATGCGCACGTCGCCCAAAAGGCCGCAGCGGTCCACGAAGAAGGCGCCGCCGGAGCCCTGGGTGCGCAGCTCGGTGGCGTCTCCGTCGCCCAGCAGGTGCACGGAGGACAGGTTGCGCAGCAGCACCGGGTGCTCCAGCTTGTAGCGGCCGGCGCGCACGAAGATGGAGCCGCCCTGCCCGCTCAGCCGGTCCACCGCCGCCTGGAGCGCTTCGTCGCCGGTGATGCCCTCGAGCATGTCCTGGTCGATGTCACCGAAGCTGCGCACGCCGTCGCCCACCACCACCGTGAAGACGCCGGGGCCCGTCACCCTTTCGGACAGCTCCACCAGCCTGTCGCGCACCTGCGCGAGCGGGAGGTAGCGGGGCCGCAGGTCCTCGAAGACACGCGCGGCTCCGCCCTTCACGCGGGCCAGCGGCACGAAGTGGTGCACCGGGCCGTGCACGGGCACGTCGGTGAGCTGCTCCACCTCGCCCCGGGCCGCTCCGTCCGCCGCGTGCACTCGCGCGGTGAAGGACCAGTAGTCCCCCGTGCGCCAGCCGCTGCCCGAGAACGCCAGCGTGATGCCGTCCGGGAAGCGGTAGCGCAGGCCGGTGACGAGCAGGTCTCCGCCGTCCCATCGCCGCACCACCGCGCCCTGCGCCGGGTTGAAGGCGCGGCCCAGGGTTCCTCCCACCGGCAGCGGCACCGGATCCGTGGTCAGCATGGCGCTTGCGTCCGCCAGCTCCAGCTTGCCCGTGTCCGCCTGCACGCCGCGCAGCCGCCGCAGCACCGGCTGCGACACGCCTTCGGGTTGCAGCCGCGTGACGCGGTCCTCGATGACGATGAGGTCCCCGGCCCGCAGCTTCGCGGCGCTCGCGGGGGACACCTGGAGGGTCATCGCATCCGCGGAGGCGGGCGCGGTGAGCGGCAGCACCGTGGAGCCGTTGTCTCGCGCCCACAGCACCACGGGGTTGGCTCCGCCCCGGAACAGCTCGCGCGCACCTGGGAGACGAGCCGCAGGCGCACGGTGGTGTCGTGGCCGTCCAGCGCCGGCTCGTCCAGGAACGCGTCGTCGTAGCGGGTGGTGGTCAGCTCCCAGCAGTCCAGGAAGAAAAAGTGGTGCCGGCTGCCATCCGCTGGCAGCGCGGCCAGCGCGGGCGCCTCCGGCAGGTCCGGCTGCGCGGTGTAGCGCAGGTCGCGCTCCAGGAAGACGCGCACGCCGTTGAGCAGCATGCGACCCGCTCCGGGCAGGGTCCCATCACCGCCCCGGATGACGACGTCTGAGCCAAGCGTCGCGTCCTCCACGCGCAGCGCGGACACCCACGTACGCGCCACCGGCGGCAGGCCCAGCACGCCCCAGGACTTCACCTTCGTCAGGTCCACGCCCGTGAGCGCGGCTGCAGGGAGGCGCACGTCGTGCCAGCCGGAGGGCCGCTGGCCCAGGCCCGCGGAGAGGATGGCCTCGTGGCCCTCCGTGTCCGCGACGACCACGCGGATGTCCACGATCTCATCGTCGGTGGGTGGACGCTCGAAGCGCAGGCCCATGACGAGCGCGGAGGCGCTGAAGGTGGAGCCGTCCGCCCTCGCCACCGAGGTCAGGTTCAACGGCGTGGGCAGCGTGCGGCGCAGCGCCACGTGGCCCCGGCTGCGCACCACGAAGGGCAGCGTCTCCGCGTCGTAGCGATCCAGGCGCAGCTCGCGCGGGATGACGCGCTCGTCGTCCGCCGGCAGCCCCTGCCCCGCCCAGCCGAGCACGTTGCCGATGGGGTCCACGAGGAAGGAGTCCACGATGCGGAAGCCGTCGTCGGGCGAGCCGTCGGCCACGTCGGCGGAGCGGCGGCGCGCGTCCACCGTGCGCAGCCGCACCTCCTCGTTGTGGTCGGCATCGAGGCTCATGCGCCCCATCTGCTGATAGACGCCGGAGAAGCGCCGGGCTTCGTCGAAGCGGGACCTGGAGGTGTACGCTTTCACGGTCATGATCGGCTCATCCGGGTGAGGTCGTCTTGGGTGCGGTCGGCGTGGAACGGCGTCACGCCAATGGGCATGCTGTCGTCGGTGCGCGTGAGCAGCTCACGCTCGTGGTCGGAGCGTTCGCCGTGGGCGCCGGGGATGCCGCCGCGTTCAGAGGCGCGGAGCGCGTCGGGGCCGTTGTTGTCCGCCAGCACGAGGTAGCCCGGATCCGTCTGGCGGTTGGATTGGAACGACACGGTGTGCACCCGCGACTGGTGCGACACCGGCGGCTGGCCACCGCGCCCCAGCAGGCTGTAGCGGACCCAGCCCAGATCCGGCCGGTCCGTGCGCACCTCGCCCGCGAAGGCGCACGAGGATGCCTCCAGCACGCCCGCTTCGGTCGCGCCCAGCACCGTGCAGTGCCGCAATCGCACGCGCGCTCCGGCCGCGCGGATGGCGGTGGCCTCCCGGCTGCCCGCGTCGAAGGTGCAGCCGGCGGCGATGAGGTGGACCCAGGGCGGCAGCTCGATGGCGCCCACCATGCAACCGTAGAGGCGCAGCTCCACGTCGGCCGGAGGCAATGAGCGACGCGCGCTGATGTCCTGGTGCCCACCGCCCGGCATCCACAGGCCCACCTGTCCGGGCGCGCCCAGGTTGCACCAGCGCAGGTCCGCCTGCCCCCGCGCGAGCACCAGCTCCAACCGCCCGGTGAGCCACAGCCCCGCGAGCCACACGTGCGTGTCCTCGCCGCCACCGAAGCCCGGGTAGAGCGCCAGCGAGAGGCCGCCCTCATCCGCGCCGATGCAGGGCGCCGCGCCCGTGTCCGAGGCGAAGAGGGACAGGCCCGCCTCCAGTCCCTGGGACAGGCGTTCCGGGGCAAGTCGCGGCGAACCGATGATGCCCACCACCGGCGACGCGCCGATGCCCAGGCCTTCTCCGACGGTGGCGACGATGGGCCGCTCCACGCCCCCCGCTTCGAGCACCCCGCCCGCGCGCGATGGAGAGATCCACGCGGTGACGGGACTCCCGGTGCCGGAGCGATCCCCGGGACGATCCGGAGGCTCGGGGAACGGCAGGTCCGGCTCCGCCCAGGCGTCGGGCGGACGGCGGTCCGGGGTGAGGAGTCCCGCGCCCAGGGACGCGCCCCGCCCCACGCGCGCGGAAACGGTGACGTGGCCCACGGGGGCGTCGCCCTGGAGCACGATGCGGCCCAGGCGCGGATCCACCGCCACGATGCCGTCGGCGTTGCTCGGGGCCAGCGCGCTCCACGGCCCCAGGCTCCGTTGACGCAGGCGGAACGGGTGACGCCGCAGACGGCCGGGCACCGAGTACCGGCGCGCACCGCCGGACCGCGACGCATCCCGTGCGTGGTACGCGCCGCCGGGCCGCGCATCCAGCGGGAGGGGTTGTCCGGGGCGAGGCTCGATGAAGACCGCGCCGTCGTTGGCGACGTTGAAGCGCAGCAGTTCGTCCGGCAGCAACGCCAGCTCCGGCAGGAACGCGAGGTAGCCGCGCCCGCCCAGCGAGAAGACGACCTCCGACGCGGGCAGCGGCGCGGGGTCCACGAAGAGCACGCGCCCGTCGGCGTAGAGCGCCTCGCCGGGAATCGGCGGGTTCGTGCCGTCCGCTTCCAACATGCCCCACACCCAGGCGCTCTCGCCCAGGGTCAGCGACAACAGGCGGGGCCGTGTCGTGTCCGCCCAGACGAGCACTTCCAAGCCGGTGGCGGTCCGCGTGGCCACGAGCACCCCGGGCAGACCCGGCTCGATGGGCAGGGGGGCCAGGGGACGCCAGGCGGGGCTCGCGGAAGCGGGGTCGCAGCCCATCACCGTCACGGCCAGCTCTCCCGTCACGGCCTCTCCACCCACGAGCACCAGACCCTGCGGCGTGCCGAGCAGCGTGGCCGCCTTGCGCTCCTGGCGGTTGCGAACCGGGTGGGGACGCCACGTGCCGCCCGTCAGCGGGAGCGACCACAGGTCGCCGGTGGGCGCACCACCCAGGTCTCCACCGAAGATGAAGAGCCGACCTCCGTGCACGCACAGGCTGGGAGCCAATCGGGCGGCGGGCTGTCGTGGACTCGCCGTGTCCAACCGCGTCGCCGTGGGCGTGGCACCGTCCAGGCCCGTCACCGACCACACGCCCAGCTTCCCCGCGCCGTCCGGTGCCACCCACAGCAGCGCATCCGCGACGGCCGCCACGGCCATGCCGGGGCCGTCCGGAGGCAGGGACCCCACCAGGTCCTCCGCCTGCCAGGGCCCACCATCGGCGCTCGCATCGAAGCGGACCAGGCGCAGGCTCTCGTCCGCGAGGTGCTGCTCGATGCGCGCCACCCACGGCGTCCCCGCCACCTCCACCCGGGCCGCGTTGCTCCGGGGCAGGCCCAGGCGGATGCCGGCGGTGAGCTTGCGCCAGGTGCCATCCGTGTCGCGCAGGCGCGGCTCTCCCTTCAGGCGCTCGACGAGCAACGCCGCCGTGGTGCCGCCCAGGAGCTGGTCCGCCTCCGGGGTGGCGGTGACGGCGTTCAGCGCGCCCGGTTCGATGACGGTGGTCAGCAGCGGTGTGTCCGAGTGCTCCCGCGCGGCGAGCAGCGTGAGGCGCCACCGGTCTCCCGGCGCGGGCCGGCCCCGGTCCGCGAAACGCAGCGTGGGCGCGGGCCCCACGGGCGCGGTGGGCAGCGGGCCTCTCAGGAGCGGCAGCGCTTCCGGGCCCACCAGCGGAATGCCATCCACGCAGACGGTGAGGGCATCCGCCCGCTCCGCCGCGTCCGAGTCCTCCGCCAGCGCGGTGGGCGTCAGCAGCATCGCCGCCGTGCGCCCTGTCGCGAGCGACGCGGGTTCGGGTTCATGGCGCGCGGTGAGTCCTCCCGTGAGGTCCGCGCGCTCCAGCGGCTGGAGCCACACCAGCGGCCCGTCCCGGTCCAGCGGATCCACGCGGAAGCCCCGGTAGCCATTCGGCAGCACGTGCACGACCGCAGGCGTCACCTCCTCCAGCTCCACGGGCGTCAGGCGCGCGGTGCGGATGAGCGCCACGTCCGGACGGGCCCAGCCCAGCAGATCCAACGTGCGCGGCGAGGCGGCGTTGCGCCCCGCATCCGCGCGGCCCAACCGGCGCAGGGCTTGATCCAACGTCTCGCCCGGCGCCATGCCCAACAGGGGACCGCGCGCGGGGACGCCGTTGCGGGGACGCTCGATGCCGGGCGAGCGGCGCGTGAGCGGATCCGCCAGGCCGATGGGATCCCACACCACCGCGGTGCGTCCGCGCCAGGGCAGCAGGTCATTGAGGTCCTGCGTCTCCAGGAGCGAACGGAAGGCTTCGTCCACCTCCGCGTCCCAGAGGCTGGTGACGGAGAGCATCTCCTCCAGCGACGCGAGCGTGCCCTTGCGGCGACGCCACGCCACCGCGCGCGCCACCACACCGCGCTGCACGCGGGGGTCGGAGGTGATGAGCCGCGCGCCCAGCAGCTCCGCCAGCAGTGGCAGCGCCTGCGGCCCGGCACGCTCGACGAAGTGGTCATCCCAGAGCTGGTCCACCGCGCGGGAGAACGCATCCAGCTCCGTGCCCAGCACCGCGAGCAGCTTGAGGAAGGGATGGTCCGCGAGGACGGCGTCCCGCGCCGTGTAGAGGCCAGGCAGGAGCTGGAGCAGACGCTGCGAGGGCTGGCTCATGGGTCCTGCGCCTCCTCGTAGAACAGCGCGACGCCATCGCTGTCGCCCGAGGGCGGCGCCCACCCGAGCAGCTCTCCTGGCGCGGTGGTGATGCGTTCGGAGAGCGACGGCGGCGTGCCCTCGCGATGCAGCCCCTGCACCACCACCGAGCGCAGCCCCGCGATGTCCGCCAGCGCTCCGTACACGTCCGACAACTGGAGGTCCGCGCCCAGCTCGACGCGGTCCGCATCCAACAGGCCCGGTTCACGCTCCGGATCCCGGTCCACGCCCAGCCGCAGGCGCGTCTCCTGGAGCACGGCCACTGGATCCGCGCCCTTCACCACGCGCAGGAGCAGCCGCAACCGCACCTCCACGCGCTGGCGGTTGCGCAGGCGCAGCTCCACGCCGGGCGCCACCCTCGCCGCCAGGTGCGCGCTCAGCGCCTCCAGGTCCTCCCGGCCCAGGGCCGCGCCCTCCAGCCCCGACACCACCACCGTCAGCAGGCGGCGGCGCACGCCATCGCGGAACACGTTCGCCCGGTGCACGCCGTCGAAAACCAACGTCAGCGCCCGCACATCCGACACGGACACCGCGCGGTCCATCGCGCCCACCATCGAGGGCCCCCGCACGCGCGCGAGCGTCGGTGACTCCGGATCCGTCCCCCCGGACAACGGCAGCGGGTTGAAGGTCTTCTCCACGCACGGATGGGGAGTGCCCATCGCCATGAGCCGCAGCGCCGCCCGGTTGCCCGCCACGCCCCGGCCCACGCGGTAGCGCACACGCACCTGCGCGCCCAGCGGCAACGCGGCGCCGTGCTGCTGACCGCCCACGCGCAGTCGCGCGGCGCCTCCCGGCAACGACTCCACCGCGAAGGAGGGATCGTCCGGCGCGGCCTCCAGGAGGGAATCCACCGGTTGCCACGCACGACCGCCCACCGTCAGGGAGACCTCGGGCCTGCGGCCCCCCGCGTGGCTCGCGTCCCGCAGCCACGTCACCGGTCCGTGCAGGAGGGGCACCGTGCGCCCGTCCAACGTGGGCTCGGCGACCTCCTCCACGGTGGCGCCCTCGCTGACCAGCGTGTTGTTGCCCAGCAGCACCACCCGGTCCAACGCGTACGCGCGGGACAGCGGCGGTTGGAACGTCACCTGTGTCATCGGCGTGCGCTGCCCGGCGGGCGTCTCCATGCGCACGCGCAGCACCCGCAACGCTTCACGGTAGATGCGCTCCGTGCCCTTCGCGCCGCCAGGGCCCAGGCGCTCCACGTCCTCCGCCAGCACCAGCCAGTCTCCGGGCCGCACCGGAGGTTCCCGGGAGGAGAGCCCCGAGGCGTCCGTCAACGGCAGCAGGAAGAACGTGTCCGCGCCCGCACCCGCGAGCCCCAGCGGCCGGGCCACCCCCGCCTCCGCGCCGAAGGCGATGTCCGCCCGGTTCAGCGCCTCGCTGCCCTTCAGGATTACGAGCTGATCGCGCGCCTCCTGGATGAGGCCGTTCACGAAGGCGTCCAGGAACGTGACCATCTTGTCCAACCGCTGCGCATGCACGGCCGGGTCCTCATCCGCGCACGGCGCCAGGGCCGCCTCCAGCGCCGCGAGCGCATCCGCCTGGCGCTTCTGGAGGTTGCGCAACTGCCGCGCGACGATCTCCTCCGATTCGGACAGGGCTCCCACCGGACGACCCGTGGAAGGCACCGCCTGGGCCACCACCTTCTGGGCTTCGCACAGTTGTTCGCAGAGCGCGTCGAGGGTGCTCTTGCAGCCGGAGTCCCCATCCTGGTCCAGCGTCTTCATGAGCGACGCCAGCTTGCGTGCGTCCTGTTTCGCGCGGGCCACGCGCCGCTCCTCCAGAGGTCCGTGGCGCTGCACCTCGATGCGCTCCTGGAGCCCCGCGAGCACCGAGCCGGGACCGAAGATGCCGCCCGTGGGAGCAGGCGCCCCGGGTTCGCCCGCTTCGCCCGAAGGCGAGCCCGTGCCTCCCGTGCCGCCAGTGCCACCGTTCCCACCCGTCCCACCGGTGCCCGTACCGCCCGTGCCCGCACCGCCCCCGGTCCCAGAGTCCGAGCCTGCGCGGGGTGGCATGAACGCACGCAGCTCGTTGAGCTCCGGCAGCACACGCAGCGGCGCGAGCGTCTCGAAGGTGGCGGCCAGCTCCTCCCCTTCGGCGGAAGACGTCACCGCGAAGCCCGCCGGCAGCGTGCCGCCCACGTTCGCCTTGCAGCGGAAGTGTTGGAGTCCCACCGCCGCGGTGCCCGGGCTCGGCCGGTAGCCGATATGCCCCAACAGCTTGGAGACGGAGCCTTCCAACCGCGCGGTGGCGAGGAAGCACTCCTCCGCCCAGGCCTGCTGGTAGGTCCACAGCACGTGCAGCGCGAGCGCCACGCTGTCCAGCAACCCGCGTCCCAGGTCCACCGAGGACGGCGCCGCGTATGCGAGTGGGTTCCACGTGGGGGCCTCGTCCCCACGGGCAAAGGCATCACGCGCGGTTTCGCCCAACCGCGTGCGAAGCAACTCGTGCGTCAGCGCCTGATGCACGGCGGGAACGCGGCTCATCGCAGCCCTCCGCAGACATGCACGGTGAGGATTCCTTCGGAGCCCGGCCAGTAACCGCCGCGCGCGGTGGCCACTTCCTCGGGACCGATGGGGATGACGCCTTCAGCCAGCCGCTCCGGCGCGTGCGACTCCAGCCGCCGGAAGCGCTTCACCCGGACGGCCTTTACTCCAGCCACCCGCAGCACCGCCTGGTACAGGTCCGCGAGCTGCACGTCTCCGTTCAGGCCGGAGCGGTCCGGATCCAGCAGGCCTCCGTCTCCCGCGATGGCGCCCACCACCGCGTCGCGCACCTGATCCGCCTGCGCGTACGACGCGGCGTCCACCTCCAGGTCCAGATCGAGCGGGACCCACCGGGGCGGCAGTGCCTCCACGTCCACGCCCAGCAGGCGGATCTCCTCCAGCCGCCGCCGCACTCCCGCCCACCGGCGCAGGATCTCATCGCGGTCCAGCGTGTCCTCGTCGCGCAGCAGCACGGTGACGCGGATGACGGTGCGCAGCTCCCGCTCCACCACGCGTGCGGAGGCCCCGGCGACCTCCGGCATCCGTTGGAGCAGGCGCACGTAGTCATTGACGGTGACGGCGGACAGCGGCTCGGAGACCCCTGCCGGTGCGCGATAGCGGATGGAGTCGAGCGATTCCGGATCGCGTCCCCCGACCGCGGGCAGCGGGTTGTCCACGCGCACCAGCAGGCGCACGTCGTCCATCGACTGGTCGAGCAGCGCTCCCGCCGATGCCGAACGCTGTGCATCCAGCGGCACCTGGAGCAGCCGCGTGAGCACGCCCTCCCCTACGTTGGCCACCGTCCCCAGCCCCACGCGCAGCGACAGTCCCAGCGTCGTCGGACGGGGCGGCAGCGCGGCGCCGTTGACGCCATCCCCATACCGGAGGCTGGCGCCGCCCGTGGGGGTCGCGCGCAGCACCACGACTTCATCCCCCGGTCCCTGAACGGACAGGTCGTCCACCAGTGTCCACGGGTCCTCCTCCACGCTCACCTGGAGTCGGGGCGTCCCGCGCCGCGTGTCCTCTCCCGGCAGGGGATACCCGGGGGCCTGGATGCTGATGGGGTGGAAGGGCAGCACCACCTCGCGCTCACGACTGCCGTCCACCGTGGGTGAGAGCATCGCGCGCCACTGCGCGAGGCTTCGCGCGAAGGGCTCCGCCGAGTCCGCCTCGAAGCCTTCCGGCAACGGCGTCACCGGCAGCCCATGGTGCGCGGGCACCACATTGCCCAGCACCGTCGCGCGAGGTCCAGGCAACGGATCACCGGGGGCCAGGAAGGTCTCCGTCGCGAGCCTCCGAGGATCCCATCCGATGAAGGTCGTGTCGGTGGCGAGCTCCACGGACGTCACGCGCACCACGTGCCCGCCCTCGCCCCGCCCCCGGTACAGCACCAGCCACCGGCCGGGCTCCAGCTCCGGGAACACCCCCGCGAGCGTCGCCCCGGTGTCCCCCACCCGCACCGACTCCGCGAGCGGGATGGACTCCAGGCGCGGGAAGTACGACAGGGGCGCTTCGGTGACGAACACCAGCGACTGCTCCTGCGTGGAGCTGTTGGCCACCAGCGTGGCCGCCGGAAGCTCCAGCACGCCACCGCCGGTGAGGAACTCCAGGGCCGTGGTGCCAGGCGGAAGCGAGGGCAGATCCAGTTCTTCCAGCCGCGCCTTCACCAGCACCGCGAGCGCATCCGGATCCAACCGGAAGCGCAGCATCGCCGTCGCGGACAGGCCAGGGTCCGGCGAGCAGTCCAGGCCGCGCGCATGGTCCTCCACGGAGCGACGCAGCCGAGCGTCCTCCAGGAAGCCCTCCACCACCGCGCGCTCCTGCTGGTACGCCAGCGAGTCCAGCTGCGCGGCCACCGCCTCCAACACCATCGTCGTGAAGTCCGCCGGCCCCCGGTCCTCCCACGGCGCCATCACCGTGCGGGCCCGCTCCAACATCACCGCCAGCAGCGAGCGCGCATCCCGGGCCAGGTAGTCCACCAGCGCGCCGGGCGCCGGACGCTCCGGGGCCGCGAGCCACGGGCGAGGCTGCGGATCCCGCACGTCACAGCCCGGCACCACGTCCGGAGCCCACGCTCCGACGAAGGGCGCCGGATCCCGAGGTCCATCCCCCGGCACGACCACGGCGGCGCGCGACACCACCGCATCCGGTATCAGCCGCAGGTCCACGGTCTCCAGCGGAGGCAGGACGCCGGTGAGCAGCACGGGAGGCACCGTCGGAGTCCCCGGCGTCACGTAGGGCAGCGGACCCACTTCCAGGAACGGCGCTCCCGCCCCTTCAGCGAACAGCGCGGGCGACGCGGACAGCTCCGCGTCCGTCTCCAGCACGAAGGGCGCGCCGACGATGGCCGTGAAGAGCGAGTCGTACGCTCGCACCTCCCCCGGCCCCAGCCGGAGGCCGTGCGCATGCCGATGCCAGGTGAGCTGCGCGAGCAGGAGCTGCTCCGCCTGGAGCCAGCCCGCGTGCACGGACGTCCACGCCTCGGTGCGCCGCACCAGCGCCGTGCGCAGCCCGCCCTCCAGTTGCAGCGCGGTGCCAGTGATGACGAACAGCGAGCAGTCCTCGACGGAGATCTCCCCCGGAGTGCCCACGTCCAGCACCGGCTCCAGCCCGCCCAGCGGCGCGGCCACGTGCAGGCCCACCACGTCCGCGTCGGACGGAAACGGGGGCAGCGCCAACGGACCGACGACCGCCCCCGCGAGGGAGTCCAGCGCGGCGGTGAGCCAGTCCGACCAGGCCGGGCCTGGCTGCGAGGACGCGGGCACGGGCGCCGCCGACACGCGACTCACCTCCACGTCGCGCACGGACACCGGCTGGAGCGAAGGTCCCCCCAACACCCGCAGGCCCGTGGCCACGCTGCCGCCCAGGATCTCCTCCACCTGACCGATGCCCACCTCGATGCCGCGTCCCCCTACCGCGAGCAGGCCCAGCGCGAACGCCCCCCGCACGTCGCGCACGGTGAAGCCGCGCAGTTGGAGCGGACCCGGCGAGCCGACCAGCAATCCCACGCCCCCGTCCGTCCCCAGCGCCTTCACCTCGCTGACGGACACGTCCACCGCGGACAGGCCCTCCCCGTCCTCGCGCGACACCAGCACCCGGGCCCCGACAGCGCGGGCGCCGGACACCTTCGACACCGTGAGCCCGGAGAGGTCGGCGCGGAAGAGGCCCGCGAGTTCCAGCCCCACGCCCACCTGCTTGCCGTGGACCTCGCCCACCTTCACGTCCGCCCACTGCGAGCGCTGGCAGACCGCTCGCACGCCGAAGGCTTCACCGGTCGAGGCCTCCACGTTGGAGAGGGACAGGCCGGTGACCCGGGCCTCCTTGGCCTGGAGCCGCAGCCCCGTCGCATCCGCGCCCTTCGACGCCGTCACCGTGAGCGAGTCGATGATCACCGTGCCATCAGGAGACTCCACCGTCAGCGCCGTGCAGTCCGCCGAAGCGGTGGCCGTCACCGACACGTCCGACACCTCCACCCGCCCGCCCTTGAGGACCACGCCCTTCGAGGACGCCTCGGCCACCACCACCATGTTCCCCAGGCCGGTCACCGTGCCGATGAGTTCGAGCGATCCCCCATCGAGCTTCAGCGTCACGCCCTCCCTGCCCCGAAGCCGCAGCGCGTGCACGGGCGAGCCGATGATGAAGTCGGTGGTGAGCACGCCCACGCCCACGGGCAGCACCCACTCCACCTCGCCCGGCGGCGCGGTCTGCAACGCCGTGTTCGCCGCCTCCAGCGAAGCCTCCAGCGGCAGCGTCAGGACGAGCGCGCTCACGGAGGCGCCTCCAGCGTCCGGCGGAACAGCTCCGCGTGCTCCTCGCCCGTCGCCAGCAGCGTGTAGAGGATGTCCACATAGAGGGTCGCGTCCTCGGCGGTCACCTTCACCGCGTCCAGCCGCACCTGCTCGCGCATGAACTCCTGCACGTTGAGCCGGATGATGTACTCGGCCGCCGCAGCGGCCTCCGGGCTCGCGGCGCCGAACACCATCTTCTGGACGCCACAGCCGAAGCGCGGCCGGTTCACCCGCTCCCCGGGCAGCGTGAAGAGCAGCTGCTCCAGTTGCTGACGGATGACCTGCGCGGGCCCCACGGTGCGGGGCGTGCCCAGGTCTCCCAACTGGAAGGGGAAGTGCAGGCCGCGCCCCATCACGCCACCCCATTGAGCGCGTCGCGCGCCAGGTCCACGTCCACTTCGTAGCGGGCCAGGGCCTCCGCCCACACCCAGCGGTGGCGCGCGCCTCGCACGTACCACGTGCCGTCCATCAGCTTGCCCGCCCCCACGAGCCCCACCGGACGCCGCGCCCGGAGGATGCGCTCGTAGCGCAGGCCCTGCACCGTGCCGTTCGCCTCCGCCAGCCAGTCCGCCTCGCGGTAGTCCGCCCACGCCAGGTTCTCCACCTCCGGCACGTCGTGCGGCACGTCCACGTACTGCAAGCCCACCGCCTTCACGTCGGGCCGCTTGGGCAGCACCGCCGCCATGCGCCCCTTCAGGATGTCCGCGCGACTGGTGCTCCCCATGCGCGGGAAGCGCGGCGCCGACACCGTGGCGGAGCGGATGCGCCGGGTGCGCTCGTCGATGTGCGCCCCCCGCAGCTCCGTGGGCCGGTGGCTCTCCCAGCGCGCCTTGAGCTCGATGACAGACGGCGTGGAGCGCGGCAGCAGCGACAGGTCCGGCTGCTTCGGCCCGTCCGGCCGGGGCAGGTGGAAGTGGCCCACGCACTCCGCCGCAGCGTTGGCGCCCGCGCCCACCGGGCCCGGCTTGCGCTCCACGAAGGCCTCGTAGCCGTTGCGCCGCGCGAGCCACCGCAGGAGCGCCGCGTCCGTGCCGCGCTGGAGCACCACCGCGCGCGCCGCGTCCCGCACCGGCGCCGTCTCCTGCACATCCAGCGCGAAGCCATATTCACCGTAGAGCTGCCGGACGATGCCCGCGTCGGACAGGCCGCTGAACGAGCGCGTGCGCTCCTCCAGGTGCATCAGGCACGACGCGTCCAGCCCGTACAATTCCAGCGACGAGTCCGGCATCCGCGACGGACCGAAGTACGGCTCCACCGCGGTGATGTACCCGTCGAACACCACCTCCTGCACGTCCGGCGCCTCGCTGTCCGGCAGGCCCAGCCCGAAGCTGATGGTGATGCGCTTGAGCAGTTGGAAGCGCCCGTCCGCCAGCGCATCCCAGTCCCCGGTGTCCGTGGGCGCCATGTCCAGCGACAGGTGGAAGGAGGACGCGTCGTCGGTGCGCTCATCCACCTCCAGGCGCGACACGCGGCCCCGGGCGTCCGTCATCGGCTGCCCGTCGATCCACAGTTGGAGGAACGCCGCGCGTTGCTCCGCCATCAGGGCTTCTCCGGAATGAACAACACCGTGCCCGGCTCTAGGAGCGCCTCGGGCTCGAAGGTGGGATTGGCGTCCACGATGCGCCACGCCTGGAACGGGTCGCTGAAGTAGCGCTGCGCGAGCAGGTCCAACCGGTCCCCCGCCACCACCTTGTGCAGCAGCGAGGTGGCCTGACGCGGGGCCACGCGCGGCACGTACAGCGACACCGTGGCGCCACCCGCGCCCAGGGGTACCGCGTACGTCGGCTGGTCCTTGTTCCTGGAGGAGGGGTCGCTCATGGCCGCTACACCGTGCCGTTCGACTTGAGCCCGGGCTCCAGCGCCTGGGCGATGAGGGTCTGCGCGTCCGCGCCCTTCACCGCCGCCAGGTCCTCCATCTCCCGTCGCTGGTCGCGCAGGTTCTTGAAGGCCTGCGCCACCTTGCTGTTCGCCGCGTTCTCCCCCACTTCCAGGATGCGCATGCGCAGGTCCACCTCCGCGCGCAGCGGGAACAGCTTCGTGTCGAAGCGCTGCTCCACGATGGTCATGCCGGTGATGACCACCGGGAACTTGCGAGGCCCCAGGAGCAGCAGCAGCTCCGTGGGATTGAGCGACACCAGCTTCGTCGCGGGCTTCTTCTCCTCCTCGCCCGTCTGGTCCTTGCCCAGCGCCATGCCCTCCAGCAGCGCCAGCTCCGGCAGCACGCCGGACGTGCCCGCCCACTCACGGTCGCGCAGCAGCGCCTCCGTCACGTCGAAGATGAGCTTCAGCGCGATCGTCTCGCTCTTCGCGTGCAGGCCGCCGCCGCGCTGCCCGTCGGTGAGGACCTTGGTCTGCTCGGGCGTCTTGCCCGGCTTGGTCTCCCACTGGCCCGCGCGGGTGCGCGTCACCGTCTCCGGGTTGTACTGGAAGCGCAACGCGCGCACGCTCGGCTCCGACTTCTTGTCGTCGGCCGTCTGCGGCAGCGTCACCAGCATGCCCCGGGACAACTGCTGGTCGAACGCGAGGAGGGTCGGATCCAGGTTGCGCGTCATCCATTGCCCCGGACGTCACCGGACGCCTCGCGCTGTGCGAGGCCACGCGCGATGGCGTCGTTGTTCTTGTCGAGCAGCGTCACCATCGTCTGGGTGAACAGCTTCACCAGCTCCTTCGGATCCTCCGGAACGGTGCGCAGCATCCACGCCAGCTCGCGCTCCAGCTCGCGGCGGGTGAGTCCGACCTGTCCATGCACGGGGGGTGGGGCCATGGCGTGTGCGTCCTCTCGTCAGCTCCAGCCATCCACCAGCGGACGGCCTTCCAGTTCGCTGCGCAGCAGCTCCAGGTAGCGCCACCGCCGCGAGCGCGGCAGGGCCAGGATGTCCGTCTCCGACCAGTGGTAGTGGAACGCCAGGACGTGCACCTCCGTCTCCAGCCGCGCCGCCCCACCCCGCAGCTCGCGCGCCAGGAGCGCGAACGGATCCAGCTCCAGCTCCAACCACGCCGAACACCGGGGACACCGGGCCACGAGCCCCAGGTCCGGCGCCGACGTGCCCTCCGCCAGCGCCAGCGCCACCGCGTGCCGCGAGCGCGCGGGCAGCGCCCTCCACGCGTCGGGCGACAGCGGCCGTCCATCCACCTCCACGAGCCTCGACCACAGCAGCGCTGAGCGCTCCTCGCGCGACCCTCCTGTGTCCGCCAGCACCGCGTCGTCCTCGCCCGTCGGCTCGCGCACCTCGGCCGGGCCCTCTGGCAGCACCACGCGGAGCACCTCCGGAGCCGCGTCCGGACGCTCCGGCGCCAGCGCGGAGAGGCGCACGTCCACGTCCGCCATCGCGCCACAGCCCGGCGCGGGACAGCGCGCCACCAGCAGCAGCCGGTCCCCGTACATCCGGGCGCGCAGGTGCAGGGCCAGGTGGTGCCGGTCCCCGCGCGTCAGCGCCGCCGCGAGCGACGCATCCACGCTCGGAAAGTCCCCCAACCGTCCCAGGCACGACGCAAGCAACGCGCTCACCGTGCGCGGGTCGAGCGCTTCGCCCGCCTGGGCCAGCGCCCACTCCTCGCGGCCGGTGAGCGGGCGCAGCTCGCCCTGGCGGTGGCAGCGGCCGTCCTCGTCGAAGAGGCCGTGGGGCAGCAGCACCGGGATGGGGGGCTCGAAGAGCACGTCAGGCCACCGGCTCGCTGGTGAAGCCCTCGTGCTGCAGTTCGATGATGGAGACGAGGATCTCGTTCGCTTCCGCGGCGAGCTCCGACATGGCGGTGAACTTCGACACCCACGCGTTGTGGAGGATGAACTTCTTCACCGGTTTGTTCTGGTCCAGGTCGTAGACGAGGATCTCCACGGTGCGCCGGTAGTCGGGCTCCACGGCGCGCAGGCCGGGCGTGGCTTCGTGGCGGATGAGCTGGGTGGCCCAGTCCTGGAAGGCCGTGTCGTTGGTGAGCCCCGACTCCAGCGTGACGGTGTCGTAGTGCACGCGGCCCGGGGACAGCTCGTCCACGGAGCTCAGGTTGTTGCCGGCGCGGAACTTCACCACCTCCACGGTGCCGGTGAGGCCGGAGATCTTCCGGCACGCGTACACCTCCACGTTGTTGAGCAGCACGCGGAAGTTGAAGTTGCGGAAGGGGTCTCGCTTCGTGGATTCGACGAATCGGGGCATGGCGGGCGCTCCTCGAAGGAAGAAGGGGACGTCAGGCAGGCGACGTGGACGGCGAGGGTTTCGTAGGGGCCGGACGCGGCACCGGCTCCCAGCCCTCGTGGGTGAGCTCCACCGTCATCAGCGCCACCTCGCCCGCCATCGCGTCCAGCTTGGGCAGGGCGTGGTACTTGCTCACCCACGCGTTGTGGACGTGGAAGCTGCGGATGCGCGCGGCCGCCGGGCCCGGCGTGGGGACCTCGGTGGGGTGGGCGTACTCGTCCCACAGGTCGATGAAGACATCCCGCTTCACCGCCTCGCCGGGCGCCCTGCCGGTGCGCGCGAACTCCAGCACCGCGCGCGCCCAGCGCTCCAGCGTGTCATCCACCGCCAGGCCCTGCTCCAGGACGATGTTCTCCCACGTCACCTTGTGGGGCTGGGCGTAGCGGTGCAGGTTGTTGCCGCCCTCCCACACCTCGTAGGCGCCCACCTGGACGGTGAGCCCGGACACGGAGCGCACGCCCGCCACGTAGTCACCGGCGGCGGACGTGTCCATGCGCAGGCGGAAGCGGTAGGTGCGCAGCGGGTTGCGCGCGTTGGCGGGGACCGGGGTCGTCATCAGGCCGCCAGCAGGCTCTTCTGGCTGATTTCGATGACCACGAACTCCGCGGGCTTCAGCGGCGCGAAGGCCACCTGCGCGGTGACGATGCCCGCGTCCACCAGCTCCTGCGGGTTCGTGCTCCTGTCGCACACCACGCTGAAGGCCTCCTCCGGCGTGGTGCCCTGGAACGCGCCCTGCCGGAACAGGCCCAGCATGAAGGCCTGGATGGAGTTGCGGATGCGGCTCCAGAGCATCTCGTCGTTGGGCTCGAACACCGCCCAGCGCAGGCCGCGCCGCAGCGACTCCTTGAGGAAGAGCGCGGTCCTGCGCACCGGGATGTAGCGCCACTCCGGATCCGGCGACAGCGTGATGCCGGCGGGCGCCTTCCACACGCCGCGCGTGTTGTCCGTGCGCGCGAAGAGCCCCGCCACGTGGCCCGACGGAGGCACCAGCCGCGTGGGGTTGCGGCCCACGCCCACCGGGTCCGCCACGCGGATCCACGGGTAGAACATGGCGGAGTTCTTGGACCGCGACGGCAGGCCCTCGATGAACTGCTTGGCGTCATCCGGCGCGACGGCGAAGTCCTTGTCCACGCCGCCGGGGCCGTCCGCCAGGAACAGGCAGTCACCCCGGTTGTCGCAGTACGCGATGCCGGTGGAGATGTACGCGACCTCGTTCTTGCCCGGCAGCGCCACCAGGTTGACGTCCTCGCCGTCCAGCGCGTGCAGGCCGGTGCGCGTCTTGGAGTTGCCCGCGAAGTCGGAGGTGTCCAGGGCCTCGCTGCCATCACTGCCGCCCAGCAGGCGCACCTGGGTGATGATCGCCGGACGCACCGCCGGGTTGGCGGGCGAGTTGGCCGAATAACCCCGCGCGCGCGGCGGGAAGCCGAGCTGCCGCAGCATGGGCGGCACCGTGGGCTGGAGCGTTTCGGAGATGGAGAGCTGGAGCCCGTCGAAGTGCTCCGACGCCAGCCCCGCCGTCCCGGCGGCGGGGGTGCCGGTGACGCCGGTGCCGCTCGACGCGAGCGTGGTGGTGCCCGCCGCCGTGGGCAGGCCGGTGACCAGGACGTTGCCCCCGGAGTCGACGACCACCGACGCGACCTTGCCGGCGAGCGCGGCGGCCAGCGACGCACGCAGCTCCGGGGGTGTCACCTCCGTCGCGTCGGCCGCGAGGATGGGAACGGGGACCACCGTGTTGCCGCCCGGACCTCCGAGCGTCACCTTGAGGTCCGCCGCGTCCAGGTCGTAGCCGGTCGCGGGAGAGACAGGCTTGGCGAAGGAGAGCGTGGGACCGGTGGCCACCTTGAGCGCGATCTCCGGCGCGTCCGTGCCGTTGATGACGAAGATGTCCGCGAGCGTCGCGTTCGTCACGGCCTTGCCGAGGAACGTCTTGAAGTCGGCGGCGGACAGCTGCGTGCGGCCGTTGCTGAACGTCGCGCCCGGGACGGCGGCGACCACCAGCGCCTGCGTGACGGGGATGTCCAGCGTCGTGGGCGGCACGTCCGGCTGGGCCGCGTCCGACGTGACGACCTGGAGCTTCGCGCCGTCGTACAGCGTGAACTTGCCGCTGGTGGGCACGGCGGCCTTGAGGCTGGGCGCCTGGCCGGCGACGAGCACCGTGCCCGAGGGCGAGGCGGCCAGCTTCACCTGGTACTCGTCGCGGATCTGGATGTACCGGGAGATGTCGTTGATGCGCTCGCCGACGTAGTCCTCCACGGAGGGGTCCATGCGCAGGTCGTCGAAGGACTCCAGCGTGCGGGTGGCGCCGGCCTCCGTCCAGACGACGTCCACGCGGAAGGCCTCACCGGGGAAGTTGGTGGAGTCGCTCACGTGGACGCGGAGGAACTCCGACCATTCGCCCGCGCCCCGGGCCAGGAAGGTGAGCGCGTTGAGGCCGCTGCCCGCGCGCGTGGCCACGCTTCGATGGGGCGTGCGCCGGCACTCTTCTCTTCGACATACACGCCCGGATGCAATCGCTCTGGCACGTTCGTCCTCCTGGTTTCAGATGGCCCCGCGCTTGGCGGTGTCGACTTCGGTGACCGACGTTCCCGGGTGGCCGCCCGAGGCGCGCGAGGCGCCCCGGGGCAGCAATTCCACCTGGGGCTTCTCCACGAGCCGGGCGCTGGTGCGCGCGTTCGGCTCGTCCATCAGCGCGGACACCCGGTAGTCCACGCTGCACCGATACAGGTGGTTCAAGAGGTCGTCCTTGCGGCGCAGCTGGGTCTGGAAGAAGAAGCACTCCTCCTGGAACACCAGCGTGCGGCCCCGGGCCCAGGCCCCCTCCACGGGGCGGCTGAGCGTCACCTCGTCGCCGTCCACCGCCAGCGCCAGCGCCTGGAAGCGCCGCTTGCCAATGCGGTAGCCGTCCTCGCAATCGCCCAGCACCACCACGTCGCCGGTCCGCAGCCGCGAGGGCGCGGTGACGGAGCGGCGCAGCGAAGGATCCAACGGGCCCACGGGCTCCGCCGCCAGGTGCAGGTGATCCACCGTGAATGCCAGCGGCGTGCCGGTGTCCGCGCCCAGCGTCAGCAGCATGTCACTTCCGGCCACGGTGACACCCGGCGCCGCGACGGGCGGCCCGGGCGTGGCCTCCAGGTCCAGCAGGGGCTGCGGCGCGCCATCCACCGACAGCCACACCACGCCCTCCCCCGCCTCCAGCCGCGCGTGCAGCATCACCCCGGCCTCCAGTCGCTCCGGGGAGAGCCGCCAGCGCGTCTCCGCCACCTGCGTGCCGCCGTCCTGGGAGAGCGTCGCGGTGGCCACCACCTCGCCCCACAGGCGCGGGCCCACCTGGAGGTAGCGCAGCACCAGTCGCAGCACCGGCCGAGCCTGCGCGAGCAGCACGAACACCGGGACCGTCTGGGCGTCCGCCGCGCCCGGGGCGACCTGGAGCCCCAGCGAGAGCGCGAGCCCCTCCGGCGCGGGATTGTCGACATGGAACGCGTCGGGCACCACGGGCGTCGGGTGGACGCGCACGGTGGCGGTGCCCGTGCCGGACAGGCGCAGTCCTCCGGAGGACGGCAGCCAGGAAGCGCCCGGCGTCAGCTCCACCCGTCCGCCGCGAGCGCGCTCCTGCCCCTGGTCGCTGGCCTCCAGGTGCGCCAGCGACGTGGGCAGCGTGGGCTCACCGCGCGGCAGCAGCCGCACCGTCGTGGAGCCCTCCGCCACGTCCGCGCCCAGCAGCGACGGACGCAGGACCATCTGTCCGCGCGTGGGGATGGAGAGCGCCACGGTGTCCATGATGGAGGCCAGGTCCACCTGCGACGCCGCCCACAGGTCCACCTGCACATCGACGGTCATGGCCTTGGGCGCCCGCAGCCTGCTCAGGTACGCGCGCCCCTCCTGGGACCGCTCCGGAGGCTCCAGCCCCAGCGCGCCCGCGATGCTTCCGGCGACGGGCAGCACCTCCACGCTGGAGCGGAAGTCGAGCGACGGGATGCCCGGGTCCGCGCTGATCGCGATGCGCGAGTCCTCCGCGTCCCACCGGCAGGTGACGGCGGCCAGCGCGGCGAGCAACAGGGGATTGGCGAGCGGTGCCCCGGAGGGCTCCTGGAACTGGCCGCCCGCGAGCGCGTCCGCGAGCTTCGTGTTGAGCGCGGCGACGATCGCGGGGCCCGTGGCGGCTGCGCCGAACGAACCGCCCGGAAGGCCCGACAGCGTGACGAGCGCAAGGCCATCCAGCCGCAGCTTGAGCGCACCGCCCGCGGGCACGCTGTCCCCCGGGCCCCGGGGCCTGCCGATGAGGTGGCCCGGGATGCGGACGGTGGAGGTGGCGGTGCGGCCATTCTCCCGCTCGGGTTCCGGATGCAGGCCCAGCGGGCCGACAACGGAGAAGAACGGAACACGCGAGGGCCGGTAGGCTTCATCCACATAGCCATGCGCGGCGAAGACGCGCACGTCGCCGCTGCGCAAGGCCATCCGGCCCTGCCACAGCAAGCCGCTGAGGATCTCGCGAATCACGCGGCCCCACCGGCCCATGAATGGTTTTCCCATCTGGATTCGAACGGCTGCGTCACGGAACCCCCCGGACCGCGGAACCAGAATGTCTTCACACGTCTTGAAACTTCGCGTGGCGACAATGGGGCACGAGAATCACCCCCGTCAATACCGCAAGTGCGTCAGGCGTTGCCTGTGAGTGTGTCAAACGTGACGCTACCCCTGCCCTGGAAGCCAGGTGGACATTCCGTCAAAGACAGTCATCCAGTGCCTGTCCTGAAGCCATGCGGGCGGACATGCGCCGTTTCGCGACCGGCGGCTCCCCTCACCCTCCGCGAGCACGCACGCCATCCTCCTGCCTGGGGAAAGGTGCCCGATGCAATTCAAGGACTTCGTGGACCTGGCCGCGCGCCTGTTCGAGGGCGCGGGGGTGGCGGTGATGGTGGTGGGCGCGGTGGCGGCCGTGGGGCTCGTCGCCGTGCGCTACCGGGGAAGCCGGCGCCAGGACGGCTACCGCGTGCTGCGCCACCACCTGGGCAGCGCCATCCTGCTGGGGTTGGAGTTGCTGGTCGCCGCGGACATCATCCGCACCGTCGCCGAAGCGCCCACGCTGAGACAGGTGCTCATCCTGGGCCTCATCGTCCTCATCCGGACCTTCCTCAGCTTCACGCTGGAGGTGGAGATCGAAGGACGGTGGCCCTGGCAGCAGGGGCGAAGGAGCGAAGGAGATTCCAGCCGGGACGACACTCCAGCCGGCGAACGCGGCCCACCGCCTCCTTGAGTTGTCATTCGCTCGTTCCGCCGCGTTTCAATGGCTGGCGGGAGCGGTGCGCGTCCGGTCCACCCAGTCACGCCAGGCCCCGACGTCCTCGCCCAGGTCTCTGCCCGCGAGCAGGGCCAGCACCTTGCGAGCGGGTTCCCGGTCGATGGCCTGCCGCATGCCCGCCATCTCCACCAACACGTCCCCCGCCTGATTGACGATGCGCGTCCGCCGCGCCGCGCCTTCCGACTCCACGATGCGCACCAGCGCCCAGGCGGCCTTGTTGCGGTCGGTGGACAGCGGGAACCACAGCGCCTCCAGCACGGGCTCCAGCGGGAGGAGGACCTTCGTCTGTCCCTGCTGCGCGGTGCCCAACAGCCGCAGGACTTCGTTGCGGACGCCCTCGTAGGGGTCGTGGACGAAGGGGAGAAGGTGGCGCACCAGCTCCTCGCGGGAGCGCACGTAGGACAGGAGGATGGCGGCGGTCATCCGCTTCGCATCGTCCCGGTCCTCGCGCAGCACGCGCACCAGCGCTTCGGTGTTCCGGGGGACCCCTTCGATGAAGGGCCCTTCGAGCGGCGCAAGCTGGGGATGGGCGAAGCCGCCGTAGCACGACAGGGCCTGGCACCCTCCCCGGGCGCTCTCACTCACCGCACCCTCGCGCCGCAGCTCCCAGTACACCTGCTGGTAGGCGCGCCATGCGGCGATGAGTCCGTCGGGGTCCTCGACCGTGCCCGTGGGCGCCGGGGCGAAGCGCATCCGCCAGGCGTCGCCCGGTTCGACAAGGTCCACGGTGACGCGGAAGGTGTGCGTCGGCGGATAGGTGACCATCGAATAGCGGCAGAACAGCAGCGGAAGGGCCGCCAAGAGAAGCTGCTTGCTCTGCAACAGGTACGGCGTGAACTCCCCTGCTTCCAGGTTGAAACGCGAACCGGGCGTGGGCATGCCGAGGAGCCGGAGCAATTCCTCTCGGGGAAGGTTGCGGATGCCGAACACCTCCACACCTTCGAAGAGATACAGGGGATCGGGCGCGACGGGCGTGGGCGGGCTGGAGGCGACCTCGGCTGGAGCGGGCATTGGCGACGCGTTGGCCGCGCCAGTGGACCGGGCAGACGTGGCGCAGGCGGAGCACAGAAGCAGGCCACCGGTCAGAAGCTTGCGAAGGTCGGGCATGTCCGTGGACTGTATTTCCCTTCACGCAGGGCGGGAATGCGGACGCGGCGGAGGTGCCAGCCAATCAGCGGCTGAACTCCCAGGCGGCCAGCGGATGCCAGGACCCGCTTGCGATGCACACCCTCCAGGTCAGGCCACTTCAGCGATGGGAGGCGGCGCCACGGTGCCCCGCCTCCCCGCTTGCCAGGAAGGGGCCGTGGCCCCAGGAGGCGCGCGTGGAAAGTCCCAGCGCAAGCTTCGACGGTGCGGCCAGCGCGGGCATGACCGAGGCGCAGTCCCGCCTGCTCCTCGAGACCCTGGTGGCCTGCACGCCCGTGGGGCTCGCCGTGGTGGACCTGGAGCAGCGCTTCGTCCAGGTCAACGACGCCCTGGCGGAGATCAACGGGATTCCACGCGCCGCGCACCTGGGCCGCAAGGTGCAGGAGCTGCTCCCCGAGCTGTGGTCCACCCTGCGCCCCCAATACCAGCACATCATGGACGGCGGGGATGCGCGGACGTTCGAGCTCAGCGGCGCGACGCCCAAGGCCGCGGGGGTGGAGCGCCACTTTCTCACCAGCTACTACCCCATGCGGACGCCGTCGGGCGTGCTGCTGGGCATCGGCATCATCGTCGTGGAGGTCACCGAACAGCGCCGCGCCCATGACGCGCTCCAGGCCAGCGAGGAGCGCTACCGCTCGCTGGTGGAGGCCATGGCACAGCCGGTGTGGACCACCAACAAGAGGGGCGAGGTGGTCGAGCCCGCGCCGCGCTGGCTCACCTTCACCGGCCAGACACACGCGGAGCACCTGGGATTGGGCTGGCTTGCCGCCATCCACCCGGACGATCGCAAGCGCGTGGTGCGGGGATGGGTGGAGTCGCTGCGCACGCGCGCGTCCTACCAGGGCGAGTTCCGCCTGAAATTCCACACGGGCGGCTATCGGAACGTGGTGGGCCGCGCCGTGCCTGTCTTCGACAAGAAGGGGGACATCCGCGAATGGGTGTCCACGGCGGAGGACGTCACCGAGCGCAAGCAAGCGGAGGCGCAGGTGGAGAACGAGCGGGCGCGGCTGCACTCCGTGTTGATGAGCGCTCCCGCGTCCATCGCCATCCTGTCGGGCACGGAGCAGATCTACACGCTGGTGAATCCCTTCTACCAACGCTTCTCGAAGGGAATGGACCTGACGGGAAGGTCCCTGAAGTCCATGTCCCCCAACGGGAAGGAGTACTCGGAGTTGCTCGCCCGGACCTTCACCACCGGCGAGGCCCAGACGCAGAAGGAGCTGCCCATCGCCACCGACTTCTACGGGACCGGCAAGCAGTCGACGCGCCGCTTCGACGTCGTCTACCAGCCCCTGCGCGATGTGAACGGACAGGTGGACTCCGTGCTGTCCTTCGCCATGGACGTGACGGACCGGGTGGAGGCGCGCGAGAAGCTGGAGGAGTGGGCCGCGTCGCTGCGCAACCAGCAGCAGTGGCTGGAGGCGGTGTTGGACCGGACGCCCGTGGCGCTGATCCTCATGGAGCCCCGCACCGGCCGGGCCATCTTCGCGAACCAGGCGGCCCGGCGGATGGCCGGCGGCGAGTTTCCCGAAGGCCTGCGGGTGGAGCGCTACGCGGGCACCTATCTCTTCACGGACGAGGCGGGCCGGGAGCTGCTCAGCGAGGAGGTGCCGGGGGTGCGAGCGGCCCGCGGAGAGCCGGTGCACGCATTGCCCGTCGTCTGGCACACGCCCACCGGGCGCTACTCCCTGCTCGTGGAGGCCGCGCCGCTGCCCGCCCAGCATGGCCACCCGGCGGCGGTGCTGCTGGCTCACCAGGACGTGAGCGAGCTGCGCAAGACGCAGGCCCAGTTGCAGCACGCGGTCACCCTGCGGGATGAGTTCCTGACGGTGGCGTCCCATGAATTGAAGACACCGCTCACCCCCCTCCAGCTCAAGCTCCAGTCATTGATGCGCGATGCCCAGACGGCCTCTTCGCTGGAGTCCTTGCAAGAGCGCGTGGTGCGCACCGCGGAGAGCGTTTCCGGGCAGATCCGGAAGATGACCACGCTCATCAACGACCTGCTGGAGGTGACGCAGCTCACGGGCCCGGCCGCGCCGCTGCGGCTGGAGCCGGTGGACCTGGCCTCCGTCGTCCAGGAGGTGATGGAGGGCTTCAAGGCCCAGGCGGCGAAGGTCGGCTGTGAATTGCGCCTCCAGGCGTCGCCTGGCGTCGTGGGCCATTGGGACCGGCACCGGCTGGAGCAGGTGACGGCCAGCCTGGTCTCCAACGCACTGAAGTACGGCGCGGGAAGGCCGGTGACCCTCACGGTGGAGCGGTGCCGGGGCATGGCCAGACTGATCGTGAAGGATGAAGGCATTGGCATCGCGCCGGGGAGCCTCCAGGCCATCTTCGACAAATTCACCCGCGCTGTCTCGACGCGCCACTATGGAGGTCTGGGATTGGGCCTCTTCATCACCAGACAGATTGTCGAAGCGCATCAGGGCACACTGAGGGCGGAGAGCCAGCCGGGCCAGGGCGCGACCTTCATCGTGGAGCTGCCCTGCCGCGCCCGGAACACCAGGACCCGCTGAGTCTCCCCACCTCACGCATCCGGGCCGTCGCGACCCATTTCCTGCTCATTCCCGAGCACCCCATGGCTATGTTTCGCGCCGCTGTCTGGGTATCATGGGGATAGCGGTGCGCGTCCCGCCGGCCTGGGCCGGAGGCGGCCGGAGCGCCTCATGCCCATGCCCAAGTTCCCGCTGAAACATTGCGCCCTCGTCGCGCTCCTCCTGGGGGGCCTGCCCTCCTACGCCCAGTCTACCCTGCCCGGCTTCGAGCTGGAGCACCTGGAGATCAACTCCGGCCGGGGCCTGTCGGTGTTGCGCAATGGCGAGCTGCTCGTGCCCGGCGGGCTGAGCGTGGGGCTGGTGGGCCAGTACCAGCAACTGCCCCTGGTGCTGGTCAACGGCGAGCGCCAGTTGGAGATCGTGCGCAACCGGGCTTCGGCCGTGCTCGCGGGCAGCTACGGCGTGCTGCCGTGGCTGGAGGTGGGCGCCCAGGTGCCCATCGTGCTGTGGCAGCGCGGAGAAGACCCCAGCACCGTGGGCCTGACGCCGCTCGCATCTCAGGGCCTGGGCACGCCGGAGGTGCAGGCCCGCCTGGGCCTGTTGTCCCGGCGCGACGATCAACCCGTGGACCTGGCCATGGACCTGGGCGTGGGGCTTCCGCTGGGCAGTGCGGCGGTGCTGGGCCGGGACTCGGGCCTGCGCGTGCGGGCCCTGGCGCACCTGGGCACGCGGGTGCGCAGCCTGCACCCCTCCATGGAGGCCGGCGTGCTGCTGCGCTCGCGCAACCCCCTCTCCGCGCCGGGCGCCACCGGACAGGCCCTGGAGGTCCGCCTGGGCGCGGGGGTGACGACCACCGGGCTGGGACTGCGCGGCGAGCTGGCCGTGAAGGCGGCCTTCGCGGCGGACATGTCCCAACCCGCCGTGGAGGTGCTCGGCGGCGGACGCATCCCGCTGTCCGAGGGCCTGGAGCTCCACGCGCTCGCCGGGCCCGGGCTGGGCAACACCCCGGGCACGCCCATCGTCCGGGTGCTGCTGGGCGTGTCGTTCCGCGACGAGCCGCCCCCGCGCATGGAGACGCTCCCGGAGCCCGTGCCCCAACTGCGGCTGGAGGAGCTCCAGACGCGGCCGGAGCGCCGCCCCGCCCAGCACGTGGAGCCCGTGCCCACGCGCGAGCTGCTTCCCCCCGAGCCCGAGCAAGCCCCGTCACCGCCATGACCTTCGAGCCGCGCGTCATCCTCGCCGCGTTCGACGGCGGCACGCCGCCCCTGGTGGGCACCCCGCCCGCGTGGCTCGAGGAGAGCTGGGCGGATCCGGACGGCTTCGTCGCCGCGCTCACCCCGGGCTACGCCGGACGCGGCGTCCCGTTCAAGAGCCGCGCGGGCCAGCACCACGACTTCTTCCACGACCTGGTGGTCCGCCACGCCACGACGGATCGCATCGCGCTGCGCTGGTACTCGCGCCCCCAGGGCTGGCGCACGCTCACCTACCGCCAGTTGCATGAGCAGGCCACGCGTCAGGCCACCGCCTGGGCCGGGCTGGGCGTGAAGCCCGGCGCGAAGCTGTGCCTGCTGTTGCCCCCCGGCCCGGACCTGATGGTGGCGCTGTGCGCTGCGCTGGGCCTGGGCGCGTGCGTGAGCCTGTTGCCGCCCGGGGCCCGCGCCTTCGTGGCCCGCAGGCTCGCGGCGCTCGAGCCCCAGCACATCGCCGCCGAGCCGCACCAGGCGCCGCTGCTGGGCCCCTTCGCCGCCACGCTGCTGCCGCTCAAGACCCAGGTGCCGCCCGCGCTGGCGTCGTACACGTACAAGCCCGCGGAGCCCGTGGGCCTGCTGTTCTCCCCGCTGGCGTCCCCCAGCGACGTGCCCGTGCCGCTCACCGCTGGGGACGCGTGGCGCGGCGCGCTGGTGGACGGGCTGCTCACCTTCGGCCTGTCCCCGGGAGACCACCTGGCCGCGCCGGGCTTCTCCCCACTCCAGCACCTGCCCGCGCTGTACTTCACGACGCTGCTGCGCGGCGCGACGTACCTGCACGTGGACCTCCAGGACCTGGAGGCCACCCCCGCCCTGCTCACCGAGCATCCCGTGCGCGCGCTGGGCGTCACCCCCGGGGTGCGCGACCTGCTGGCCCGCTCGCGCGTGACGCTCAAGAACGTGGGCGGGTGGTTCCGGGATCCGCAGGCGCCGTTCGACCTCCAGGCGTGGCGCGACGGACTCAAGGCCTGCGGGCTTTCGGCCGTGCCCGGCGGCAACGTGTCCGTGGACGCGACCTGGGGCGGCGCGGTGCTGTGCTCCCAACGGCGCGTGGGGGAGGTGCACACGGACGCGCTGCCGACGCCCGGACGCACGTGGGCCCTGCGGGACTTCACCCTCAGCGGCCAGGACGCCCTGGGCGACGCGGGCCTCTTCACCCCGCTGCCCGACAAGGACCGGCCCCCCGCGCACGTCGTCCTCGCGCGCGTGCGCGGCCAGTACCACTACGCCGGCGCTCGCGAGCCCCGCCGCGAGGGCCGGGTGTTCCCCTTCGCGGAGATGACCCAGGTGCTGAGCGAAGGACCGGGCCCCCGGCTCGACGCGGTGGGACTGGCCGTGCCCGTGAGTGGCATGGCGAACGCGTACCGGGGCGTGCTGCTGGTGTTCACCGGCGACCTCCCCCCGGACGTCACCGTCACCGACGCGGACATCCGCCGCCGCCTGGAGCAGGGCCTGGGCGCGGAGGGCCTGCCGGAGCGCATCGAGCGCTTCGCGCTGCACGCCCGGCGCGTGGACAGCGTCGCGGACGGGCCGGTGGACGAGGATTGGTGCAGGACGCAGTACCTCACGGGCTCGCTGCGGATGAAGTCGCAGGACCCCTTGTTCCAGGCGCTCACCACGCTGCGCGCCCGGTTGGAGCCACGCTGATGGGAAGCCAGGTCGTGTCCGGCGCCGTCCTCCAGTGCAGCTTCGGCGCGGCGCCGTCCGCCCTGTCGGTGCTGCCCGCGAACATGGTGAACTCCACCGCCTGCTCCGCCACGATGATGGACTTCGTGCCGGCCATGAACATCCCGCCCTTCGGCATGTGTCAGTCGCCAGCCAACCCCACCGTGGCCGCCGCCACCGCCGCCGCGCTGGGCGTCCTCACGCCCATGCCGTGCCTGCCTGTCACCACGCCCTGGGTGCCCGCCGCGTCGAAGGTGTGCATCAAGGGCAAGCCCGCGCTCACCAGCGACTCCAGTTGCACCTGTGCCTATGGCGGCGTCATCAAGATCAACGTGCCCGCCCAGATGAAGGCGCAGTTGAAGTGAGGCCGGGCCGGCGTCACGTGCTCCCGGGCCGGGGCACGTAGCGCAGCGGCGCTTCGCGCTGGGGCAGCCGCACCTCCAGCTCCACCACGTCCTCCGCGCTCCAGCACGCGAGCAGCTCCACCAGCCGTCCGCAGAGCAGATCCACCAGCGGCAACAGCGACGCGTCCATGGGGCCGAAGCCCAACTGGTACACGTACTTGAAGCCCGCCGCGCTCCGGGCGAAGGGCCGGGGCTTCACGGTCAGCTCCGTCAGCGAGGGCAGCAGGTCGCGGAAGTAGCGCTGCGCGCGCACGCCCAGCACCTCCAGGAGGAACACCAGGTCCTCGCGCCCCAGGAACCGCTGCGTGCGCAGCGCCAGCAACTGCAACAGCGACTGCTGGCCGTGCTCCACCGGGTTGTCGCCGCCGGGCGCCACCGTGCCCACCAGGCTCCACGGCACGCCCTCCAGGAAGCGGTCCGCCAGCACCGGCCGGTAGCCCCGGGCATCGAAGCGCGGCGGCAGGGGCTGGTGCCACAGGCCCTCCACGCCCAGCCGCACCGGCCGCAGGAAGGCGTCCGGCAGCTCCGCCGCCAGCCACGCCGTGCGCGACAGGCCATGGCCCTCGTGCTCCATCTCGTACGTCTCCGGGCCTCCCGCGATGGCGCCGGGACGCAGGGGCACCATGCCCTTGGCGCCCAGCTGGTACACGCCCACCACCGCGTTCAGCCGGTAGCCCGCCGCCTGCTCCGGGTGCTGGACGGCATGGCGCTCCTTCGTGCCGTCATGCTCGATGGGCGTCGCCATGGCGCGCTGGAGGTTCACCACCGGCACCGCGTGCGCCACGAACGAGTCCGTCGTGAGCACCAGCTCCGAGGGCCAGCGCCCGGCGAGCCGCAGCGTCAGCGTGAAGTCCTGCCAGTTGCGCGGCGCGGGCGGGATGCGCGCCTCCAGGAACAGCTCCTGCTGCGGGAAGTGCAGGAGCTGCCGCAGCCGCTGGAGCGGGTGCTCGGACACCTCGCCCTCCACGGGCACCGGCGGCGGCGCGCCGAAGCGCACCGGCCCTTCGTGCGCGTCGAAGGGCTTCACCTCGTGCTCCACGTCCCCGTCGTCGAAGCACACCGTCGCCGAGCGCAGGGAGGACTTCAGCTGGAAGAACACCGCCAGCGCGGCCCGGAAGTCATTGAGGTGGTTGATGTGCAGCCGCACCACGCCGGGGGAGTCGTTGCGCGGAAAGCCGCCCTCGAAGACGAGCCGCAGGCGCGCGCCCTCATCCCCCTGGCGCTCCAGCCGCGCCTGGGTGAGGCGCACCGGCAACAGCCGCAGCGGCGCGAGCGTGCGCAGGGTGAGCGGCCCGGTGGGCCCGCCCGTCTCCCCGGGGTTGAGCAGGAAGGGCGTGCCCCGGGGCAGGTCCGCGGCGTCCACGAAGCGCGCGTCCGGCTCCGCGCGCACCATGGCCATCGCGGGCACCGGATTGAGCAGGTAGGCGAAGTGCTGCTGGAACAGCCGCAGCGTGCTGCGCTCCAGGGTCCGCTGGCCCGCGCGGCGGGTGCGCGCGGTGAAGAGCGCCATCGCCTCCGTGAGGCGCCGCACGTCCGCGTCCTCGCCGTCCAGGGGCGCCGCCGGGTGCAGGGCCGTATAGCCCAGCCGGAACTTCTCCAGCGCCTGGAGCTCCTCCAGGAACGACGCGTACAGCGCTTCGTCCATCCTCATGGCCTCACCCCTTCTCCTCGACGCGCAGGTACATCCGGCCCTCGGCCACCTCGATGAGCTGGGTGTCCTTCTCCTGCGTGCGCTGGATGCGCAAAAGCGGCTTCGCGTCCTGGTACAGGTGCTGGATGGACGTCTCGCTCTGGTCCGTCTTGCCCATCAGCAGGTGGTTGCCCTGCGACTCCTTGGGAAGCCGCGCCCCGGGCCGCCACTCCAGGAAGCGATCCATGCGCGCGTCCTGGTAGCCCAGTGACACCAGCAACCGCGTCTCCTTGTCCGCCGGGAAGTAGAAGTGCCCGGGCTGCTGGTGCGGCTCGTAGGGCACGCGGATCTCCTTGTCCCACAGCGGCAGGTACACCCGGTACGTCTCCACCGACGTCTTCGAGTCCTGGCGCACCTGGTAGGTGCGCTCCTCTTCCTTGCCCTCCTCGCTCACCACCCGCCCCTCGCCCAGGAAGGGCCAGCGCGGGGTGCGGAAGGCGGGGCGGCGGAAGGTCTTGTCGGCGGCCTCCTCCAGCGTGCCCCGGAGCGACAGCTCGTAGATGTTGAAGACGCCGTCCGGGTCGTTCGCCGCGTCGTCCTCCACCGCGCGCGCCTCCAGCCGCAGCGTGTGGAGCCGGTACTGCTTGCCGTGCGTCGCCAGCCCCTTGCTGCCGTCCGGCCCCAGCGAATACAGCCCGTTGAGCACCAGCGCCACGCGCGGGTAGCGCGCGAAGGTGACGCGCACCCGGGGGCCCTCCAGCTTCTGGCGCTGCGTCTCCAGCGTCACCCGGTCGGTGAGCACGTCCTCCAGCGTGGAGGTGATGAGCCGCTCGGTGAGGACGCCGGTGATGGCGTCCGCGTTCTCCACCGCCTTGCGCGGCGTGCCCGCGTCCACGTAGCTGTTGAGCACCGACAGCGCGTCGCGCCGGGGCTCCGGGTAGCGCAGGTCCACGAGGTGCAAGTCATCGCGCGCCAGCACCAGCGCCTCGCCGGCCTCCGGCTTCGCCTCCGCGAGCGTGTACCTGCCCGTGGCGAAATCCAGGAACAGGCCCGTGTTCGAGCGCGCCTGCACCCAGTGCACGAAGTCCATGAAGCTGGCCCCGGAGTCGTCGTCCGCGCCCAGCCCCAGCGCGTGCAGGGGGTGCTTCGTCTCCGCCGCCTTCCACTGGAAGGCCACGTCCAGGCCCTGGGGCGTGTTCGCGAGGACGACCTCCTTGAGCGACTGGTCCACCCACACGCCGGTGGGAAAGTGGCGGCGCCACAGCATCGACGCGGGGTCCACCAGGCGGATGCGGTAGCGCCGCTGCATCACCGGCGAGTCCTTCACGTTCGCGAAGGTGCGCTCCCGCACCTCCCGCGCCTCCACCCGCCCCACGAGCTTCAGCGGCTTCGCCTCCGGATCCGAGCGGCCCTCCGCCTTCGCCCCGTACCGGCGCTCCACGCTGAGCGTGGCCGTCAGCGGCTTGGACGCGGTGAAGGGGGCGAAGAGCGTGTCCTCGTCCGTGCCCTCCCGGCAGTGCACCCACCACTCCACCACCGCCTCGAAGCCATGGGACCACGCCTTCACCGACAGGCGCTTCAGGCTGCCCGCCGGAATCGCGAAGGCCTTGTCCCCGGCCTTGAGCTCCAGCGTCGTCTTCAGCGGCTCCACGAACTTGAACTTCATGTCCCGTCCTCTGGCGCCAGGTCCCGGGGCCGCTCGCGAAGCGGGCGCGCGCCCGGCCCCAGCAGCAGGTCCAGGGGCTCCCGGCTGTCGCGCAGCAGCAGGTGCACCACCAGCCCGGGTGCCCCGCCTTCCGCCGCCGGCTCCTCGTCGATCTCCATCACCTCCACGCGCGGCTCGTAGCGCGACAGCGTCTCGCGGATCTCCTCGCTCAAGCCCGCCAGGCGCTCCGCGTCCGAACGGAAGCCCGTCTCCGTGAGCCCGAAGCCCGGCAGCATCGACGCGGCGCCCCGCTTGGCCTGGAGCAGGTGCGACAGGTTGCGCATCACCGCCTCGCGCGGCGTCTCCGTCAGCCCCAGGAACTTCCGGTGCAGAAAGCCCATGCCCGTGCCCCCTCTACCGACGCGCCGCGCGGGGCGGCCCCATGGACAGCGCCTTGCGCTCGCCGGACGGACGCGCGGGCGCGGCCACCGGCACGGAGGTGTCGCCCAGGTAGATGAGCTGCTGGAGCGGCTGGCCCTCCGCGCCCGGCAGCCGCTCGTAGCCCAGCAGGCCCGGAGGCCCCAGCCGCGCGGACAGCATGTGCGCGCGCACCGTCAAGAGCACCTCCAACTGCATGCGCTCCGGCTCCAGCAGCGGCAGGACGTGGCGGTGGAAGCGGTGGCGCACGAGCGCGGGCCAGTTGCGGCCGCGCATGTCCGCCTCCTCGTCCGCGAACAGCTCCACCTGGAAGCCGCCCACGTCCGTCGCGTACGCGTTGCCCAGGAAGCCGGTGCCGTCCAGCGGCGTGGGCCCGAAGGTCGTCCGCATGCCGGAGAAGCGCGTGCGGAAGGAGCGCCGGGTGCACGTCACGCGCAGCTCCGGGAACAGCTGCTGGAACAGCCACTGGAGCGTGGCCGGCGCGTTGAGCCCCACCATGCGCTGGTAGAACCCCTTGGTGCGCTCCCAGTCGCCCACGAGCCCCGTGTCGCGCTCCGGGTACAGCGCGTCCACCAGCGACGACAGCAGCCGGTGGTCGAAGAAGCGGATGAAGTCGAGGAACGGCTCCGGCTCCGGGAGCTGTTCGGCCACCTGGAGGAAGTAGCTGGGCAACAGGCCCGGCGTGCCCAGCAGGCCCAGGTTGAGCGTCACCACCACCCGCCGCACCGGCGCGACGTGGAACGTCACCGCCTCCACCAGCGACGCGGAGGCGACGGGCTCCGGGTTGCTTTCAAACAGCACCCGCTCCCGCCCGTAGCCCTCCGACTCCAGCAGCCGCAAGAGCGGCCCCAGGTCGAATGCCTTCGCGCGCGCGCTGATGCGCCGCTCCAGCGGGGACAACGCGGACGGCAGCGGCGACACCGTGCTCATGACTCGCCCGGCCCCACGAACGCGGCCAGGTCCACCTGGTAGAACTGCGACAGCGTGCGCCACTCCACCGAGTCCTTGCGCTCCCAGTGCTCCTGGATGTCGCCCACGTGCTTGTTGAGCAGGCCGCCGAAGGTGGAGAACAGCTCCGGCAGATAGCGGCGCGGATCAAACCCCTCCAGCGTCTGGAGCACGTCGTCGCCCACCAGCGCGGCCTTCTGGAAGTCCCGGCGCTCGACGAGCACCTCGAACGCCTTGAGCTTGTCGCACAGCTCCAGGAGGTGCGCCGACCCGCGAAGCTGCAACGGCCCCACCGTGCGCGGGAACGGCGCAGGCGGCACGGGCGGAGGCGCGGGCGTGGCCTTCGCGGCCCGTCCCTTCGCGGGCGCGGCGGCGGCGGGCGCCGCGCGCGCGGACTCGGGCGGGGGCGTGCGCTCCTGCGTCTCCCGCAGCCACTGGCCCAGCCCCGCCAACCCCTGGACGCCGGTGCGGAACGCGGGCGCCTCCAGCAGGCCCTGCACCTCCTGCAGCGCGCGCAGCACGTCGCGGCGCTTGCCGTCCGTGAAACCCTTCGTCCACGCCTCCCACGTCGCGTCCTTCTTGCCGTGGTGGTAGCGCAGCGCGCTCAGCAGCGTCTGGCACAGCCAGGTCAGCGCCTTGTTGAAGAGCACCGCGGGCTTGCCGGGCTTGTCCTGCGGGCCCTCCGGAGGCGTCAGGCTCCGCGCCAGCGCCGCCAGCGTGTCCAGGACCTCCGGCAGCCGCGACAGGCCCTCCTCCCGCAGCGTCGCGAAGAGGTAGTAGCCGGACAGCCGCACCTCGTGCGCGCCCTCGCGGTCCAGCGCCTCCACCGCGTCCGCGGCCTCCGAGTACGCCTCCCGCTGCGCCAGGTCCGCCACCGCCAGGAAGCGCGGATCATGCGCCTCCAGACGCTCCGTGGGGGCATCCCCCAGCGGGCGGAGGCACAGGTTCAGGTCTCGCATGGTCTGCCTTTCGACTTCATGATACATGTCTTTCATTGCCAAGGACAGACACACCATGCCCATCCGCAAGCCCGACGTTCTTGAAATCCACTGTGACTGGCGCGCCGGCTTCCAATACCGGCCCGGCTTCCGAGGCGCCCTGGGCTATCTGCTCGACTGGAGCGGCTGCGGCGGATTGAACCTCAAGCGGGACCTGACGTTGTCATCTCCCACCGTGGGCAAGATTGGACCCACGGTGAAGTGCATCGGATTGATTGAACGGCTCTACATGGACGGCGGCCCCAGCGGGCCCATGGACTTCCGCGTCTACGTGGGACGCGGCACGGCGGCCAACGTGCTCAACCACTTCGCCCAACCCCTGGAGAACCTGCGCGTGAAGCTGGCCTGGGCCGTCATCGACTTCGACGAGAGCGGCGACACCTGGTTCGAGGCCGCCCACCTGAAGAGCCCGGACACCGCCGAGGCCCTCATCGACACCGTGCAGGGCGCGCCCCGCCTGTTCCTGGACAACCAGCCCACCACGCTGTCGGAGCAGTTGGACGTGCGCTTCTTCTGCTTCGAATTCCAGGTGGTGCCCGCGCCGAAGAAGAGCACCACGCTGGAGTTCGCGACCAACTCCCAGGAGCGTCGCATCACCAAATGGGGCACCGCCGCATGAAAGAAGAGGGGGGAGCAACCCTCCCCCCTCCGGTTTCAGCGGAAGGCGACTACTTGGTGCCTTCCTTGAAGCCCCAGCCGTAGACGTCGTTGGCCGTGGAGTTGTGGCCGTAGTGGAAGTTGCACAGGTTCTGCTTGTCCGGGATGACCTGGAACGTGAGCTGGCAGAACTTGATGTCGGTGTTGGGACTCACGGCCTCCGGTTCGGAGACCTTGAAGTTCACCTCGCTGCCCTGCTGGTTCAGACGGCCCACCAGCGCGTTGGCGGTGCCACCCTCATCTCCCAGCGGGAAACACTTCTCGTACCACTTGCCCGCGGCACTGTCCCACTCGCAGATCCAGAACGTGAGCTTCTTGAGCTCCGTGTTGGTGATGCCGGTGAAGTCCGGCTTGTTCTCCGGGGAGATGAGCGCCACGAAGTCGATGGGGTCCAGCTTTCCACCTTCCCAGCGCAGGTGGGTGATGAGGCCCACGCAGCGCACGGCCTTCTTCGCGCCCACGGCCTCCAGCTTGACCTCGCCGTAGGTGGGCTCGCCCTCGAACGGCGTGTAGAAGAGGCTGGTGCTCTTGGGGAAGGAGCCGTCGTCCTTGCCCATGCCCTTGATGTCCAACAGGTAGCCCACCGGTACGTTCTTCTGGGGGCGCTGCTGGATGGTCTGCTGCCATTCACACGAAATGCCAAGCGGTCCATCACCCATGGTGTCAGTCCTCCTCTGTTGTGATGCGTTTTTCAGCCGAGCCGCGCATCCACGCGAAGGTCCACGTTCATGCCTTCGAACTGGATGTGCGGGAGGACGGACAGGTTGCACTGGTACCAGCCCACCTTGCCGGGCACCTCCACCACGGAGAGGCTGTAGGCCTTGAACGGGTAGTAGCGCAGCGTGAGGTCGTCCGGGTTCACCAGCGTGGTGACGTAGCGGGAGATCCACCGTTCAATCTGCTGCTGGATGTACTGGGCACCGGCCGTGCTGCCGATGTTCTCGCGCATGATGGCCTTCACGTAGTGCGCGATGCGGCTGATGGAATACGTGTAGGCCAGGTTGGTGACGAGCTGGGAGTTCTCCGAGTCCTTCGGATCCTCGAAGACGGTGGAGCGCTTGAGGGACTGGACGCTGAAGAAGACGGCCTCCGCGGAGCCCTTCTTGTGGATGAGCGGCATGAAGCCGCCGTTGGCCAGCTCCAGTTCGCGGAAGTCCGGAATGGACATCTCCACGGGCAGCTTCATCTCCTCCTCGCCGCGCAGGTGCGTCAGGTGCACGGGCAGGCCCGCCACCAGGCCGCCGCCACGGGGGCCGCGGATGTGCTGGCACCAGCCGGACGTCTCGAAGGAGCGGACCAGGTTGCGCGCGAACAGCATCGCCGCGTTGCCCCAGAGGTACTCCTCCTCCTTGTCGCCCTTCACCGCCTCCGTGAAGTTCATGCCGGCGGCCGGGTAGGTCTCCGGGTTGTAGGGAGGCCGGACGATGTAGCGCGGCAGGGTGAGCCCCACGTAGGCGGCCTCGTCCGTCTCGCGCAGCGTGTTCCAGGCGGAGAACTTGGGGGAGTCCAGCAGGCTGGAGACATCCCGGAGCTGCGCGACCTCCCGCATGCTGTCGCAGCCGAAGAACTTCGGGGCCACGGACGCCACGAACGGCGCGTGGCTGGCCGCGGCGATCTTCCCCATCGTCTTGAGGAACAGCATGTCCTTGGGCGTGTTGGCGAACTCGTACAGGCCCACCAGCGCGCCGTAGGGGGCGCCACCGTACTGGTCGTACTCCGCGACGTAGAGCTTCTTGAAGAACTCGGAACCCGCCACGTCGGCCGCGTTCGTCTCCAGGTCGCTGTAGGCCTCCTCCTTGGAGACATCCAGCAGGCTCAGCTCGATGTTGGCCTTGAAGTTGGTGTTCTTCACCAGGTCCGCGAGCGCCGTCCACTGCGCCTCCACCTCCTGGAACTCCGGCGCGTGGAGCACGGCGTTGAGCTGGTCCGCCACCAGCGTGTCGATGGTGCCGACGAGCTCCTGCACGCTCTGCTTGTCGAAGCGGCCCTCCTCCAGGTCCATGTTGTGGACCATGGCCGCGAGGCTGGAGACGAAGCGCTCCTCCGGGGTGGCGTCGTCGGGCACCACCAGCTGCCCGGGCTGGGTGGCGGGGTCGCGCTTGGGCGGCGGTGAGCCCAGCCGCACGCTGTTGAAGAACAGCGGCAGGTCCAGGGTCGGGGCGGCCACGGCGGTGGCCACGGTGGTGGCGGTGACAGGCGGATTGGTCGGCATGGAAGAAGGGCCTCGGTCAGGCGGAAGGTCGAAAAGGAGGGCGGGTGCCCGGCATCACGTCGTGGGCGGAGGGTTCGTCGCGGCCAGCTTCGGCAGGCCCAGCGAACTGAACTCGGCCAGCTCCGTCTTCAGCCGCGCCACCGCCTGCGGATCCTGCGCCAGCTGACGCACCAGCTGGCGGAACTCCTTGCGGTTGTCCAGGTTGCCCTGCAGCTCCAGGAGCAGCTTGCGCAACGTGAGCAGCGCGTTGATCTTCGGCACCTGGCGGGCCACCTCCACCGGGCTGAAGGACTTGAGCGAGTCCAGCTTGAGCTTCACCGGCAGCGTCCCCGCCGAACCATCCGCGGGGTCCGGCCGGTCCACGCGGTTGGGCACGCTGAACTCCAGCGTCATGCCCATGTTCTGGATGACCTGGTTCAGGTTCTTGCCGTCCAGGTTGCGGATCTCCCGCTGATCCAGGTCCTTCTTGCGGTCGACGGAGGTGCCCTTGGAGAAGTCCCCCATCACCAGCAAGCGGAACGGAAGCGCCTTGTCCGCCCGGGTGCCGTTCACCTGGGTGCGGTACGTCAGCGTAATACGTGATCTGGGAATTTCATCGGTGATGGCCATGGTGCCCCCGGACGAACCGCCGTTTGTGAAAGAATTGATAAACCATAACATTGCATAAAATCAATACGCCCCCTGCGACATGACCTGGCACGACGGGCTCCTCCAAACCCGGGGAGCCAGGAAGGACCCAACCCTGGGTGTAAGCCCATGAAACATGGGAAGAAACCAGACACGGTGGATCCGCCAGGGTGACTTGACGCCGCCATCCCCCAAGCTGTAGCTTTTTTAAACATTTTCATCCGCGTTGCGCATGGCTTTCCTCGGGTGTCCCGTGCGACGCGAAAGGCTTTTCATCCCTCCCCATGAATCCAGACACCCTCGCGCGCGTCCTCTGGCAGGAAGGGCAGACACTTCTGCCCGAGCACTTCCGCGCCCAGGAGGAATCCCTGTCAACGGAGGCCCGGCTCTACGCGGGCCTCGCGGGCCTGCCGGTGGTGGGCGTGAGCGCGCTGCGTTTCAACGATGTCTTGTTGAGCAAGGGCACCGTGGCGCTGGAGGAATTGAGCGCGGTCCTGCCGGGCGGGCACCTGGTGGAGGTGCCGGGCAACGCGGAGGTGACGTCGCTGTCGCTCGAGGAGGCGGGCCGCACGCGGCTCACCGTCTATCTGCACCTGCTGGGTCACCAGGACGCCCGCGAGGACGTCCCCGCGCCGGGTGAGGAGGCGTCCCCCGTGGTTCGCGCGGTGCGGCAATTGTGTCTGTCGCTGGATCCGGTGGTGGACGGCGGCGTGAGCCGTCTGGCGTTGGCGGTGTTCACCCGGGACGCGGAGGGCCCGTGGGTCCTTTCGGGCACGGACCTGCCACCGCTGCTGCGGGTAGGGCCCCACCCGTTCCTGGAGCCGCTGTTCGCGCAATTGGACGGGCTGCTGCAACAGGCGCGCGGACAGCTTCGCACCTCCTTGCGCGAGGGATTGGTGCGCGGGGACCGGCTGGCCAGCGCGCGGCGGGCGCTCTGCGAGGTGCGGGGACTCCAGGTGCTGCGCCAGGACATGCACAAGGGCGTGCAGCCTCCGCCCTACCTGCTGATGCAGGCCCTGCGGCGGCTGTATTTCGAGACCTGCTGCTATCTGGAGTCGGAGCCGGACGACGAGCTGCCCGCGTACGATCACGACACGCCGGGGCCGGGGCTGACGCGGTGGATGGAATTGCTCACGCGCGGGTTTCGTCCGCACGCCAGCCCCCTGTCCTACCGGGCCTTCGACTGCCAGGACGGCCACTTCCGCCTGGGGCCTCTGCCCCGGGAGACGCCGCCGCCCAATGACTTCTACCTGCTGGTGCGCCGACAGGAGCGGGATCAGCCCCGGTCCATGGAAGGCGTGAAGCTGGCCAGCCCCCTGCGGCTGCCGGCGGTGCGGCGTCAGGCCTTGAAGGGCGTGCCGTACCGGCACGTGGCCTACCCGTCCTTCCCCCATGCCTTCGACGCGGACATCGACTGGTACCAGCTGACGCACCAGAGCGAGGAATGGGAGGCCGCGCAGCGCGAGGACGGCCTCACGTTCTTCGCCACGCCTCCGCTGGAGGGGGCCCAGGTGCTCCTCTACTGGCGCAGGGCTTGAGGACGCACGCCACGCCTGAAGGGGACGCTCGCCCATGCCCAAGCTCATCTGCATCATCGAAATGGACAAGGAGAAGGGCCTCATCCTCACCACGGAGGACAAGGACGGGAAGATCCTCCAGACGGTGACGATGGACGGCGAGTCCATCACGCTGCAGGTGAAGGGCAACGACGCGACGAGCACCGTGGTGCAGAAGCAGGACAGCGTCACCGTCACCTGCAAGTCCTTCGTGCTGAAGGCGGAGACCATCGAGGTCACCTCGTCGAAGACGTCGTCATGGAAGAGCGACGACACGTTCGCGCTGGAGAGCAAGAAGGCCTTCACGCTCACCACCGAGGACACGCTGACGCAGAAGGCGAAGGCGGACGCGTCGCTCAGCTCCGACAAGGCGGTGACGCTCAAGGCCACGAAGGCCTTCAGCGTGGAGGGCGAGAAGGTGGACGTGGAGGGCAAGACGGGGCCGGTGGCGCTGAAGGCGCCGACGGTGAAGCTGGATGGCACCAAGGACGTGGTGGTGGCGGCCCCCGTGGTGAAGGTGACGGGGCAGGCGCAGCTGGCGCTCAAGTCGGATGCGATGGCGGAGCTCAAGGGCGGCATGACCACCGTGAGCGGCTCCATGGTGAACGTGGGTTGAGGGGGGCGCGATGAAGCTGGAGCACTGGCAGGTGGTCTTCACGCAGTACCGACAGGCCCAGGCCGTGCTGGAGCAGTGGCTGCCCACGACGGCGCCCGGCGCCGCCGCGACGGGCGTGCTGTTGGGCCGCGAGGGCCTGAAGCTTCTCCAGGAGCAGCTGGTGGAGGTGGTGGAGCGGCTGCGCGCGGGCCTGGGCGAGCACGCCCGCGACGAGGAGGTGAAGGACGCGCTCAAGCCCTTCACGTACCTGGTGGACGAGCGCGTGCTGCTGCGGCTCGCGGACGCGGAGCAGCCGCTGTGGCCCCTCTTGCAGTACCGCCTCTTCGGCGAGGACGGCGGCGGCGAGGCCTTCTTCACGCTGGCGGATCAGCGGCTGGACGAGCCGGGCTCTCCCCCGCTGCTCTTCGAGATGCTCCACTTCTGCATCACCGCGGGCTTCGGCGGGCGCTACCTGGGACACACCGCGAAGCTGCGCGAGTACCAGGAGCGGCTGTCGGCGCGCATCGTGACGCCCCCGCCCGCGCCCGCCCCCGACGACTCCGGCGAAGCGGCAGGGCCCCTGCTCTACGCGTTTCCCGGCCGGTACTACGCCGTCGCGGCCGGCTGCGTGCTGGGACTGCAGGGCGTCCTGTGGTGGGTGACGCGATGATGGCCGCGCCCCCACGCCCCGCGGCCGGAGCCCCGGGCGCCCCCGCCGCGCCGGGCCTCGAGTCCGCGCCGAAGGTGCTCCAGGAGTTCCAGCGCCTCATCGACGAGCGCTTCGGCGCCGGGCGCGCCGGCATGGGCCCCATGTTGGAGGACCTGCATCAGGGACTGGCCGCGCTGCTGCCGGGACCGGGTGAGGCGCGCCTGGCGCCCGAAGCGCAGCAGGCGTCGTGCGCGGCGCTCAAGAGCACGTTGGACACGCTGGAAGACGTCCTGGAAGCACTGCACCGCTCCGGGCGGGCCCGGAACACCACGGGATGGGGAGAGCGCTGAGCCATGGAGGTGTTCCGCAAACTGACGTCGTTCGTCCCGCCCGCGTGGAAGCCGTGGGTGCTGCTGGCCCTGGCGCTGCTCGCCCTGGGCGTGCCGCTGCTCGTGTGGCTGCGCAAGCGCAAGGCCGCGCCCGCCGAGTCCGGCCCCCCGCCCATGGCGCGCAACCGGCTGGTGCAGGTGCGCCAGAAGTTCCTGGCCGGCCTGCCGCTGCGCCACCGCGTGGCGGTGGGTGACCTGCCGGGTGTGGTGGTGCTGGGCCCCGCGGGCTCGGGCAAGTCGCGGCTCATCGAGCTGGACCTGGACTGGAAGCGGCAGGCGCGGCAGTTCCTGCCCAGCCTCCTCACGGACTCGCTGCTCCAGGTGTACCTGGGCGCGGACGAGGTCGCCCTGGAGGTGTCCGCGCAGTTGCTGGAGGACGAATCCAAGGAGGCGGGCGAGGCCCTGCGCCGGCTGTGGAAGGACAGCTTCGGCCACGGGCAGCAGGCGCTCGCGGTGCTGGTGCTGGACGCGCGCTGGCTGTCGGACACGCCTCCGGACGAGGTCCGCCGGGCGGCGCAGCTGCTGCGCGGCAAGCTCAACCTGCTGGCGGAGGTGCGGGAGGGCGCGCTGGAGACACGCGTGTGCCTGACCCACCTGGATGAGCGCGAGGGCTACGGGGACTTCGCGCGGCTGCTGCGCGCGCACCATGTGCCGCTGCGCTTCCCCCTGCCCGCCCCCGGTCAGGAGAAGCAGCTGTCCACGCTGCTCAAGTCGCAGGAGCAGTACCTGGCGCTGGGCCTGACGGCGCTGCCGGTGGAGTCCTTCGAGCGGCTGGAGCGCTTCTATTCGCAGGGCCATCAGCCCTTCGAGGCGCTGGCGCGCTTCGTCGCGGCGCTGATGGAGGGCCAGACGCTGGCGTACGCGCCCCGCCTGACGACGGTGTCGCTGTCCTCCGCGGACGCGGACGCGCGGGATCCGGGTGTGTTGTCGGTGTCCACCGAGGCCAGCGCCGCGAGGGCCGTGCGCCAGCGCTACCTGAACACGCACCTGCGCCGCGCGGTGCTGCTGGGGCTCGCGTGCGCGCTGCCGCTGGGGGCCGCCTACGGCCACTTCACGTGGCGGCTGGGGCAGGCCCGGACGCGCGTGGTGCGCTTCGAGGAGACGGTGCAGCGCATGCGCGACCAGGGCCAGGAGGTGTCCGGCGGCGTCGTGCAGGATCAGGTGCTCGCGGCCGGCCAGTCGCTGGACGTGCTGTGGCGGGCGATGGGGACCTGGCCGCTCTTGCGCTACAGCTTCACCGACGCGCGCGAGGACCTGCGTCAGCGCCTGGCGCGGGGCATCCGCGAAGCGCACATCCGGCCCGCGCTGGAGAAGTGCCACCGCCAGCCGGAGACGTGCCGGCCCGAACAGGTCATCTACCTGCTGGCCGCGCTGCACGGCTCGCGCGACGAGGCGCTGGGGCAACTGGTGCTCGCGAGCCTGAAGTCCCGCCCCACCTGGAGCTTCATCCCGGAGGCCAGCACGCCGGAGGCCGCCGGAGAGGCCGCGACGTTGGATGCGGGGCGCTCGTGGGTGTCGGCGGTGGGGCTGAGCGAGTCGCTGGTCGCGGACTACGTGCTGATGAGCGACCCGCCGTGGAAGGCGCCGGAGACGCCGGAGTCGGACTGGGCGCGCTGGCCCTTCCCGGAGCCGCTCACCCTGGAGGCGCAGCTGTCGCCGTGGCAGTCGCACCTGAAGCGGTTGCAGGACCTGTTGCAGAACCGGTCCGTGGAGCCGCAGGTGCTGGAGCGGCTGGACGCGGACCTGGAGGCCATGCAGGACGAGCGGCGGCGGCTTCAGGCGCTGCTGGATGACAGCGCGCGCTTCAGCAGCCTGCCGCGCGCGCTGGAGCTGCTGGCCGCCTCCGAGGCGCGGGTGGACACCAGCCGCTTCCGGGGCATCCCCTCCACGCTGAACACGGTGGCGTGGATGAACGACCACCGCGAGGTGCTCTCCAACGTCCTGCGCATGGAGGAGGAGGCCTACCTGGGCGTGAAGGCGGTGCAGAAGCTGAGCGTGGCGGAGCTGCTGGTGCGCGACGGCCTGTGGCTGCCGGGCAGCGGGCCGGCGGTGCTCCAGGTGACGGTGTTGCAGAGCACCTTCGAGTTCCGCCCCAAGGACGGCTCGCGGCTGCTGCACCAGGCGCTGCTGCGCTACCACGAGAAGACGGGGCGCATGCCCTTCGGCACGGTGGCACCGGGCGAGGACGCGACCGCCTCCCGAGGCGGCCTGGGGCTCGCGACGGACCGGCTGGAGTTCGACACGCGGCTGCGTCCGCTGGTGGACGAGTTCACCCAGCGCATCAAGGGCTCCGGGCTGTCGGTGGAGGAAGCGTCGCAGCGCCAGGAGCACGTGCGCCGCAAGGTGAACCAGTTCGCGCTCCAGTACAGGAACCGCCTGTTCCAGCGCGTGTCCAGCTACCGCTTCCAGGCCGTGGTGCCCGCGCTCCTGACGGAGGAGCTGTCGCGCCTCACCCAGCCCTCCTCGGAGCTGGTGGACATGCTGCGCGACGTGTCCCAGGGCGTGGCGTTGGAGCCGCTGGACGGGCCGTTCTACGAATCGCTGCGCAACGCGGTGGCGCCGTTCAAGCCCATCGCCACGGTGATGAAACCGGATGACAGCGGCAACTACGCCGCGCTCAACCCGTACCGCGCGCTGGTGGCCCAGTTGGCGGACGAACTGAACGCGGTGCCCCGCCAGGGCGTCGTGCCGGCGGAGGCGACCGCGTCGCTCACCGGGGCCGTGGCGGGCACGCCGCCGCCACCCAACGGGGCCGCGCGACTGCCGGAGCTGCTGACGCCGCTGGGCCGCCTGGCCTTCTCCATGATGCTGGAGGACGACACCTCGTACCTGCACAAGGTGGACGCGTGGTTGGATCAACAGGGGCTGATTGGAGAGTTGCGGCAGCCCTTCCGCCAGCCGTTCCTCGCCGTCCGGGAGCTGGGTCAGCGGGAGATTGAACGGACGCTGGAGCGGCAGTGGGCGGATGCGTCCGGGCGGCTCTTGCGTCCACTGCTGGGGCGCTACCCGTTCTCACCGGACGCGGCGCAGGAGGTGGAGCCGGGAGACCTGGAGATATTGCGCCGGCAGGACGGCGCGTTCTGGGACTTCGTCACGCGGGTGCTGTCACCGGTGTGCGAGGAGCGCGGCACGGAGTGGGTGGCGCGCGGCGCGCTCCAGTCGCGGCTCACGCTGCCCCCGGGGATGCTGCCCACGTTGGGGCGGCTGTCACGGCTGGCCCGCGTGCTGTGGGACAACGAGGGAAGGCCCCGACCGCTGCTGTTGCAGGTGATGCCGCTGCCGCTTCCGAAGGCGCCCACGCCGGGAAGCTTCGTGACGCTGGGCTCGCTCAAGTGCGGCAAGACGACCTTCCTGGCCTACAACCAGAGCCCGTCGTGGCAGGAGTTCCCGCTGTCGTGGTGGGACCAGCAGACGGCGTCGCTGATGCTGGAGGTGCGCGCGCCCGCGGATCAGTCGGTGCAGTACGCGTCGCTGGAGAAGTCGCGTTCGGCGTGGAGCTGCTTCCGGCTGCTGGAGTCGTCACAGGCCACCGGCGAACAGCAGCACCGGCAGTGGTCGCTGCGAGCGAGGGGCGGCGCGTCCATGGACGGGGTGATGGAGCTGCGCTTTGGCATCAAGGGTGAACCCTGGACCCCCTTCCGAGAGGTGCCGCGATGAGACTGCTGGCGAGATGCATTCCGGCGGCCCTGTGCCTGCTGACCGGCTGTCAGGCGAGCACGCTGCACCTGAGCGTGAAGGCGCCTTCGGGCACGAACCAGGGCCGTCCGCTCTACATGCTGGTGCGCAAGGTGGATCCGAAGCAGTTCGCCATCGAGTCCTATGGCGAGGTCTCCGCGCGCGTCTTCCAACCGGACGCGGACGTGTTGCTCTCCGCGCTCATCTACCCGGGCACGCTCCAGCGCATGAAGGTGCCCCTGCCGGACGGCGCGCCGGTGGCGGTGTCCTTCCTGTTCACCGCGCCGGACGGCACCTGGCAGCAGTTCGTCAACGCGCCCGCGCCCGGCTCGCTGGACATCGAGTTGCTTGAAGGGCGCATCCGCACCGGCACGCAGCCCGCGGAGCCGCGCGAACCCGGGGGCGATGACGCCTCCAAGCCCCCCGAGCCTCCCGCCGCCCCAGCGGCGCCCACCCTTCCCGCGGCCAAGGCCCCGGCCCTTACCGCAGGCAAATGAGGTCGTTCCCATGAACCGCATCCTCTTCCTCCTCACGGCCTCGATATGCCTGCTCACCGCCTGTGGCCCCGATGGGGACGAGGCGGCGATCCTTCAAACCCAGAGGGCCTTCCTCGCGGATGGGGGAGATGCTGGCGCGGATGACGCGGGTGACGGCGATGCCGGCTCCACCGACGCGGGCGTCATTGATGCCGGCGCCGGTGGCGATGCGGGGGCCATCGACGCTGGCGCCATCGACGCGGGTTCCGGAGGCGATGCCGGTCCCCTCGACGCTGGCGTCATCGACGCGGGCTCCGGAGGCGATGCGGGTTCCACCGATGCGGGTCCTGGTGACGCGGGGACCCTCGACGCGGGTTCGACCGATGCCGGATCAGGCGACGCGGGGACCCTCGACGCCGGCTCCGGAGGCGATGCCGGTCCCCTCGACGCGGGCTCCACAGACGCGGGCTCCGGAGGCGATGCCGGTTCCACCGACGCAGGTTCCGGAGGCGATGCCGGTTCGGGCGATGCAGGGACCCTCGACGCGGGCACGCAGGACGCCGGCTCGGACGCCGGAGTCATCGTGGTGCAGGAGTTCCCGCTGAACCTGTCGGACTCCTCCGTCGACTTCGGCTCCGAGCCGTCATGCTCGACGCACACGGACGGGGTGGCGCTTCGAAACCCCTCCACGAAGTCGCGCAAGGTGCACCACGCGGCCATCACCGGCGGCTTCACCTTCGTGGGCCTGTATGACACGGCGGGCGTCGCCTGTGCCCTGCCCTGCACCGTGCCCCCCATGCCGGTGGGCAGCCCCCAGCGAATGGACGTCCGGGTGGCGTTCGCGCCACGACAGCCCGGCAACTTCCACGGCACGCTGACGCTCTACACGGATGATCCGGAAGCACAATCGCTCACGTTGACGCTCGACGGTCGGGGCACCGGCTCGCTGCTGGTGCTCGGGCAGTCCTCCCTGACGTTCACCGCCCAGCCGTTGAACACGACGACGACGCAGCCCATCACGGTGCTCAACCTGGGCAACGAAGCCTTCTCCCAAGTGCCTTCCGCCACCGCCCCCTTCAGCGTGCCTGGCACCGCGCTGAACATCCCGGCCGGCGGCTCGAGGACGCTCAACGTGTCCTTCACGCCTGGCGCGCGCGGCACCTTCACGGGCGCGCTCACCCTGGCCAACAGCTCCACGTGCCCCACCCCGCCCTTCGCCTGGCTCAACGGCGAGGGCCTGGCCCCCGCGAAGATCGTCCTGAGCCGCGACACGCTGTCCTTCCCCCAGACCGCCGTGGGCACCGACAGCGCCCCGCAGGAGGTCACGGTCAAGAACGGCGGCGACACGCTGCTCCAGGTGACCACGCTGACGCCGGCCCCGGGCTCCCCGTTCCGCGTGGACCCCTCCGCGAGCTTCACCCTCGCGGCCGGAGAGACCCAGCGCCTGGCGGTGACGTTCCGCCCGTCACAGCCGGGCGCCGCGTCGGAGACCCTGCTCTTCAACAGCAATGACACGACCGTGCCCACGCCCCGGCTGTTCCTGGCGGGCAGCACCACCCCGGGCACGAACTGCATCGAGGTGTCGCCCCGGTCGTTCGACTTCGCGCAGCAGGAGTCCGGAGACGCCGCGAGCGAGCTGAGGCGGGTGACCGTCACCAACACGGGCACCAACGCGCTGACGGTCACCCCCACCCTGACCGGCCCTGGCTTCACGATGAACCCCACCACGGCGTTCACCCTGGCGCCGGGTTCGGCCGGCCGCGAGCTGCTGATCACCTTCGACCCTGGCATCAACGAGAGCGGCGCGCTGAATGGCCTCATCACCTTCGCGACGTCGCCCTCCACGACCTGCCCGTCGGATGTCGCCTTGAGCGGCACGGCGCGCAAGACGTCGCTGACGGTCAGCCCGTCGTCGCTGCCCTTCGGAGACACGATTGTCGGCGCGGCCGTCCCCACCACGCGCCAGGTGACGCTCACCAACCCGACGAACTGGCCCGTCACGGTGTCGCCGGTGCCGCCGGAGTCCCTGGCGCCGTACACGCTCACGGGCATCCCCGCCTCGGGGCTGATCATCCCGGCGCGCAGCAGCTCCATCGTGACCGTGACGTTCGCCGCGAGCTCCTGGGGCGAGGCCTTCCCACGCACGCTCGCCTTCCAGACCACCGCGACCCTGCCGGTGGCCTCGGTGGCAATCACCGGCCGGGCCCTGGCGCCGGAGCTGACGCTGGCGAGCAACACGCTGGTGTTCCCGAACGTGGCCCCCGGCAGCGAAACCTCCGCCGACATGACGTTGACCAACACCGGCAACCAGGCCCTGTTCCTGTCGAAGGTCACGCCCGACAGCAACGCGCACTTCCAGGTCATCGACTTCCTGCCCCAGACGGTGCAGCCGAACCAGTCCACCACGGTGAAGGTCCTCTTCCGTCCCACGGACGTCGGGGCCCTGGAGACGCGGCTGCGCTTCTTCACCACCGATGACGTCGCCCTGGCGCGCACGCTCATCGTCAAGGGCACCTCCGCCGGCCCCATCGCCATCTTCGGGCTGATCGACGCCATCGACTTCGGCTCACGGCAGGTGGATCAGGTCCACGTCAACAACCTGCTCACGCTGCGCAACCTCATCCAGGCGTCGGAGGGCCTCAAGGTCACCGCGGCGCGCGTGCTGCCGAGCGGCTCCGCGTTCTCCGTGGATGCCATCAACTCCTCCGAGCCCATCATCGCCCCGGGTGAGGAGCGCGCCCTGCCCTTCCGCGTCACCTTCAGTCCGACGACGGTGGGCAAGCAGCACCAGGACACGCTGGAGATCGTCTACCAGGGCGTGGTGACGGGCGTCACCGCGACCCGCCGCTTCGTCCTGACGGGCCGGGGCGCGGACGCGGTGATGACCGCGCCCACGGAGGCCATCGACTTCCCCGCCACGCTGCCGGGCGCCACCAGCCAGCGCACGCTCACCATCACCAACGCTGGCCTGGTGCCCATCGACCTGCTGAGCGTGCGCACCACGCCGGACGCGTACTTCCGTTCGAGCGTGGACCAGTGGCCCGACACCATCATTCCGGCGGGCGGCACGCGCCGCATCGTCCTCACCTTCAACCCGACGGCCACCGGCTTCGAGTCCTCGCAGTTGGAGATCCGCCTGAAGAAGTCCCCGAACGTCGTCGCCCTCTCCCGCGAGCTGTCCGGCGTGGGCGCGTTCGCGAAGCTGGAGCTGAGCAACAACCAGATCATCTTCGGGGAGGTGCCCCGGCTGGGGACGGACACCCGGTCCATCACGCTGCGCAACTCCGGCTCCGCGACGCTCACGGTGAACAACGTGACGACCAGCGGGCCCTTCACGGCGAAGCTGAATGGCGGCGTTTTCCCCCTCAACCTCACGAAGGACTCCACGGCCCAGTTGGATGTCACCTTCCGGCCGGAGGACGCTGGAGACGTGACGGCCACGCTCCATGTTCTGAGCAACTCCGACCAGACCACGGACCTGTCGCTGTTCGCCTCGGGCCGGGGCACGGTGCCGCTGTTGGTGTTGCCCGGGGGTGCCAGTCCCAAGTTCGCGCCCCAGGCGCTGGGCATCGAGGGCCCGCGTCAACCGCTGGTCGTGAAGAACGATGGCCGTGCGCCGCTGGTGGTCTACTCCGCCAACGTCCCCGGGGACTTCTGCCTGCGTCCGGATGACGGGACGCAGACCGAAGGCTGCCCGTCCTTCCTGCCGGGCTTCACGGTGCTGCCCGGCGAGGTGCACTCCTTCCTGGTGTCGGCGAAGCCGTCCGCGCGGGGCAACATCACCAGCGTCCTGACCATCGTCAGCAACGCGGTGACCACCCCGAACACGGTGCAGTTGGTGGTGGAGGGCGTGGGCAGTGTGTCGCTGCCATCCAGCGCGGTCGTCTTCGGACCGGTGAACTTCGGTTCGCACGCGGATCAGGTAGTGACAGTGACCAACACGGGCATCACCTCCGCGCAGGTGTCGCTCGACTTCGCGGCCGGCAGTCCGTGGCGCTCTGAGTTCTCCGCGCTGGGACTACCGCTGGTGGTGCCCGCGGGAGGCAGTGCCCCGCTCACGCTGCGCTTCCAGCCGCAGGGGGCGACGGGAGGGCTGCGGACGCTGACGGCCACGCTGAGCGTGGGGGGCACGGCCTCCCAGGTTCCGCTGACGCTCACGCTGCAGGGCACGGCCACGTCGGCGCGGCTGGATGTGACGCGCCGGGACGGGGTGGATTTCGACGGGGCGTTGGACTTTGGCGGCACGCGGGTGAACACGACCTCGGAGTTCATCGGCCTGCGGCTGACCCACGCCGCGTCGAGCGGGACAGCGGACGCGGGCACGGATGGCGGGAGCGAAACGGGTGCGGGCCTGCTCACGGTGCAGGACATCACGCTGGACGGAGAGGACGCGAAGTCCTTCGTCCTCCAGAAGCCCACCATGCCCGTCAAACTGGTGCCGGGAGGCAGCATGGAGCTGTCGCTCCAGTTCCACCCGGATGTGCAGCGGAAGTTCAACGCGGTGCTGCGCATCACCTCGGACGACAGCCAGGCGAGCACGCTGCTGGTGACGCTGGGCGGACGCGGGCGGACGAACCAGCTCAGCCTGTCCACGCCCACGCTGGAGTTCGGGGCGCGGGTGGCCGAGTCCTCGGCGGCGGCGACGCGGTCGGTGCGGCTCACCAACGAATCGCTCCAGCCGTTGAAGGTGCAGGGCCTGGAGATCATCGGGGTGGCGGAGAACTCGGAGCCGTCGCACTTCAGCGTGGAGGGAGGCCCCACGCTGCCCATCACGCTGGCGGCGCAGGAGTCGAAGGAGCTGTTCATCAAGTTCGTGCCCCGCCCGGACGTCACGTCCAAGGCGGCGCTCGCGGTGGTGACGAACGACCTGGAGTCGCCGGTGGCGCAGGTGACGTTGTCTGGCCGAGGCCTGTCCACGGTGTTCCGTGCGCTCAGCCGCACGCTGGACTTCGGCACGGTGCGGCAGGCCGAGACAGTGACGACGAAGGTGTCGCTCACCAATGACAGCACGCAGGAGCTGGTGTTGATCCAACCCAAGGTGGAGGGGCCGCAGGCCACGAACTTCGTGGTGGTGTCGCCCACGATTGGAGCGGAAGGCAGAGCGTTGCCGCCGGGAGATTCGCTGTCGTTGGAGCTGAAGTACGACACGTCCCAGGTGGCGTCCTCGAAGGCCACGTTGGTGCTGGGGACGAAGGACCAGGAGCGCGCCGCGCTGATCGCCGTGTCGGGTGTGACGGTGGCCAGCTTCCTGACGCTGGAGCCGATGGAGTTGGACCTGGGCTGGGTGGACATTGGCGCCACCAGCGCGCCGCGCACCGTGACGCTCACCAACCAGTCCGCCTCGCCCGCGAGGCTGAGCGTGATTGAGAACACCCACCCGGCGTTTGAAATCGACGCCAGTGCACTGGACGCGGAGCTGGCGCCCGGAGCCCAGGCGACGGTGAACATCCTCTTCCACCCGCAAGTGGGAGGTCCCGCGGAAGGGACGCTCCGGTTGCGCCTGCGGGGAGAGACGAACGCGGAGGCCTCACTCACGCTGAAGGGCCAGGCGCGGACCCTGGGAGGCACGGGCGGAGGCTGCTCGTGCGGCACCAGCGGCGAAGGGGGCGCGGCGATGGCGCTGCTGCTCCTTCTGGGGTGGGCGCTGGGCCGTCAGGCGCGGCGTCCGCAGGCGCGAGGCTGAGCCGCGTTCACGAACGATGCGTCACCCAGCGGGGGAAGCATGGACTTCACGGAGCTCAAGATCGCGAAGGGCACGGGCCCCTTCCATGTGAACCAGTTCCGGATCCACTTCAGCATCCCGGAAGTGGTGGGCAATCCGGCGGTCCAGACGCCGTTGTTGGTGAGTGAGTTCATCAAGGACTTCCCCCGGTTCTTCAACGGCCTGGGGAAGGACCTGACGGAGAACCGGGCCGCCGTGGCCTGGTCGACGCGTCAGTTCGAGCACCACAAGACGCTCCGGTTCCTGCTCGACTTCAAGTCAGAGAAGCTGGGCATCAACCTGCCGGATGTGCACAGCGACTGGGTTTCGGTCATCTGGCAGAGCCCGAACAAGGGCTTCGCCGCGCAGACGCTCAAGCGCAACTTCGTGGAGAACGCGGACTACGCGACGGGACTGTTGCCGCCCCCGTTGAGCCCCATCTTCACGCAGATGAACAGCTACCACTTCCTCGCGGGTCGCCGGTCCTGGGTCTTCGGGGTGCTGGGGCCGGACATGCCGGGCTGGAGGCCCGGGGGCATCACGGTCGGGAAGGTGGAGGGGGGCCGGTTCACGGCCCACAGCGGGAGCCCCCTGCCCGTCTTCTACCTGGAGTCCTCCGCGGTGGAGCGCTACTCGTCGCTCATGTATTCGCTGATGGAGAAGGACCCCGGAGTCTTCATCGACATCCGCAAAGCGATTGTCGACATCTGGAGCATCCTCCTCGCGAACTACGTGAAGGCCAAGGGCTTCCGCCTGAACGTCGGGCATCCGAAGACCTACGCGGAGGATGACGGCGCGGGCCTCTGGAGCAGCCAGATGTCCCTGCGCGGCATCTACCACCGGGAAGCGGAGTTCACGACGCCCCGGGAGGTCCACGCGAAGAAGTGGGTCCAGCACCTGCTCGACCTACATCCGGGACTCAAGAGCCAGCTCCTGTCGGAGAGCGAATTCAAGGGCCTTGGCGGGGGTGGGTTTGGTGGAGGTGGCGCAGGAGGGGGCTGGTGATCCGCATTCCGAACCAGGGTGGCTCATGATCAATCCCCACACAGTCAACAACAATGACGGCCTGAGTTCCCTGTGGCTCATCGCCAAGCACTACCGGGTGTCGCTCGAAGAACTCAAGCAGAAGAACTCGCTCATCATGAAGCGGCATCCCATTGGCCATCCACGCCATGGATGGCTGAGATGTGGAGACAGGGTGCTCATCCCCACCGCTCGCGCAGGAAACAGCGCGACGGGACGGCTCGCGAGTTCCCCCAATCCCTTCATTGACGACAACCCATGGAGGGCTTTCCTCTTTATCCTTTCGGACGAAGTCCTCCCTTCAGGGAAGGCGATCAGGAAGGTTTTAGAGTTTCCAGGCATCAGCCAAGCACAGTACATCCAGGCAAACCCCGAGATTTTCGGGATGAAGCCGCCGAATCCCCAATCGAAAATTTCCCTGGGCCAGCACGCCCTGGGCCAGAACCAGAGCCGATTTCTTTCGGCAAGCACACGGAGAGGTGGGGCACCCAATATTTCAGGCCGGCCCGTCTATATTGACATCAAGAAGGCCACATCCGCCGGAGTGAAGATCCACTCGACCAAGGCCATCTCCTCCGACCTTGCTCAGTTGGAAAAAGCCAACCCCAGTCTCAAGCCCCGCATTGAGAAGCTCAACAAAGCCATGCTCATGGAAGCAGAGGTGTTGTTGGAGGGAAACATCCCCAGGGCTGCGATCAAATCAGAAAATGTGATGATGATGACCCGGAGCCTTCGCGCATTCCAGGTCATTGGGGCGGCGTTCACGGTCTATGATCTCGGAAAGGCCACGTCCAAATCCGTGAAGCAAGGCTCCGTCAAGCCGATCGCAGCGGAAGGTCTTCGTCAAGTGGGAGGGTGGGCCGCGGCTGTCGCAGGGGCCAAGGCGGGTGGACTTATCGGCGCCGCGTTGGGAATCGAGACGGGGCCTGGCGCCATCCTCACAGGGTTTGCAGGAGCTCTTTTCGTTGGGTCGGCGGGTTATTTCGGGGCAGACTGGGTAGCTGACTACATCGATCCGAACTAGGGGCCTCCGTCTTTGAAGAACATGAAGCTGGATCGTCAAATCCAACGTGTCTTCGGATTCGGGAGGACCTTGGAACCGTCACCCAGCCCTCCTCCGGCTGAACAGGAGACAACCCTGGCGTATGCGGGGTATCCCCTGCTGCGACAGACTGACTTGTTCCTGGCCCTCCCTGCATTGGAGCGCTGGCGGGCGGGCCATACGCTGTCATTTCCACAAGAATGTTGCGTCTGTTCACAACCAGCGCAGCACTCTCTCCCAGTTCATACGTCGTCGGGGTGGCTGGGCTTCTTCCGCCGCGAAAAAGTCCTCACGCACGTTCCCCACTGCAAGGATCATGGCCATGGAGACGAAGCACAGCTTCTGGCTGCGGTCAATCCCTGGACCGAACTGGTTTGCCAGATTTCCCTGATTGGGCTGAGTGAATTGTTTCTCTCCAAGACTCGGAAACTCAATCAAACAGGCGACATGCCTCCTCCGTGGCGGGCCTTTCCTGAGTACACACCCGGGTCTTCAGGCTGGCGGCAGGGCAACGGAGAACATTGGCTTGTTCACGCTTGGTCTCCGTTCTGGAAGCACCTATCCCAGTTGGAGCAGGGTCAGTACCTGCAGCGCTGGGAGGTACCTGCGGAATGGCAGGTCTGGGTAGCGGACTTCACGTGAGGTCGATTGAACTGACGCGCACCCTGGATGTGGGGCAAGGGCGCGTGCCGCGACTCGGACGCGGTGCCGTTACCGTACATCACGGTTTCTTCCTACCCTTGCTAGGGGCCTCGCTAGACTTCGTCGCACCGCGCGCCATCGAACGGCTATCGATTCGCTTCGTCTCCTCAACGACACGATCGAAGTCTGAGACGAACTCAGTATCTTGCCGCATGCGGTAGACGTCGTACTCGCCTTCGGCCTTGAGCTTCGCTTCGAGGGCACTCACTTTCCCCTTGTCCGCGAGGATGGGATAGCTCGACAGATCGAGGAAGCTGTTCAGGAACGTCGCCCAGTCAGCCATCTTCATCAGGATGCTGCGCTGTGCGCGGTTCTCGGCGAGATCAAGGTACGCGGACACGATGCGGTTCAACTCCCTGACGTGCGCCTCCCCCAGGTAGTTCTTCGCGACGGTGACGTCGGACTTCAGGACCTTGCCGTGCGGCGCGTGCTTCCACGTCGTGAGGCCCATGTATAGCCTGGTCGCGTCCGCCGAGGTGTAGATCAGCTCCGCGGCGGTCTGTCCGGTGATTGCCCAGTGCAGCTTGTTCTGCACGGTCGCGAAGAACTCTCGCGTCAGTGGTGCGTGCGCGTCGTAGTCGATCGCGAGCGCATAGAGGTCGGTGATCTTCTGGTAGAAGCGCCGCTCACTCGCGCGGATCTCCCGGATCCGTTCGAGCAGCTCGTCGAAGTAGTCCTTACCGAAGAGCGTCTTGCCCTGCTTCAGGCGCTCGTCGTCGAGGACGAAGCCCTTGAGCATGAACTCGCTCAGGGTCTTGGTGGCCCAGATGCGGAACTGGGTCGCCTGGTAGCTGTTGACCCGGTACCCGACGGCGATGATCGCATCAAGGTTGTAGAAGCGGGTCTTGTAGTTCTTCCCATCCGCGGCAGTTGTTTCCAAAATGGAAATAACTGAAGCCTCCGCGAGTTCTCCCGACTCGAAGATGCCCTTCAGGTGCTTATTGATTGCGGGTACTCCGACCCCAAAGAGTGCTGCCAGTGCCTTCTGCGTGAGCCACGCGGTTTCGTCCCGGAAGAGCACTCCGACCTTCACCGCCCCATCCGGCGCGGTGTAGAGCAGGAACTCGGACTCGCGCAGGGCCAAGTCTGTCATGACTGCGTCTCGCTCTGCATGGGGACAGGTTGCATCGGCCAGCCCTGTGCAGTCCTTGCCGCTACGCGTCCCGCGCCGCTGGCCGTCCACTTGGGCAGCCAACACGCATGAGGAAGCAAGGTAGCGTCGAGTCGTGCGGTAACGTATGAGCCAACATGAAGGGCGACTCCCCTAGTCGACCAACATGGCTCGCACCGTCCATGCGAGGGCGCCATCAGCGGCTTCCCGATGGAGTGCTGGCGAACCGATGATTGGCGATGAGGCGATGGACGACGCCTTCAGCGGAGAACTCCGACCAGCGCGCCTCGTGTTGTTCCTTCGAGAGAACGGTCAGGTCGTCTGTCTGGCGCATGCCTCGCGCGTTTTGGTCGAGCCCGGTTTGTACAGCGATGCCGCCGACTTCCGTGAGCACATACCGATTGTGCATCTTGACACCGGCAACACCCTTGCCCCAAGCAAGCGCGCGAACGATCACGCCCGTCTGCAAGAGCGGTCCGAGTCGGCTTTCACACGCGGCAAGCTTGTGCTTCGCCACGTCGCTCTCGGTCATCTGGCGGCCCTGGATTCGTGAGGCCTGTTCAACCTCCTCAGGGCGAACTGCGAAATGAATCTGCACCTGAAAATCGCCCACACTCCGGCGCTGCTGCGCAGCGAGCAGATACGCCTTCATTGGTTCAAAGAAAGACGCATCGTCTGCATCGAAGTACGGATCCACGAAACGCACCTGGGCTGCGCAGCGAAGGAGCGGAGCAAGCGCGGTCGCGAGCTCTTTGGGCTGTCTCACAACAGGCGCGGCAGGCGGCGTCCAGGCTGGAAAGTCCTGCTCACCAAGCCGGTCCACAGCGACCACGTGCGCATTCACTACTCCGGACGAGCGCACGATGATTCCACCGAACGGAAACTGACCGTGCTCGCGAGTCGCGGCATTGAGCCACGTCTCACCATCAATGAGCCTGCCATTTCGACGCGTGCCTGTGTCCTGAAGGTGCCGAAGCAGGATTTCGATCTTCTTACGGGCGCTCTGCCACTGAGCGGTTTCTTCATGAGGAACGCTGGTTTGAAAAGCGCTCATGACGAGCTTTGTCCACGCCGTCGCCGGAAACACACAAGCAACGCGCCGATGTCCCAAGCCTACTTGGCAGAGGACGGGATAGGCGACACGGGGGTCGTGCCATGTCGCAACAAGTTCCGGTTCCAACGCGAAGTCGTAGATCATGTTCAGTAGACCTCCGCGAATCTCTCGTCGAAGAACCCCTTGGGCCAGCGATCCGTGAACTCGCCACGCTCATCGACGTGCAGTCGATGGATGCGCATGCCCTCCGACGAGCTCTCCACGTAGAGCACGCTGATTTTGTCCGCAGAGAACGCCAGTGAGCCATCTACAAGTTTATTGTCGGTGGTCTCGCGGATACGGCGCAGGAGCCTCAAGATGAGGTGCTCGCTGTGGGTCTCGACGAGCACCGTACGGCGTCCGCGATCGCGGGTGGCGGCATCAATGAACAAATCGCCGAGGCCGACCTGCACCGCAGGGTGCACATGGATCTCAGGCTGCTCAATGAGGGACAGGCCCGCCCGCGCTTCTAGCGCCGCGACCACGACGGGGATGATCTGCGAGACGCCTGCCCCCACTTCGGAGGGGAGAACTAGTGATCCTGCGCCTGTGTCAAGGAGCAGGCGACGTACCGCCTTGTCTACGTGACCGTCGGACAGCAACTCGGCGTCGGCGGTGCGGTCGAACAACTGCTGGACCACCACTTGGCAACCCGCGCCAAGCCGTCGGAGCCAGAGGTTCGTGCGTTCGACCAAGCTCGTGCGATCCGCAAGCAGTAGGTCCCACGCCGCTAGTCCATCGGCCCAACCCGTGATGCGGCCGGCGCGCTCGTAAAGAAAGCCGCGCGGAGGGATCGTCCGGAGCGGACCAATGTAGAGCGAGTCTCGTAGAGACGCCACGAGCTGCGCGGTTGTTCCGAGCACGACCATCTCAAGGAAGGTCCGAACCTGTGCAGAAGCCGCTGCCTTCTCTTTATTGTCGTCACCGAACGAAATCACGCGTAGTGACTCGCTTGATGAAGGGAGAGCCGAGATACGAGACCGCGAGATGGCAAACACCGGAAGCGAGCGACCGTTGCCGATCATCAAGGCGTCTCCGAGCCCGTCCCCCAATCCGAAGCCACCGCCGTTGCCGCCCTCTTCCGCATCTAGAGTTCGCTGAAGCGCCTCCTCGGGCACCGCAATCTGCCGCCACGCATCTGAGATCTCCCGGGCACCTTCGGCGATGAGGCGGTGCCCAAGGTTCACTCGAGCATTTAAAGGCTCGCCTTCGCGGAGTGTCACTCCGGTCTCAAGCCACACGAGTGGCTCCGAGTCTCCCCCGACACCGATAATGGCGCGCTCGACGAGTGGCCCTCGGAACGTCGCCGTGGTCCGGAGCTTGATAGTCAGCTCCAACCACGCTGACTCGACTTCGTCGTCAAGGTCAGGAAACGGGAAGTCCGCAAGGTCGCGCCCGAACCTTTCGAGTCCACCAGGCGTCGCGAACTCGGCCCTCAAGATGATGGCACGGTTCGCCTCGTGCCGATGCACGAGCCGCGCGAAGCCCCCGAGTTCAAGCACGTTGCCGCCCAGTTCTGTCCGGTCGACGTCCGCAGTGCCGCGTTCAAGAAGCTCGTGCAGGTAGAGCAGCGCCTGTAGCACGGTGCTCTTGCCCGCACTATTTGCACCGAAGAGCAGCGTGAGCGGCCCAAAGTCGACGCGCTGACGCGCGGCGATGCCCTTGAAATTCTCGATTTCGAGAGCCCTCAGCATCAGATGTACCCCTTCGGCTCGATTGTTAGCGCAGGTGCAAAGCGAAGGGTCGCGGGCGTCATCGCGATGAGCAGATCTGCGTCTTCGCGAGTGTAGTGCTCTTCCGGCGCATTGGCTTGATGAATCGTAGATAGGAACATTTGGAACTCAAGCTGCAACGTAGAGAAGCGCTCAGACATCGTGCCGACATTGTACTGAAGGACCCTTGCGACCTCGGTTGAAACCTCGCCTCCAACGCCGCGTTCGTCAGCGCATTGAGCACGAGCCGGCATCGGCGCACCGCTTCGGTGCGTGCAATCACCTAGCTTTGATGGAAGGGCAAGACTGGCCTCTGATCGTCCCCTTGCCACTCGACGAGTCGGAACAAGATGTCGACGTGAATTTAATCGCCTGTGGCCACGCTCGTTCTGCTCACAGTGGCACCATTCTGCTCCGCGACGAGGCACTGCCCGGGCTGCCATTTCATGAACCGCCCCCCCCCGCGAACGCCCGGTTCACAAGTGACGCAAAGAGTTCGTCAGTTGAATTCTGTGAGCTCTCGTACCGAATCTTTCCACGTAGGGCAGACCATACGACTTCAGAAAAGTGCTTTTGAGCAGAAAAAGGTGCAATCGGCGAGCGCAGCGCACGCAACTTATCCATCGAGACGTTCAGCATCGAACCACTTGTGCCGGTCGCCGTCTTGGTGAGTTCGTTTCGAAATCGGTGATGCGCGAGCAGAAAGCGTAAGTATGGCGTTGTTGCAACCTGCTCACGAGGAACTACCCGCCAGATCTTGTCGGGTAGGAAAAGGCGGGGCTCGTCTTTTTGAACGAGGCAGGTCGCGGCCACTAGTTCGCGCGTATTTGCTCTACTGAAGAGTAGGTCTCCTTGGCGAGGTGTGGCCACCTCACGATCGATTGCGCCACTAGCAACCGCTTTATGTTCATCCGGTCGAAATAACCCTGACGTTACCGCGCTGACCTTCAAGACTCCGTACTCATCCGGTAGCCGTCGACGTGACTCTCCATTTGCACTCCACCCAGCTTCAATCCGCTCAATGACTTCTCCCAGGGGCCTCACTTCCCACCCCTTCGGGTTCGTCACCGGGTCGCCAAACATTTCCAAGAATACCGAGCGGAGTAACGCATCAGAGAGGCTGATGGTCTCAGTGCGCTTGCGTCGAAGGACGTCGGCCTTATCGAGAATATCTACAATACGGCGCCGCTCTGAAAGAGGGGGAACTGGCAGGGTCATTGCCTTCAGCTTCGCACCGCTGATCTTAGGCATGCTCCCTGCGGCTCCCGCAGCCATTCTTTCGAAGAAACGTCGCCCTGCTGCTGAGTTCAGGTAACGCCAGACCCAGCGAGTTGTTGAGTCATCCGCAAAGCGTAAACGCATCATGAGGTCCGGATACACATAGCTCTTAGAAGGACCGTCATAAATTGCAGCTGTCCCAACGAGTTCCGCCGTGTTTGACCGTTGGACCAAGAGGTCACCGGGTTCAAGCCACTGCCACGAGTCGAACGGAATCGTTTCGTGGAGGTGCTTAATCGTTTCAGCGTTGAGGATGAGGCGCCCTTTGGTGGTCGCACTTAGTTTTAATGAAAGACTGCCCAGCGCGCCGGGGGCAGATGGCGGCGAGTAGCCATTCGTAGGCCCCTCAATTGCAAGCTCATCAAGCCGCATGAGTTGCCAGTTCTTCGGATATTGCTCGGAGATCACAACATCGCCTCCAACTCAGCGAGATCCTTCGCAATCTCCGCCTCAAGGCTCCGCAGTTTCGCGATGATCTTCTTGGGAGGCTCGTATTTGACCTCCTCGTGCTTCGCGTCCTTGTAGCGGTTGATTGATAGGTCGAAGTCCTTCGCCTCGATCTCCTGTACCGGAACCATGAAGTGCTTCGCCGTTCGGTCGGTGTCTTTCTTCGCGCTCTTCTTCTGCCAGCAGGCCAGCGCATTGGGCAGATCGTTCTCGCTCACCGCATCGCGCTTGTCGTTGAGCGAGTACCCGTCAGCCTCGACGCTGTAGAAAAACACGTTGTCCGTTTTACCCCCCTTCGTGAACACGACGATGGCCGTAGACACACCGGCGTAGGGATTGAACACGCCTGAGGGCAGCGAGAACACAGCCTCGAGCTGGTTCTGCTTCACGAGGAGATGACGAAGCGCTGTGTGCGCCTTCGAAGAACCGAAGAGCACACCATCCGGCACGATGGTGGCGCTACGTCCGCCCTTCTTCAGCATGCGCAGGATCAGCACCATGAAGAGCAATTCGGTCTTCTTGGTCTTCACGGCCTGCGTGAGCGTCGGGTGAACATCTCCTTCGTCGAGGCTCCCCTTGAACGGGGGATTGGCGAGGATGACGTCGAAGCCACCAGTCGCCTGCTTGCCGAACTTCTCAGGGAAGGAGTTCGACAGCGTGTCCTGGTAGTGGATGTCCGGGTTGTCGACACCGTGGAGCATGAGGTTCATCGACGCGATGCGGAGCATGGTTGCGTCGAAGTCGAAGCCGTGGAACATCCCGCTCTGGATGTGCGCGCGGTACGGCTCAAGCAGATCTCCGGTGTAGAGGATTTCCCCGCTTTCGCCCTTGATCTTCCCCTTCGCCGAGCTATGCGTCTCGAGCAAATACTGCATTGCGCCGACGAGGAAGCCGGCGGTGCCGCACGCGGGGTCGCCAATCGTCTCGGTGGGCTTCGGCTCGAGCAGCTCCACCATGAAGCGGATGATGTGGCGCGGTGTTCGGAACTGGCCGTTGATACCAGCCGTCGTCAGCTTGCTGAGCAGGTACTCGTAGAGGTCGCCCTTGGCGTCGCCCTCGGTGATTGGCAGCTTTTCGATCATGTTCACGGCCGACACAAGGAGGCTCGGCTTCTGAACCATGAGTTGAGCGTCCTGCATGTACTCGGCGAAGGTCGTGCCGCCGTTGAGCTTGCGGAAGTGCGGGAACACCTCGTCGCGCACCACGCGGAGCATCTCACCCGCGTCCCTCTGCTTGAAGTTCTTCCAGCGGCGCGGATCGTCCTTGCCCGAAAAGCGCCCGTGGAATGGCTTCTTCGTTCGCTCTGCCCGGCGCTCGCCGGTAGTTTCCATCACGTCAAGCAGACGCGCGAACATCAGGAACGAGATCTGTTCGATGACCGTGAGCGGATTGGTAATGCCGCCGGTCCAGAATTCGGACCAAAGCTTCTCAATGTCGCTCTTCTGCTGAGTTGTCAGTGTGCTCATGATGCCTGGCTCGTGGGGAGGCGCTCGCTGGGAGTCGCCCGCTTCGGTTCGAAGACGCTCATGATGGCGAGGAGTTCATCGACGTCACCGGGGTTGGTGAAAATGCCTTCCATGCTCTCCGCGTGGAGGGTCGTGAACGGCGGCTCGTAGAGGCGCTCCAGTTCGATGCCGCCGTTCTGCGCGATGTGGTTCTGCAATACCTGCAGGAAACGAAGCTGCTGAGCCGAGAGCCGTGGATGCTTGTGGACGAAGTCAGTGAATGCCTGCTCCACCGCCAGCGCATCAAGGCCGACAAGCCCGCGAAACACCGTGAACAAGGAGCGTCGCGTTTCCGGATCGTGTCCCACGAGATGCTTCACATTCGCCTTGTCGTCGACCGCGAGGACGAGTTTGGCGAGTTCCTCGAGTTCGTCGTCCCGCACGGCATTTCCCGCCCGGATCCGCTGCAAGACGGCGTTCTGCGCGAAGTGGTCCCGCAGGACGGACTCGACGCGCCGCTTGTATTCGACGAGGTCGAGGCCTTCGAGCCGGGGGATGTACGTCTTCGCCGAGAACTCCGCGTCATTGACATCGAAGACCTGCGCCGCGACGCGAGTGGTCGGTGTCGGTTGCTGGTACTTCATGATTCCGCGCAGCTCGCGGCGGAGGCCCTCAATTTGATGGACCTCGACCGAGGCCCAGAAATCCTTGCTCCGGACCTGCTTGATCGAGTCCGCGCGTGCCTTGACCGGGTTCTGGTTCTTGGCCAGCAGTTCCACGGCTTCCTCGACGCGGGCGCGAAGGTCCTGCACCTTGGGTGCATTCGGTCCGCCCTTGACCAGCTCGACTTCAAGCCGCGTCATGAGCAGGTCGAAACGGTAGGCATCCTCGTCACCCCGAATGCTGCGCAGGTGTTGAAGGGGGGCCGCGATGGACAAGAGATCCGCCTTCGTTGCCGCAGCGAAGTGGTGCACACGATCGCCGTCGGTGAGCATCTCCAGCTCTCGCCATTTGTCGCGCGCGTCGATGCTGTTCGTGTCGCGAACGGCGCGAACGTCCCCGATGATGAGCGCCGCAGCGGCCTCGAAAGTCGTCTGGTCCATCTGATCAAGTCCCGCCTGGGCCAGCTCGACACGCGACTCGAACAGGTGCTGGAGCAGCGACTTCTGCGGCGAGGGTTGCGTCTCCTTGTACTTCTCGTCGAAGAACCAGAAGTTCGACCAGTGGTCGAAGATGAGGAACTCGGTCTTGTCCCGTCCCGGACCAAAGAGGTCTTTGCGGAGCCGCGTGCCGCGCCCGATCATCTGCCAGAATTTCACGTAGGACTTCACCGGCTTGGCGAAGACGAGGTTCACGAGTTCGGGCACATCGATGCCCGTGTCGAGCATGTCGACCGAGATGGCGATCGCAAGTTCGTTGTCAGGGTTCTTGAAGTCGTCGATGAGCTGATCGGCCTTGGGCTCCTGGTTGTCGATCACGCGGCAGAAGGCCGAGCCATACTGTGGGTACATCTCCGAAAAGACGTCCGCGAGATGCACGGCATGGACGTGGTTCCGCGCGAAGACGATGGTCTTTCCAACGTGGCTCCCCGTCGCTTCGCGGATACCCTCCTCCATCAAAGAACGCCAGATGAAGCGCGTCGTGTCTCTGTTGAAGACGTGCTTGTCGATGTCGTTGGCGTCGTAGTCCACCTGTGGAGCTGCTGGATCCTGGTCCTCGAGCTGCTCGCGCTGCTCCCGGCTCATTTGCGTGTAGCGCAGGCCTTTCTCGCGGAACTGGCTGCTGAAGGAGCGAACACGGAAGGGCGCGAGGAAGGGTGGCTTCGACCCCACCGCATCCTCGAAACTGAAATGCGAGGTCGGATCGTGGTCCTCGCAGCCGAAAAGGGCGTAGGTGTTGTGCTCAATGAATCGGACCGGCGTGGCAGTGAGTCCGACTTGGAGCGCATCGAAATATTTGAAGAGTGTGCTGAACTTCTTGTAGATGCTGCGATGTGACTCGTCGGCGATGATCAGGTCGAAGAAGCCAACGTCGAAGTCCTCGTAGCACTTCATCATCGCCGGATAGGTGGCGAGGTAGATACGCTTCTCGCGGTCACTGGAGGTCGTGCTGTCCACGACGACTCGCGGTTCGCCCGGCATGAACTCCTTGAAGACCCGGTCTGCTTGCTTTCGAAGTTCTCGGCGATCACAGACGAACAGGATGCGCTTCACCCAGCCGGCGCGCATGAGCACATCACAGAGCGAGATGGCGACGCGAGTCTTCCCGGTTCCCGTCGCCTGCACGAGCAGTGCCTTGCGGAAATGAGACGAGAACCGCTCACCGACGCGCTTCACAGCCTCGAGTTGATACATGCGGCTGGCGATGGCGAGGTTCGGCTCGACAGTCGCCAACACCTTTTTATTTGTCCTCTGGTGGGTGAGGTACTCGAGGCTGTCCTTCGAGTAGAAGCCGTAGACCTTGCGGAACGGGTAGCCCTGAGCATCATCCCACAAGAAGATGTCGATGCCGTTCGTGAAGAAGATGACCGGGCGCACGCCGGATTCCTTCTCCAGGCACACGGCGTACATACGAGCCTGTTCGGCGCCCACACGTGCGTCCTTCGCCGTCTTCTTCGCCTCGATGACGGCGAGGGGCTTTCCGTCATCGCCGTACAGCACGTAGTCGGCGAAGCCCTCTCCTGACGCCGTTGGCATGGTCGAGAGCCGAACCTCCTGACGGACCTCCTCCGTATTCACGCCGTTCGCGCCGACATTCCACCCGGCGGCAAGCAGCGCCTGGTCAATCAGGCGGCGGCGGGTGGTCTCCTCATTGAACTGGAGGAAGGAAGCGACCTTCTGCCCCTCCTCCTTGAGATGCGCGAGTTCGGTCGCGTGCTCAGTGGCTGCACGCTCTGCGTCGAGCCGCTTGCGCGTCTCCTCGCCGAGCGCAAGAAGGACCGACTCGTACTTCGCTTCAGCAAGGCGCAGCTTCTCGAGTGCGTCCTTGGCCTTGCTGGCGCCCACCGTCTCCGGTGGTGGCGCCGAGTACTTCGGCGCGGCCAGAGGATCACCACCGTCAATCTGAACGTGGAACCAACGTGCGATGTCGAAGAGTTGGTAGAGGCAGTCGAGCGAAAGCTGGCTCGTGATAGGACGTCGAGGGTGGGCAGCGTGATTGCCCGCCTTCCGCACCGCGTGGAGTTTGTTCTGGACGACCTCGGGGACGGACTGCCGGAAGGGCTCCGCGGTCATCAGGTCGTTGAGGTTGTCCGAAAGCGGCGGGCGCAAGCGATACGCCTCGTAGAGCATGGTGACGGCATGCTCGACGAAGCTGCGCTGCTTGATGAGTGAGCCCGCCGGATCATCGTGTGCGTAGCGCTCCGCGAAGCCCGCGAGGTCGGCGAGCACGGCACGCTTGACACGCAGGAACTCAAAGTTCTGCGACTTCATGTACGCGCTCTCCGTGCCGACCATGTCTGCGCTCTTTTCAATGGCCGTGCCATCAACCTTGGACCTCGTACTTCGCGAGCCAGTTCGAGAGCGTCTGGTAGCTAGGGAGCCCCACGAGTTCCGCAGCTCGGGTCTTGTTGCCGTGCGCTTCATCCATCGCGCGCTGCAAGTAGCTGCGAGCGACGTCTTTCAGCAATTCAGGCAGGTTGAAGCCGCCACCAAGCGGTTTCGCGAGCAGATCCTGTCGCACGACGGCCGCCACGGGGAGCAAGGCCTCCCGGACGTCCTCCGACGAGATCGCCGCGCTGTCGCTCCAGATCGCGGCACGCCGCAGGGTGTTCAAGAGTTCACGCACATTGCCCGGCCACATGTGCGCCACCAGAAGATTCCTTGCACCAGCAGAAAGCCTCTTCTCCCTGTAGCCAGGCTCCGCAGCGGCTTCGCGGTTGACCTGGTCCAGGAGGTGGTCGACGAGCCCCCCAAGGTCCCCGGTCCGCTCACGGAGCGGCGGGATCTTCAGGACCGCGACAGCGAGACGGTAGAAGAGGTCTTCGCGGAACCTGCCCGCGGCGATCTCCTCGGTGAGCGTCCGGTGGGTGGCGGCGACAATGCGGACGTCGACCTTGAAGGGCCTGGTGGCGCCGAGGCGCACGACCTCACCTTCCTGGACCGCGCGCAGCAACTTCACCTGCGCGGGGCCTGGCAGTTCGCCCAGTTCGTCGAGAAAGAGGGTGCCGCCGTCAGCGGCCTCGAAGTAGCCCTTGCGCGGCTGCTTCGCGTCCGTGAAGGCGCCCTTCTCGTGGCCGAAGAGCTCGGACTCGATGAGTTCGCCCGGGATGGCGCCGCAGTTCACTGCGACGAAGGGGCGTTCCCGCCTCGTGCTCGCGCGGTGGATGGCTCGCGCGAACATCTCCTTGCCGGTGCCTGACTCGCCCTCAATGAGCACGGGGACGTTGCGAATCGCGACGCGGCGCGCGCGTTGGATGAGACGCGCCATGACCCGGCTCCTGTGGATGATGTCGGCGAACTCCGGCGCCTCTGGCGGCTCCGCGGCACTGGTCTGACGGAGCCGTTCGTCCTGCTCACGCAGGAGGTCGGGAATGAAGTCCGCAGAGATGTCGAATGGAACCGAAGCGGTGCGCACTCCATGGTCCTTCGACGACTCAATCAGCTCGGCTGGGAAGCGCGTCTTCCCCAGAAGGATCCAGACCGCAGCCATGGCCGGTGTGCCTGGGCTCAAATGGAAGGCGAGTGCGACGTCACCCGGCCGTTCTCCAAGGGCACGCTGCACACCGCGCACGGCCGCCTCGTGGATCTCACCGAACTGCGTGGGACCACTCAGCCGCTCGTGCACGACGTCGAGCCGTGCGTTTGTTCTGGTGCGAAGCCACTTCAGGTACGGTGTGACAGCGAGTTCTTCGTAGTCCGAGAGCAGAAGGACTTCGTCGAATGAACGAGCGTCCAGAGCTTGCGCGATGGGCCCTAGCCCTACCTGATCAACCTCGGTGGGGGCACGGAGGTCAGTCCTGCCGAGCCAGGCGATGAGAACCTTGCGCACGGCCACAAAATACAAGACCTCTTACGCAGGTACAAGACAGCTTACGGGTGGTCAACGAACCAGCCGGCCGAAACCCCAGGGGTCGCCCTGAGCTGAACGAGCGCCTGGGAGCTGGCACGCCTGATGCTCTGGTGCAGCGCCATGACCAACATGAATCGTACCGCGCAGCTCAGGGCCTCCGTAGTCCACACCGTCGAGGAGCTCACCGCAGAGGTGCGGGACCGACGCCCCGACAGCCTCACCCTGTTTGGCGAACTCAACGAGGAACAACGCGAGCAACTGGTCCTCGACGCGTGGAGCATTGGCCTCAGGGCCCTCCACAACGCGCATGCCGCAGCGCAGGAGTCGAAGCTGAAGGACGTGGGCCAGGCGCTCGTTTCGGACATCGACCGCCAGCTTCGCGGCCACGTCGAGCAGCAGCAGGCAACGATGTCCGCCGTTCTCGCCCGCTTCTTCGACCCCAACGACGGGCAGGTCACCCAGCGCCTCGCCGCGTTCGTGGACGACCAGGGTGTCCTCGCGCGGCTGCTCGAAAAATACCTCGGTCCACGAAACAGCGTGCTCACAGAGTCGCTCGCTCGACAGGTCGGTGAGACGAGCCCCCTTTTCAAGAAGCTCAGCCCGACCGAAAGCGACGGACTGGTAAAGGTGCTCGAGGGACAGCTCCGCGTGGTCATGAACCAGGGTCATGCGGAGCTGGTGCGCGCGCTTGATCCCCTCGCCGAGGATGGCGCTGTCGCGCGGTTTCTCCGCAGCTTGCGCGAGGAGCTGAAGGGGGCGGACGAGGATCGGCAGCGGCAATTGTCGGCGGCGCTTGCGGCGCTCGACGCGAACGATGAGGGCTCTCTTCTGAGCCGTCTCGTACGGGAAACCCATCGCGCCCGCGAAGAAGTCCTCTCCGCCGTGAATCCCGACGCTCCCAGCTCACCCATGTCACTCATGAAGTCGAGTCTCGTGCTGCTGCTCCAGGAACAGGCAACAACGCAGACCGAGCTCGCCAAGCGGCAGGATGCGCGGCAGACATTGTTCGAAAAGGAGGTCCGCGAGGCGATCATCCGTATCGAAACCAAGCGAAACCACGATCAGAAGGGCACCCGTGGCGGGCTCCACTTCGAGGACGCGGTGACATCATTCGTTCGCGCCGCAACGCAGAGCGCCCTCTGCGTATTCGATGTCACGGGCGCGACCTCGGGCATCGGCCGGTGCAAGAAGGGCGACGCCATCCTGAGGTTCACCGATGAAAGTGCGTTCGCTGGCGCCAGCGTGGTCTTCGAGGCAAAGCGCGATGCCACCTACACCGTGCAAAAGGCAATCGACGAACTCGACGCTGCACGCAAGAACCGCAGCGCGGTAGCGGGCGTCTTCGTGATGGCACGTTCCCACGCGAGCGAGATCTTCCCTCGCTTCGCGCGCTACGGAAGCAACGTCATCGTGACCTGGGACGACCAGGATCCCACGACGGACGCCTATCTTCATGCCGCCGTGCTCCTGGGAATGGCGCTCGTCACAAGAAGCCGTACCACCGGCGACGCGGGCCACATCGCCGCACTGCGTGACGTCGAAGCACGCATCGAAGCCGAGCTCTCCCGGCTTGAGAAGATGGAGAAGCACAGCGACGCAATCCGCAAGAACGTGGACGGCATCAGCGATGAGATCCGCAAGGCGCAAAAGGCCCTCGACCTGCTGATGCGGAAAGCCCAAAGCACCCTGCGTGCGCTCAATGTCGAACTGCATGACGAGGCTGCGGAGCGCGCCTCGCCCATAGCGCTTCCGAGTAACTCGTTTGAAAGCGCGGTCGTGACCCTGAGTAACGGGGAAGCCGCGTGAAGACTACGTAGAGGGAGCGAGCAGCGCCCGCTCCCCCGGAATCAAACCTACCGACGACCGCCCGGTGGGATGCCCTTGTCGCCGTACAGGTACTCCTGCAACGGCTTCACCGCGAGGTCCGAACGCTTCAGCGACTCCAGCGCTCCCACCGCCATGCGCGCCGCCTGCACCGTCGTGTAGTACGGCACCGAGTGCATCAACGACTCACGCCGGATGGAGAAGCTGTCGGAGATCTCCTGCTTGCCGAAGGTCGTGTTGATGACCAGCACGATCTCCCCGTCGACGATCTTGTCGACGATGTTCGGCCTGCCTTCCTTCACCTTCTGCACCAGTTGCGATTCGATGCCCTTGGTCCGCAGGTAGTCGTGCGTGCCGGACGTGGTCGTCAGCGTGAACCCCATGGACCGCAGGCGCTTGGCCAGGTCCACCACCGCCGGCTTGTCCTCATCCTTCACCGAGATGAACACCCGCCCGGACTTGGGCAGCTTCACCCCCGCCGCCAGCTGGCTCTTCGCGAACGCCGACGCGTAGTCGTCCGCCAGGCCCATCACCTCGCCCGTGGACTTCATCTCCGGCCCCAGAATCACATCCACCCCGGCGAAGCGCGCGAACGGGAAGACGCTCTCCTTCACCGCCACGTGCTTGAACTCCGTCTCCTCCGTGCGGCCCAGCTCCTTCAGCGTCTTGCCCACCATGCAGAGCGCGGCAATCTTCGCCAGCGGCACGCCCGTCGCCTTGGAGATGAACGGCACCGTGCGGCTCGCGCGCGGGTTCACTTCCAGGATGTAGATGGTCTTCCCCTGGATGGCGAACTGCACGTTCATCAGCCCCACCACCCCCAGCTCGCGCGCCATGGAGATGGCCTGGTCCTTCATCCGCTCCACCAGGTCCGGTGACAACGAGTGCGGCGGCAGCGTCGCCGCCGCGTCACCCGAGTGCACCCCCGCCTCCTGGATGTGCTCCAGCACGCCGCCAATCAGCACCTGCCCCGTGCGGTCCGCCACCAGATCCAGGTCCACCTCGATGGCGTCCTTCAGGAAGCGATCGATCAACACCGGGTGCTCCGGCGACGCGCTCACCGCCTCGCGCATGTAGCGCTCCAGGCTGGACGCGTCGTAGACCGTCTCCATCGCCCGTCCGCCCAGCACGTACGACGGCCGCACCATCACCGGATAGCCGATGCGCTCGGCCACCTTGAACGCCTCCGCGTGGCTGCGCGCCACCCCGTTCTCCGGCTGCGTCAGGCCCAGCTTCTCAATCAGCTTGGAGAACTTCTCGCGGTCCTCCGCCCGGTCGATGGCATCCGGCGACGTGCCCAGGATCGGCAGCCCCGCCTGCTCCAACGGCACGCTCAGGCGCAGCGGCGTCTGCCCGCCGAACTGCACGATGGCGCCCACCGGCTTCTCGCGCTGGGACACCTCCAGCACGTCTTCAATCGTCAGCGGCTCGAAGTAGAGGCGGTCCGACGTGTCGTAGTCCGTGGACACCGTCTCCGGGTTGCAGTTGACCATCACCGTCTCGTACCCGGCCTCGCGCAGCGCGAAGGCCGCGTGCACGCACGCGTAGTCGAACTCGATGCCCTGCCCGATGCGGATGGGACCGCTGCC
>SECN01000183.1 GCA_004173515.1 Myxococcaceae bacterium | reverse complement strand
GGGGTGGCCGGGGGTGGGCCCTGGTGGCCGATTCCTCCAATCGGACGCGGGAGGCGGTCCGTAGGGTTCCGGGCATGCGAATCCACCATCTCAATTGCGGAACCCTGTGTCCCGCCAGCGCCCGGTTCGTCGTGGGCACGGGCGGGCTTTTCGAGCGGGCCCGGATGGTCTGCCATTGCCTGTTGATCGAGTCCGCCCGGGGACTGGTCCTGGTGGACACGGGCCTGGGAACCCGGGACGTGCAGGACGCGAAGGGGCGCCTGGGGCAGCGGTTCGTGGCCCGGAACGCGCCCCGGTTGGATCCCGCGGAGACGGCGCTGGCCCAGGTGGAGCGGCTGGGGTTCCGGCGTGAGGACGTGCGGCACATCGTGCCGACGCACCTGGACCTGGACCATGTCGGGGGGCTGGTGGACTTTCCGGACGCCCAGGTCCACGTGTTCGGGGACGAGCACGCGGCCGCCATGGTGCCTCCGGGGCCCAAGGAGAAGTTCGGGTACAAGCCGGTCCAGTGGGCCCACGGGCCGAAGTGGAGCCGGTACGCGGTGGACGGCGAACGGTGGTTCGGGTTCGAGGCCGTGCGGGTGATTCCGGGCCTGGACGCGGAGGTGCTGCTGGTGCCGCTGGTGGGCCACACGGCGGGACACTGCGGCGTCGCGGTGAAGGGTCCGGGAGGCTGGGTACTGCACGCCGGGGACGCGTATTTCAACCACCGGGAGGTGGATCCGGTGGCGCCGCGAAGCCCGTGGGGGACGGCGTTGTTCCAGCGGCTGAAGTCCGTGGACAACGCCGCGCGGCTCGCGAACCAGGAACGCTTGAGGGGACTGGTGCGGACGCACGGAAACGAGGTGACGGTGTTCTCGGCGCATTGCGCGGTGGAGTTCGACCGCTACGCGAAGGCCGTTTCGTGAGCCCGGGGACCCGGAATCCGGCCAGGGGGAGTGGGTGAGAACGACGATCCAGGTCCCCCTGGGTCGCCCAGAGGCTTAGTTGACCGTTAACCGGACAATCCGTCCGCAGAGGTCTGCGTTGGGGGCCAGGGGCAGGGTGAAGGGAGGGCGAAGCTGGGCCGGCTTCGGGCGGCGACAACGGGAGGAGGCAGTTCCTTCAGCAGGAAGCAACTGCATGCGGAGCTTTTGCGTCGTCAGCTCCACGCCCCCCAGGGCTGCGCCCTTCATGCAGGGCTCCCCATCCCCGCCTGACACTGTGAACAACACACGTCCATTCGGAAGCTTCCCTCAACTGGAGCGCGTCCCAACGACGGATTCATCCACAAGGGGCCTCTCCATTCACCTGAAACGGGAGAACAGACATGGTGCGTACACAGAAATGGAGCGCGGTCCTCATCGCGGGGCTGCTGGGGCTCGGCACGCCGGTCCTGGCGCAGGCGAAGACGCCCCAGACGGCGCCGAAGGCCCAGCAGCAGGTGGCCCCGAAGGAAATCAAGGTCACGGGCGTGGTAGCAGCCGCCTCTCTGAGCGAACTCAAGCTGCGCCTGCCAACGGGGCTCATGACCTTCAAGCCCGACCCTCATGAGTACGGAATCGACCTGCTCATGGAGGACCTCAATGCGGGCGAGGAGGTTCGAATCTCCTACCGTGACGACGCGAAGCTCGGCCGGCTGGTGACCTCCGTGGAAGTGATTCCCAAAGCCAAGCAGGCCCCGGGAGCCAAGTAGGTTCCGGTTCAGATGCCTGCGGGAACCGACCGCGCCTTCAGAGCCATCGCGACTCGTCCACCAGGGCCGTGATGACTCGAAACAAGGGCACGAATCTCACACGGAGCCCGGTATCAGCGACGCGCAGTCCTGGACGAGCAGCCCAGGGAGAGGGCCGCAGGCATGGAGACTACCTGCGAGCGCCCGGCCCGCACGACTTGAGGAGCTTGGCCACGGTATGGCTGAGCGCCTGCTGCTTCGAGAAGGCGAGGACGAGCGCGCGCACCTGGGAGCGGCACAGCGCGTTCTGCGGAGGAACAAGTCGGTAGTGCACCCAGGTGCCATCGCGCCGAGCCTCGACAAGGCCCGCGGCCTTGAGGACGGAGAGGTGACGCGAGGTACTGGACTGCGGCAGGGCGAGGCCACGCACCAGGTGGCAGACGCACAACTCCGAGTGCGAGAGGAGGGCGACGATGCGTAGGCGCGTCTCGTCGCCCAGGGCCTTGAGCACGCGACTGAGTGGGCGAACGTCGAAAGGCGGGGTAGCGGGCATGCGGCATGAGGATATCCGCATCTCCGGATTTGGCTAAACGAGCCCTCCGCACCGTCGAGGCCGTCGTCAGCCTCCAGTGTCGGGAGTGCGGCGAGGCCTTCGCCGTCCACCGGCGCTGCTTCCGAGGACAGGCCTACTGCCAGTCGCGGTGCCGTCGGAGGAGGCGCGCTCGGTTGCTGCGCAGGGCACGCACGCGGCTGCGGCGCTCGGAAGAAGGAAGGGCGGACCACCGGGATGCGGAGCGACGACGGCGCGCTCGCCGCCGTGCACGCGTGGGGGATGCGCCTTCACGGACAGGAGGAAACAAGGCACCTCTCGCGCCGCCTACCAAGGAGGTAGCCCATGCACTCAATGACGCTTCAGGTGGTCCTGCGCGAAACGGCTGGAGGGGCGACGCGCCTCCAGGTGACGGGGACGCTCGAGCCCATTCCGTCGGCGCCCTCCGCGCACCGACTCTTCGCGCTGCTCGCGCGCTGGACGGGAGCGCCCATCGACCTTGTGCTGTATGTGGATGCGAACTCCCAGGCGTGGAGCGACGCGTGGCTGGAGGCGCTGTCAGGCGTCGACGCGGACCACCTTGAAGTCCGCTTCGCTGCGGAGACGGGACGCACGGTGGCGCGGGCGTGAGCGCAAACGTCTGCGCTCGCCCCGTGGGGGAGGCGCGAGCCTTCCGGCTGGTGGGAGACGGCGCCGACGTGGCCGAGGCGAACGCCTTCCTCCGCTCGCTGGAGCTGCGCGGACTTTCCCCTCGCACCGTGCGCGCCTACGCGATGGACTTCGTGAAGTTGCTGCCCTGGCTGAGAGACAAGGCGCTCACGGCCCGCGAGCTCACCGATGCGGCGCTGCTCGACTTCCTGAAGGCCCAGCGGGAGGCCGCGGCCCAGCCTCGCTCCATCAACCGGCGCCTCACCACCGCACGCCTGCTGCATCGCTTTGTCACCGGCACGGAGATGGCGCGCGGACTGGGCGTGAGCACCCCGGCGCCGTACTTCCGCGGGCGCGGCCGGGAGCACAACCTCGGCCTGCACGTGATTCGCCCCAGACGCCGGCAGCCGCTTCGCGTGAAGGTGCCACGCACGCTCATCGAGCCGCTGGCGCGGGAGACGGTGCGCAGCTTCCTGGAGACGTGTCGCTGGTACCGGGACCTGGCCGTGGTGCACCTGATGCTGCTGTGCGGGCTGCGCTCCCACGAGGTGCTGGAGCTGCGCGTGGAGGACGTGTCGACGGTGGACAACCGCCTGCGCGTGCGCGGCAAGGGAGGCAAGGAGCGCGCGTTGCCGATGCCCACGCTGCTGCTGCAGCTGCTGCGGGACTACCAACACCTGGAGCGGCCGGAAGCCAGCAAGTCCGACCGCCTCTTCCTCGTGCTCAAGGGGCCGAGCCGCGGCTCGCCGATGACGGCCGAAGGACTGCGCATGCTCTTCCGATACCGACGCAGAGACCCGGAGCTGACGCAAGCGAACGCGCACCGCTTCCGGCACACCTTCGGCACGGACATGGCCCGCGCCGGCGTCCGTCTCCACGTGCTGCAGCGAATGATGGGGCACGCGCACGCGGAGACGACGCTGCAGTACGTGAACCTCTCCATGACGGACGTCCACGTGGAGTACCGCCGCGCGATGGCGCGGATTCAACGCCGCTACAAGGGAGTCGTGCCATGAAGCCTGCGCGTCCCATTCCTGAAGCCGCCGAGGACTTCTTGCGCTCGGAGGCCGGGAATCACGCGGAGCGAGTCATCCGCATGCTCCACCGCTGGATGACGGACCACCAGGTGGACTTCGACACGCTGAAGCCGGGCCACGTCGACGAGTTCCTCGCACGGCCCACGGGACGTCCCGTGATGGCCAGGACGCGCAACGACGCACGCTACAAGGTGCGCAGGTACCTCGACTGGCTGCGCCTGAAGGGCCTCATCGCCTTCGATACGGCCTGGCTGCGCGTGCGCAGGAAACCGCTGCCGGAGGCCGCGGAGCATTTCCTCACGACCTTGACGCCAACGCTGGAGCCGTCCACCTGCGAGCAGTACCGGGGCAGTCTGCGGGCCCTCTACGACTGGCTTGAGGGGCAAGAGGTAGCCATCGCGGACTTGAACCGGCGGCACATGCAGGGCTGGTTTCAACACCTGCACGACAAGGGGCAGGCGCCGGCGACTCGCGTGAACATCATCGTCGCGGTCCGCGTCTACCTGCGGGGCCTGAACGATGCGGGGCTGCTGAAGGAGCCCGCGGATGAGCTGATCCGCAACTCCGATTTGCCGAAACTGCCGCTGTACCTGCCCAGGCCGCTGGAGCCAGAAACCGACGAGCTGCTGCGCGAGCGACTGGCGCAAGCGCGGGACCCGTACCAGCGCGGGCTGCTGCTGATGCGCAACACGGGGCTGCGCATCGGAGAACTCTCGGCGCTGGAGTACGACTGCCTGCGCTCCGACGCGAAGGGCAACCACTTCTTGAAGGTGCCCCTTGGGAAGCTGAAGAAGGAGCGGCTGGTGCCTCTGGATGCACCGACGTACCAGCTCGCCGTGGAGCTGCGGCAGGGCGGCCGGCCTGACCGGACCTGGCTGCTGGAGTCCGTCCGCGGACTCAAGACACGGGAGAGCCTCTTCACCGAAGCCCTGAAGACGGCGGTGCAGGGATTGGAGATTCCCAACGGGATGACGAGCCATCGGCTGCGGCACACCTATGCGACGTCGCTGATGAGCGGGGGCATGAGCCTCATGGGGGTGATGAAGCTGCTGGGCCACCGGGACTACCGGATGACCTTGCGGTACACCGAAATCACCCTGGAGACGGTCGGCGAGGAGTACCACGCCGCGATGACGAAGCTGGAGACGCGCTACCGGCTCGCCTTGACGACCGCGGCGCCCGCGAAGCTCAACCCAGACCAGGCCCTGGGAGCCATCATCCGGTGGGTCCAGAAGCGAGCAGGGGAAGCGCCCGAAGCCCGCCGCCGCGCAGAGCAACTGGTGAAGCGACTGAAGCGGATCCGCGAGGACGTCGGCGACCTGTAGCCCGGAGGCAGGGCCCGGGCGGATTGACCGGTTAACTGGCAACGAGCGCCCAAAGCGGGCTCGGAGGGAAAAGCGGGCGGATTGGCCGGTTAACTGCGGCTGCGCCGTCGGGAGCCACTGCAGAACCGCAGGGCCCACTTTTGCGGGCGGATTATCCGGTTAGTTTACATAACGCTTCTTATCAGACTTCATTGGTGGGGATTTCTGAAGGATTCCAAGGGGTTCGATTTCAGCCCCCTGGTTCCCGTGGACGTCCCCGCAACCGGTCCTCCAGCCTTCCTGGGCACCGGTTTCGCGGCGCTGCTTACCGGTCGTTGGGGTCCGCGGCATAGGCCCGGGTGTTCGCCTCGAAGATGCGGTCTTGCTCCGCCTTCCTGGCGCGTGCGGCTCGGTCTTCCTCTTCCCGCCGGACGCGCTCGGCTTCGGCCTGAGCCTCCTGTTCGGTCAGCTTCGCGCGGTACGCCATGAAGGCGTTGGCCATCGCGAGGGCCTCGGCAATCTCCGCCTCCCGGTTCGGGGTCTCCTGACCTGCGTCCAGCTTCCGACCTGCGGACCGGGCCGCGAGCAACTGCAGCGCCAGCCAGTCGCGAACCGACATCATGGGCACGTTGCTGGGATTCGAGTCAGCCATCGGGAGTCCTCCCCCGGACGCCGCGAAATGCACCTGCCCGGACCACCAGATTACCGTCCGCCGGTGACCTTGGGCTCCCGGTCAGGTGTCCTCGGCGTCGTCCACATGGTCCAGGTATGACTGGAGCTCTGCTCGGTAAAGCGGCACCACCTCCGCCGCCATCGCATCCTCAAGCACCTTCCGCGCGCCTGGCGCGTCTCCTGCCTCTTTCAACGCATCTGACGCGGTGAAGGCGCGACTGAGCCGGTACGAGCCGTCCCGCGTGCGCCGGTGGATCTCTCGAATGAGCGCGACCGTTCCGGGAACGTCGCGAAGCGCTGCCTCCGCGTCCGCGCTGGGCATCCCCGCCTGGGGCGCCATCCTGCGCAGGAGCGCGGGCAGCTTGGGGTCTTGCGGTAGCTCCGCGCCTCCAGCCAGCGCCAGGCCCAGGTCAATCACTCTGCGTCAATCTTCGGAGTTCATTCAGACGTTACCGTCGGCCCGCACAGGCAACAGACCGTGGACAGGTCTCCCGGACGGCACGCGTCCGCAGCCTGCGCCAAGTAGATGCCCGTCGTGCGGCGGTCCGTCTCATGCGCTGTGGTGGAGCAGCCCGTGCCGAGCGCCAGGCCCACGGTCATCGCCATCCATCGAATCGTATTCATCACTCAAAGCCAGGGATTACCGTCCGCCAGTGACCTTGGGCTTCCGGACCCGTGTTCTCAGGCTTCCCCAGCCCGCGCCCGACACATACGTTGCCGCCCCATGCGCCTCTTCCGACGAACCGGCCTCGCCGTGCTCTGCGGCCTCACCGTGGCCCTGCTCACGGGCTGTCCCGAAAAGACGCCCCAGACGCCCTTGGATGGCGGCGTCACCGGCACCTCGGCGGCCCCGGACGCGGCCCCCGCGACCGTGGCCTTCACGCTCCAGTATCAGTCGCCGGACGCCGGCCTCGCGCTCATCCCCCTGGCCATGGAGGAAAAGCCGCTCGTCGAGCAGACCTCCGACCTGGAGCTGCGCAGCACGCTGCCGCTGAAGAACTACCGCGTCCGGCTGATGGATGAAGCCGACCGGGCCATGATCTCCGACGACTCCGTGACGGAGGCCGACACCGGGCTCCTCTACCGCATCCACCTGCCGCAGCCGCTCAAGACGGGCTACTCGTACACGCTCGTCGTGGACGCCCAGACGGGCTCCGCGTTCCAGGACTCGCTCGGCCGCGACGTCGAGGATCTCCGCGCCGCGTTCCAGATCGCCGGCGACAAGGAGAAGCCCAAGCCGCCTCCGCCGCCCGTCAAGGGCGGCAAGAAGCGCAAGTAACCGCTACTGCCCGGTCTCCGACTGTCCCGGGACCTCCTGGTCCGGCAGCGGCTCCGGCGTCGTGGGCGCCGGGGTCGGCAGGTTCAGCGCCGTGCGCAACTCGCGCAGCTTCGCCTGGATGATCCGGATGTTCCCCGGGCCCATGCGCAGCAGGTGCTTCTGGGCCCGACTCAGCCCCTCCAGCTCCGGCGCCGTGTACACGTACACCGCGCCCTTGGACTCTACCTCCACCGGACCCGGCGACACCGGCACCGCCAACAGGTGCTGCACGGCCCGGCCGAACGTCGCCTCGAAGCCCTGCCCCGGCGGCGCGATCTCCCGGTACGCCTGGTCCAGGAGCGGCTTCAATTCCCGGTACACGAGCGCCGCGCCGGACGCATCCAGCGAACCCAGCACCCGCGCCACCAGGTCGTAGCGCGCGTAGCTCGCGGGCGCGATCGACGTGCGGCCTCCCGTCCCGAAGGCCGTCACCTCGAAGCCCCCCTGCGGCGCCATGAACAGCAGCGAGGCCCGGGGGCTCTCACCCTCGGCGATATTGTTCACGGACGCGGTGAACCGGCGCGCCAGGTCGCGCTCCTCCAACCACCGCGCCAGCTCCGGATCCACCGACAGCTTGCGCACCAGCTCCCGCACCCGACCATCGCTCTCCGGCAGGGACACCTCTGGCGGCAGCGCCACGCCCGAGTCCCAATCCGCGTCCTTCACCGTCACCGGCCCGAGCGCCGGCTCCGATTGGCGCTTCAGCCCGAAGTACGAGGCCACCAGCGCCAGGACCATCAACGTCACCAGGACGCCCAGGACCTTGCCCTTCGACTGCGCCGTCGGTGGCCCGGCGTCCGGAGGCGGTGGGACTCCCGGTGGTGGATTGACGAAGTTCGGATCGCTCATGGCCCGGACCCTACAGACAGCCCCGGGGACCATTCCACGCGCGTCTCAACAATCCGCGCGGCCGGTGTTCACCGGTCGGAAGCCGGGGCCGGCGCCAGCACGTCCTCGGGCAGACGCCACAGCTGGCCGTCCTCCGGCGACAGGATGAAGCCGCCCGGCAACAGGTGCAGCGACGTGACGGCCTCCGTGGACAACGGCAGCTCCCACGCGCAGACGGGTTGCAGCGAGCCGGGGTCCAGTTGAAGCAGGTACCACTCCCCCGCCGCCAACAGGTCCTCCACCGCCACCAGCACCGAGCGCGCCGTCACCAACCCGGTGTAGCCCGTCGCGAGCGTGCCCACCTCCGGCAGGATGAACTCCGCCGCCATCGTCCCTTCCGGATACGACCAGCGCCGCACCCACGTGCCGCCCACGCCGATGAAGCTCGCGCCATCCGGGAAGAAGCCCGCCGGGTAGAACGGCGCGTCCACCGACGCCACCTCCGCGCCCCGCACCAGCCCCGTCGGCCCGCGCTCCACGAACGTGAGCCACGTGCCGTCCTGGCCACAGCTCAACGCCGCGCCCATCACCGGCAGGCTCGGGTGCGGCATCCATTCGTGCAGCCCGTCCACGTCGTCCTCGCCCAACGGCGCGTCGAGGCTCGTGGCCATCACGTCCACGTCGGACAGCGTCCGCGCGTCCACCAACTGCACGGACGCCCGCCCGTCCACCACGTCGCTGGTCCACAGCCCCCGTCCCGTGCTGTCGAACCCGATGGCCTGCGTGGGCCGCGTCCAGGTGCGCGCCGTCGTCCCCGCGGTGCCCCCGTCCGCGCCCAGCCCGACCATTTCAATCCGCCCCGGCCCCAGCACCGCCGCGCTCTTCAGCGACGGGTGCAGCGCGACGAGCTGCGCGGACCGGGGCAGCTCCAGCGAACGCTCGGGCGGCCACGCTTCACCGGCCTGGAGCACCGCGAGCCGACGCGCGCTCAGCGCGAGCCCGAGCGCATCTCCGCCTGGACTCAGGACGAACCCATCCCCGGCCCACTCCGCGTCCGTCACCGGCAAGGCGGTGATCCGGGTGAGCTCCACGCGGCGGCTGGGAATGCCCCAGGGGGTGCCAGGCCGTGTCCGGCCGACCCAGGGGACCACCTGGCCGCTCAGGAATCCTGCTCCATGGCCCGCACCCGAGCGAGCGTGTCCACATCGCTCGGGGTGGGCCCCAGATCCAACAGCAGCCGGCTCACGTCGTACAGCAGGTCCCCGCGCTCGAAGACCTTCAACCGGGGCACGTCCAGGTTCAGGTCGTCCGCGCCCTTGTTGTAGGCCAGGTCCATCAACGACCGGAGCTGGAACGAGTCGTACAGGTTGTACTCCACCAGGTAGCGCAGCGCCGCCACGTCACCCCGGCGCAGGTACGCGCGCCACAGCAGCACCGCGTCGTAGCCGTTGGCGCCCTTCAGGTGCGGCGGCCGGCCCACGCCCAGCTTCTCTTCAATCTCCTTCAGCCCGCCGCCCAGCCCCAACCGCCGCGTGACGAAGCGCAGATCGATGTGCGCCTCCGGCACCGGGAAGTGCTTCTCGCCGAAGTACTCCTTCAGCACCGGCACGTCGAAGCACGAGCCGTTGAACGTCACCCACAACCGCCGCTTCGCCATGGCCTCCGGCAGCGCGTCCATGTTCCGGCCCTGGATGAAGACGTGCAGCCCCGCGGTGTCGAACAGGCTCACCACCGTGGGCACCTGCGTCTGGCTGCCGTCCGTCTCGATGTCGAAGTAGACGGCGTCGTCCTGGAACTCCGGGAACAGGCGCCAGTGCTCGCGCGGCGGCACCAGCCGCGCCAGCTCCTTCAAGTCACGGCGGGCCAGCGCCTCGCGGGCCACGGCGATGCGCTCGCGGGCAATCACGTCCGCCTTGCGGCTGATGACGATGCCGCCGTCCGGGAAGTCGTCCCAGGTCCGGATGCCCTTGGACCACAGGTCCTTCTCGCGCCACGGCCCCACGCCGGGAATGTGCTGGAACGTGTGCAGCAGCATCAATCGAGCGCACCCATCCTTCCGGCCAGCAGGTCCTCCAGGAGCGGCACGTCCGCTTCGCAGAACGGCAGCGCCTGCATCTCCGGGGGCGTGTGGAACGCGAGCATGTGCGCGCCCAGCGGCTTCGGCTCACCCGACACCAGCGTGGCCGCGTACAGCACCAGTTCCACCGTGAGATCCGGATACGCGTGCCAGCCCTCCCACAGGCGGCGGCCCACGGACAGCTCCACGTCCAGTTCCTCGCGGCACTCGCGCGCCAGGGCGGCTTCGTCCGTTTCGCCGGCCTCCACCTTGCCACCGGGGAACTCCCAGAGGAGCGCCCGGCTGCCACCCGGGAGCCGCTGCTGGACAAGGAACCGGGGCCCGCCGTCCACCCTGCCCCCCTGCGACGAGGGCTGGGGAATCAGCGCCGCCACCACCCGCACCGTCCGGGGCACGGCGCGCGTCACCCGCGCGGCCCCTTCTTCACGTTGTTCAGGTCCAGCGAGTACAGGTACGCGTTGTTGGACAGCACGTACACCCGCGAGCCCACCACGTACGGCGGCGCGGAGATGCCCCTGCCCGGGTTCCACGACAGGCGCGTCTTGCCCGTCGTCGGATCCACGAACAGCAGCGCGTTCTCATTGGGGATCAGCAGCATTCCCCGAGCCAACACCGGAGCCAGCGCCGTCTTCTCCTTGAGGGGAAGCGACCAGATGAGCCGTCCCGTCTCCCCCAGGTAGGCGTCCACGCGGCTGTCACCGGCGGCGAACACCACCTCACCCCGGGCGAGCACCGACGTCATGCCCCCGACACCGGTGTTCCACAGCTCCGCGCCGGTGTCCGCCTCCAGCGCGTAGAGGCCGTTCTTGTACGAGGCCACGTAGAGCCGCCCCGCCGAGTCGAGCGCCGGCGTGGAGTCCACGTCCAGGAACTCCGTCCCGGAGCCCGACAGGGACTTCTCCCAGACGACGCCACCGTCCTCGACCTTGAGCGCGACGAGGAAGCCGTCGGAGAAGCCGATGTACGCGGTGCCCTGGTCCACCCTCGGCGCGGAGGCGCCCCGGATGGTGAAGCCCGACGGAGGGTCCCGGCGGTACTGCCACACCCACGTGCCGTCCGACGCCTTCACCGCGAACACCGTGTCGGTGTCCGTGGCCACCAGCACCAGCCCGTCCGCCAGCACCGGCACCGTGGCCAGCGACTCCTGGGTCGGGTACTTCCACTTCACCTTCCCGGTGATGCCGTCGAGCGCGTACAGCGTGCCGTCACCGCCCGGCGCGTAGACGACGCCCTCGCTCGTCATGGCGCCCGCGAGCGCCGGGGCGCCCGTCTTGAACGACCAGGCCACCTTGCCGTCCGGGCCCACCGCGTGGATGTACCCGTCGCGGGTCTGCGCGATGACGTTGCGGCTCTCCGGCTCGTAGGCCGGGGAGGCGGGCTCGCGCGGCGAGTACTCGAGCAGCGGAACCTTCTCCACCAGCCCCTTCCACCAATCCACCCGGAAGTACTCCACCGGCGGCTGACGGGGGGCCCTGGGCAGCTCCGGGCTGCCATACAAATGCGCCCGGCCACACCCGGCCAAGAGCCCCACCCCGGCCAACACCCCCACCCACCGCTTCCACCGAGCGCGCCGCATGGTCATAGCGGAGGGTTACCCCGCATCCGTCGTGATGGCGGCCGGCGGCGCCGGCGTGGGAACCTTCACGCCCTCGGACGCCAGCACCGCCATGCGCTCGGTGGCCTGACGGGCCGCGGCGCTGCTCGGGTGGTCCGTGGGGATCTTCGACAGCGTCAGGGCGGCGTCGTCCTTCTTGCCCTGAAGGATGAGCATGCGGGCCTTGTGGTACTGGCCCATGCCGGCCAGGTACTCGCCCGAGTCCGCCTTCTCCATCTGCTCGAAGGAGGTGATGGCGTTGGCGTAGTCGCCCTTGGCCTCGTAGGCGTAGCCCTGACCTTCCAGGGCGCCCGCGCGCAGGGCGTCGTTCTCCGGCACGCCCTTGAGGAACGTGGCCAGCGACGCCAGCGAGTCGTCGTACTTGCCCAGGCGGAACTCCGCCTTGGCCTGAGGCAGGGCCGCCGTCGTGGCCGCGCGCGTGCCCTCGTGCTCCTTGCGGAAGGCCGCCAGCGAGCGGACGATCTCCTCGTCCCGGGCCTGCACCGTCGCGAACGGGGGCTCCGTGGACGTGGGGTCCGCGGGGTCCACGCCCGTCACGGGGCGATCCAGCACGGTGAGCGTCTGGCCGAACTGCGTGGAGGCCGTCTCCTCGCCGCGCTTGGAGACCTCACTGACGATGGCGGCGCCCACCGCGCCCAGCACCAGGACTCCGGCACCGATGGCGAGGAACTTCTGGCGCTGCATCAGCCAGTCGCGCGCGTCCGCCCCCGCCTTCTGGAAGGCGTCCGGCTGACGAAGCTCCTGCTGGCGAATCTTCTCGGTCTTCTG
>SECN01000673.1 GCA_004173515.1 Myxococcaceae bacterium | reverse complement strand
GACCTGGGCAGCGCCGCCGCGGACATCAAGCAGATCACCGCCACCGTGGCCAAGGGCGACGGAACCCTGGGCGCGCTCGTCTCCGACCCCACCGTCTACGACGACCTGCGCGAGGTGCTGGGCAACGTGAAGCGCAATCGCATCCTCCGCGCGCTGGTGCGCTTCTCCGTCAGCAACGGCGAAGCGCTGGAGCAGGTGGGCAAGCCGCAGTCGGTGCCCACGCCGCTGACGCCCGAAGTCAACGCCGCTGCGTCACCGGACGGCGGTACGCAGCAATGACTCCCCGCGTGAAACACACACACCCACGCGTTTCACGCGGCGCGTGACGCTGGGAGCCCCTACGGATTTCCGGTTGTTTCAACAGATGTCAGTGCATTGACTTCCACGGGTTGCGCAGCGTATTTCGGGCTCCCCTACTTTTCCGAGGAGTTGGGAAAATGCTCCGTAACGTCGCGCAGCGCGGTGGTCGTGTCGCGGTGGTCCTTGGCACGCTGATGTCCCTGGCGGGCTGTAGCAGCAGCGCCCCGGCGCCCGAGGAGCAGCAGCCCGTGGAGGAGGGCGCCAAGGCGGAGGCGCTCCCGCACCGTGGCTGCGCCACCATCGAGCCGTCCGCCGATGAGAAGCTGGAGATCGAAGCCGCCCTCGCCGGCCGCGTGCAGGAGAAGCGCGCGGTGGGTTCGGTGAACGTGCCCGTCTACTTCCACGTCATCCGCAAGGGCACGGGCGTGGCGAACGGCGACGTGCCGGACTCGCAGATCACCGCGCAGATGAACGTGCTGAACGCGGCGTATGCCAACACCCCGTTCAAGTTCACGCTGGCGGGCACGGACCGCACCACGAACACCGCGTGGTTCGCGCTGGCGCAGGGCAGCACCAACGAGAAGAACATGAAGAACACGCTGCGCAAGGGCACCGCCGGCACGCTGAACATCTACACGGCGAACCTGTCCGGCGGCCTGCTGGGCTGGGCGACCTTCCCCTCCAGCTACACCAGCCAGCCGAAGATGGACGGCGTGGTGATGCTCTACAGCAGCGTCCCCGGCGGCACGGCGTCCCCGTACAACCTGGGCGACACGGCCACGCACGAAGTCGGCCACTGGGTGGGCCTGTACCACACGTTCCAGGGCGGCTGCGCCAGCCCGGGTGACTCGGTCAGCGACACGGCCCCGGAGGCCTCGCCCGCGTACGGCTGCCCCACGGGCCGCGATACCTGCTCCGGCGGCGGCGTGGACCCCATCACCAACTTCATGGACTACTCCGACGACAGCTGCATGAACCAGTTCACCACCGGCCAGTCGGCCCGCGCGGACAGCCTGACGGCGACGTACCGCTAGTCAGCGCTCTTCAGCACCCGGTCGTTCCCGGCGCCGGAGTCTCCCGTTTCATCCGGGGGCTCCGGCGTCGTCCATTGCGGGCCCTGAGCCGGCCTGTATCTGCCGCCGGCCTGGGGTCTCAAGACCCCCGGATGAAACACCGACGCGGTGTGCTCCACCGCGAGGACACGCCGTTTGTTCTCATCAGGATTTACTGAGATTTCAACTTTACCGCCTCTGTTGACTTCATGGAGCTGAAACATGTATTTCCATCTCCCCACTTTTCCGAGGAGTTGGGAAAAATGCTTCGTAACGTCGCGCAGCGCGGTGGTCGTGTCGCGGTGGTCCTTGGCACGCTGATGTCCCTGGCGGGTTGCAGCAGCAGCGCTCCGGCGCCCGAAGAGCAGCCGGCGGAGGAGACCACCACGGCGGAGGCGCTCCCGCACCGTGGCTGCGCCACCATCGAGCCGTCCGTCGATGAGAAGCTGGAGATTGAAGCGGCGCTGGCGAACCGCGTGATGGCCAAGCGCGCGGTGGGTTCGGTGAACGTGCCCACCTACTTCCACGTCATCAACAAGGGCACGGGCATCGCGAACGGCGACATCCCGGACTCGCAGATCACCGCGCAGATGAACGTGCTGAACGCGGCGTATGCCAACACCCCGTTCAAGTTCACGCTGGCGGGCACGGACCGCACGACGAACAGCACGTGGTACGCGCTGGGCTCGGGCACCGCCGCGGAGAAGAAGATGAAGACCGCGCTGCGCAAGGGCGGCCCGGAGACGCTGAACATCTACACGGCGAACCTGAAGGGTGGCCTGCTGGGCTGGGCGACCTTCCCCTCCAGCTACACCAGCCAGCCGAAGCAGGACGGCGTGGTGATGCTCTACAGCAGCGTCCCCGGCGGCACGGCGGCCCCGTACAACGAGGGCGACACGGCCACGCACGAGGTCGGCCACTGGCTGGGCCTGTACCACACGTTCCAGGGCGGCTGCGCCAGCCCGGGCGACTCGGTCAGCGACACGCCTCCGGAGAAGTCGGCCGCGTACGGCTGCCCGGCGGGTCGCGACACCTGCGCCGGCGGCGGCGCGGACCCCATCTACAACTTCATGGACTACACGGACGACAACTGCATGAACCAGTTCAGCGCCGGTCAGGTCACCCGCGCGGACAGCCTGACGGCGACGTACCGCTAGCCAGCCGCCCGCTGCCGCTGTCCCTTCCGACGCCGGAGTCTCCCGTTTCATCCGGGGGCTCCGGCGGTGGCGCCGTGAGAGACCTGTTGATGATTCCCGGGCCGGTGGATGTGGACGCGGAGGTGTTGCAGGCGCTGTCCGCGCCGGTGCTCGGGCACCTGGACGCGGGCTTCATCGCCACCTTCGGCCGCGCGCTGAAGCGCCTGCGGGAGATTTCGCTCGCCCCGTCCGCGCAGCCCTTCGTCGTCTCCGGCAGCGGCACGCTGGCCATGGAGCTGGCGGTGGCCAACCTCATCGAGCCGGGCGACCGCGCGCTGGTGGTGAACACCGGCTACTTCAGCGACCGCATGGCCCACATCCTGGAGCGCCACGGCGCGAAGGTGACGCACGTGCGAGCGCCCCCGGGCGGCGCGCCGGACGCGGCCCAGGTGGAGGCGGAGCTCCAGAAGGAAAGCTTCAAGCTGATGACCGTCACCCACGTGGACACGTCCACCGCGGTGCTGGCCCCGGTGGAGTCCCTGCTGAAGGCCGCGAAAGCGCACGGCGTCCTCACCGTGGTGGACGGCGTGTGCGCCACCGCGGGCGAGGCCTTCCACCAGGACGCGTGGGGCGCGGACGTGTACCTCACCGCCAGCCAGAAGGCGGTGGGCGTGCCGCCGGGCCTGGCGCTCCTGACCGTGAGCCCGCGCGCGCTGGACGCGTGGCGCAAGCGCAA
>SECN01000182.1 GCA_004173515.1 Myxococcaceae bacterium | reverse complement strand
GCGTCCGCCACCACCACGGAGCGATCGCCCAGCGCCAGCCGGTACAGCGAAGGCCCGCTGACGCGCGTCTCGCCGGGGGACGGGTTGCAGGGGGATGCGTTGATTGGCGCGGCGCGGGCGGCGGCCCTGGCGGCGGACCCCGGCGAGACGCGCGTCAGCGGGCCTTCGCTGTACCGGCTGGCGCTGGGCGATCGCTCCGTGGTGGTGGCGGACGCGGCGCTGGTGCGGCTGTTCGAACTCCTGCGAAGGCTGGCGGCGAGCCCGCTGCCGGTGCTGGTGCACGGGGAGACGGGCGCGGGCAAGGAGAACGCGGCGTGGGCGGTGCATCACTGGTCGTCGCGTTCGGCCGAGACGTTCGTGGCGCTCAACTGCGCGGCGCTGCCGGAGAGCCTGGTGGAGGGGGAGCTGTTCGGCCATGAGAAGGGCGCCTTCTCCGGCGCGGACCGGGCTCGGGCGGGGCTGTTGGAGCGGGCCAGTGGTGGGACGCTGTTCCTGGACGAGGTGGCGGAGCTGTCGCTGCCCATCCAGGCGAAGCTGTTGAGGGCGTTGGATCAACAGGTCATCACCCGGCTGGGAGATTCGCGCGAGCGGCCGGTGGACCTGCGCGTGGTGGCGGCGACGCACCGGGTGCTGGCGGACGAGGTGAAGGCGGGACGGTTCCGGCAGGACCTGTTCTTCCGCCTGTCCGCGGCGGTGGTGATGCTGCCGCCCCTGCGCGACCGGCCCCGGGAGCTGCCGCTGCTGGCGAGGGCCTTCCTGGAGGACGCCTGCGCGAGGGCGGGCCGTCCGATGCTGCACCTGTCCGCCGCGACCATGGCGGTGCTGGGCGCGCATCCGTGGCCGGGCAACGTGCGCGAGCTGAAGAACGCGCTGGAGTACGCGGCGGCCACGTCCCCGGGGCCGGTGGTGGAGCCTTCGCACCTGCCGGAGTCCCTGCGCGAGGGACTGGCGCGGACGGAGGAGGACGTGGACACGGACGAGGGCGGCGACACCCTGCGTGACGGGACGGATGCCACGGCGCCGAGGGCGTTCCAGAACCTGGCGGAGGAGCTGCGGACGCTGGAGCGGCAGCGGATGGTGGAGGCGCTGGAGGCGACGGGTGGGGTGCAGACGCGCGCGGCGCAGTTGATTGGGATGCCGCTGCGCACGTTCGCGTTCAAGCTGAAGCAGCACCGCATCGCTTCGCGAGGCCGGGGGCCGGCGGTGGAATGAGGAGCGAGGGCCTCTCACCGTGGCAGCCCCCCGCGACGTTCGGGGAGTACCGCCTGTTGCAGCCGTTGGGGCGGGGCGCCATGGGAGAGGTGTACCTGGCGCATGACACGGTGTTGGACCGGTTGGTGGCGGTGAAGTTCATCGCGGGCGTCGCGCCGGACGAGGTGCAGCGCGAGCGCTTCCGCACGGAGGCCCGGGCGATTGCTCGGGTGCAGCATCCGAACGTGGTGGGCATCCACCGCGTGGGGGAGGTGCGGGATCGTCCGTACCTGGTCTCGGAGTTCCTGCGCGGGGACAGTCTGGATCGGCTGGCGCGCCCGGTGCCGTGGGAGCGCGTGCTGGAGATAGGGCTCGGGCTCTGCCGAGGACTCGCGGCGGCGCACCGGCAGGGGGTGCTGCACCGCGACCTCAAGCCGGCGAACGCGCTGCTGACGGAGGACGGGCAGGTGAAGCTGCTCGACTTCGGCGTGGCGAAGCTGCTCGACGTGGCGGTGGTGCCCGTCGGGCCGGTCCTGCTGCCGGACTTCCAGGCGGAGGGCGCGGCCACGGTGGGCCTGCCGGAGGACACCGGGGACCGGAGGGGTTCGCGCGGGCTTGCGACCACGGGCCGTTCGCCCGTTGCTGAAGCAGGGGCCCTGCGACGCCTCGCGTCCGCGACCCAGGCCACGATCGACTCAGCGGAGGACCCGCGACGGAATGCGACGGCCGAGCCTTCATCTGGCGCGGACGTGGGCGAATCCCAGCGCACCGCGACCATCGCACCGCTCGCGCTCCCGCGAGGGCCCGCGGACCTGCTCTCCACGGGGCGCATCGGGACCCCGCTCTACATGGCACCCGAGGTCTGGCGGGGGGAGCCGGCCACGGCCCGCAGCGATCTCTTCTCGCTGGGCGTGCTCCTCCACGAGCTGTGCGGCGGCACCACGCCTGGCCCCCTCGCGGATGCGCCCCTCGAACCCCGGACCTTCGCGCCCCTCGACACGGTGGTGCCTGGAATCGATCCCACCTTCGCATCGGTCGTCACGCGCTGTCTCGCGCATGAGCCGTCCGCGCGCTTCGACTCCGCCGACGCATTGCGCGAAGCCCTGGAGTCGATCTCCTCGCGCCTCACCGCCGCCTCCAGTGACACCACCCTGACGGCCCCCACCCGCGTCCGTCCCCGCTGGGTGCGGGTCGGCCGGGTGCTCGTGCTTCCGCTCCTGGCGGCGTCCATGCTTCTGGGCGGCACCTGGTACGGTGAGCACTCCCGTCGCCGCGATGCGGAGCAGGCACTGGCCGACGTGGCCTTCACGCTCGATTCGGGCCAGGTCCTGGGAGCGCAGATTGAATCCCTCCGCGCGGAGGCGTTCACCGCGTTCGACTCGGACCGGGTGCCCTTCGCGGAGGAGACCTGGGCCAAGGCCCTGGCCCTGGGGGCGAAGCAGGCCCGAAGCTACGAAGAGGTCACCGCGATCCTCGACACCACGAGGACGCGCGTGGGCGCGGGCTGGAATGATGCGTTGGATCAGCGCCTCGCGGACGTGCTCCTCCAGCGCATCCTCATCGCGGAGCGAGACCGCAAACCGGAGGTTCGCGCGGCCCTGGTTCAACGCCTGGACGCAGTGGATCCCAGCGGCGTCACGAGCAACAAGCTGCGGGCCCCCGTCCGCATGGAGCTGGACAGCGATCCCCCGGGCGCCGTCGTCCAGGTCGAGAGCCTGGAGCCGATCGCGGGCGAACCCTCCGAACCGTGGACCTTCGGCACCACGCCCATCACCTCGGGCATCACCCTGACGCCCGGCTCCTACCTGCTGACGTTCACGCGACCGGACCGGCCTCCCGTGCGCTACCCGGTGCTGCTCGGGCGCGGCGGTGTCTTCCAGGCCCGCGTCGTGCTCCCCGAACACGTCCCCGAAGGCTACGTCTACGTGCCCCCGGGCCGTTTCCTCTACGGCAGTGGCGACGACGAAAGCATCCGCCGCACCGTCGTGCGCACGCGCCCGCTGCACCCGCTCACCACCGGCGCCTTCCTCATCGCGCGCCACGAAGTCACGTACGCGGACTGGCTCACCTGGCTGCGAGCCCTGCCCGCATCGGAGCGCGCCGCGCGCAGGCCCCGGGGCACGAACTACTTCGGCACCATCGAGCTGCGTCCCAACCCCGACGACACCTGGACCTTCCACCTGGAGCACGAAGGCGTCGCCTACCACGCGAGGGAAGGGGAGCCGCTGCGCTACCAGGACCGCGAGCAGCGCGCCGAACAGGACTGGCGCCGCTTCCCCGTGTCCGGCATCTCCTGGGAGGACGCCCGGGCCTATGTGTCATGGCTGGACGCCACCGGCCGCGTTCCCCGCGCACGCCTGTGCACCGAACGGGAGTGGGAGCGCGCCGCCCGGGGCGCCGACGGCCGCGACTATCCACACGGTTCGACGCTCGCGCCGGACGACGCCAATTTCGACGCCACCTACGGCCGCAAGCCCCGCGCCTTCGGGCCGGACGCGGTGGGCTCACACCCCGCGTCGGACAGTCCCTTCGGCGTGGCGGATCAATCCGGCAACGTGTGGGAGTGGCTGGTGACGGACACCGGCGGCACGCCCGCGTACGGCGGAGGTTCCTTCTACCAGGACGCGCTCACCGCCCGGGTCCTCAACCACGGCGACGGCGAGCCGCGCACACGCTTCCCCTTCATCGGGATGCGCGTGTGCGCGTCCGTGCCGTGATTCAGAGATCGCGGCCTGGCAACTGGCCCACCGCGGGCAGGTAGCCCAGGTCCCGCACGAACGTGTACCCGGACGGCATCTCCGTGGACGTGGCGAAGACCCCCGCCTGCGTCGCATGCCGCCACAGCTTCAGGGGCCGCCGCTGGCCCGTGCTGGTGGTGTCCACGGCGCTGTACACCCAGCCTTCCAACCCACCGTCACCCGCGATGGACTTGAGCGTGTAGCCGGGCGCGGAATCACACACCTTCGAGTCCGTCAGCAGGTTGCGGCCGCTGCTCGTCGCGCAGCGGTACAGCGGCTTGATGAACGTCTCCATCCGCTGCTTCAGCTCCGTCGTCAGCGTCGCGGCGAGGATGGGACCCTCCACGCGCAGCGGGTCGAACGTGGACGGCACGGTGTCCCCCATGCCCGGCATCAGGGAGAAGCCGCCCAGCTCCGTCCCGCCCGCGGACTCACCGGGGAAGCCCTGGACGGCGGTCGTCGTCACGTACTCATTGGCTCCCCGCTTGAACGTCACCAGCGCGCGGTCCAGGAAGGGCGAGTACGACACGAGCATCCGGTCCCCCAGTTGGGACAGGTTCAGCATCTCGCAGGTGACCTTGGTCTCGGGGATGTGGAGGCTGGCGTCCAGGCAGGTGCCTTCGGTGGACAACGTGTCCCAGCGCCGCTTGCCCAGGCAGACCGGGCGCGCGAGGCCACACGCATCCATCGTCCACACGGCCTCCAGCGAATGGCCCGTCGTGCCCAACTGCTCGGGCAGCTTGCCCTGGAGGCTGATGGCCGCGGCGGCCTGCGGCCCCATGAACGACAGCGGCGTGCCATCCAGCGTGTTGCTCTTGCCCTCGCCGCAGTAGTCCGCCACCGCCATGCGCGTGCAGAGCTGGTGGTACTCCCGCGCGGCGGTGTCCGTCGTGGCCGAGTCCCCGGCCCACGGCGCATAGCCCCAGTCGATGCACTTGGAGATGACTCCACCGCCCACGAAGAACGGCTTGCCCGCCGAGCCCTGATCCGAGGGCGCGCAGGCGAAGGTGAAGTAGTTCGGGTTTTGCAGCAGGTCTCCGGACGTGGACCACGCGTTCGGCACGGCGAGCGCGAAGCCGCTGCCGGTGGGACACAGCGCCACCTCCTGCTTGTCCTCCGGGGCCGCCGTCACCCGGTACTCCCAGCGCGCCTTGCCCACCTGGATGTTCTCGGCGGTGCACGGATACGTGGGCGGGGTGATGTCCGCGTGGCACCGGACCTCGCGAATGGTCAGCTTCACGGAGCGCCCCTCGAACGGCGCGCGAAACGCCACGTTCACGAGGGTCTCTCCGGTCAGCATCCGCCTCACCGGCATCGGATAGGGATCCACCGTGCAGTTCTGGTTCACCCCCAGCCGGCCGCCCTCCATCCATGCCGCGGCCCGGCTGCACTGGTGGTTCGCGGGCGCGGGGGGCGGCTCCGCCGACTTCATCGGGATGTTGATGAACTCGAAGCGCTCCGACCCGTGCAGTCGCGTCCCCTGGGCGCTGTTCGTGGGAGGAGGCTCCGCGAACGCCCCCGTGCCCACCGTCAACACCGCGCCCACCCACCACCACTTCCCATGCATCGCCATCACGTCAGCTCCTGTCGCGCGTTCCTGCGAACCCTGAACCCGTTACGCCGGAGTCCCACGAAATTCGGGGCCTCCAACATTCAGTCCGGAGTCAGAGATCGCGGCCGGGGAGCTGACCCACGGCGGGCAGGTAGCCCAGCTCCTTCACGAAGGCGAACGCTGATGAGGGGGCCTGGGTGGACGTGGCGTAGAGGCCCGACACCGGATGCCGCCACAGCTTCAGGGGCCGTCGCTGTCCCGTGCTGGTGGTGTCCACGGCGCTGTACACATAGCCCTCGATGCCCTGGTCGGAGTTGAGGGCGCTGAGGAAGAAACCGGTGGCGGGAGCGCAGGTGCTCGAGTCCGTGAGCAGCTTGTGTCCCAGGGGGTTGATGCACCGGTACAGCGGCTTGATGAAGGCCCCCATGCGCTTCTTGAGGTTCGAGGGCAGCTTCGCGGAGAGGATGGGGCCTTCCGCGCGCAGGGGGACGTACGCGGACGGCGCGTCCGCCAGCCCGTCGCCGTTGAGGTCCACCCGGAACGTGGACACGTCCGGGACGCCCGGGTGCTCCCACAGATCCGCCACCACCGACGTGGTCGTCACGAACTCCGTGTCGGACTTCTTGAACATCACCAGCGCGCGGTCGATGAAGAGCGAATAGGACACGAGCAGCGTGTCGTCGGAGGAGTTCGTCAGCTTCACGTCCTCGCATGGCCGGATGGACGGTCCGGTGGCGCTGGAGGGCGGGATGACGGGCTCGAGCGCGCGGTTCACGCACGTGGCCTCCAGCGACAGCGTGTCCCAGCGCTTCTTGCCCAGGCACAGCGGACGGACCGTGCCGCAGGCATCCCGCGTCCACACGGCCTCCAGCGCGTACTGTCCATTCTCCACGCTGGCCACGGGGTAGCCGCTGGGGCTCTGCAGCAGGGCGTTCTGCGGCCCCATGAAGGACAGCGGCGTGCCGTCCAGCGTGTTGCTCCGGCCCTCGCCGCAATAGTCCGCCCTCGCCATGTGCGTGCAGAGCTGGTGGTAGCCGCGCGCGACGTCATCCGGGTAGCTCCCGGCCCAGGGCGCGTAGCCCCAGTCGATGCACTTGGCGATGACGCCGCCGCCCACGAAGAACGGGTTGGTGGGCGTGCCCTGGTTCTCCGCCACGCACGCGAAGGTGAAGTAGTCCGGGTTCTTGAGCAGCTCACCGCCCGTCGACCACGCATGGGGCACCGCGAGAGCGAACCCACTGCCCAGCGGACACAGGGGCGCGGCCGCCTTGTCGTCCGTGGAAGCGCTCACCCGGAACTCCCAGCGCGCCGTGCCGGCGACGAGGTTCTCCGAGGTGCAGGCGACCGGAGCCTTCGCGATGTTCGCGTGACAGCGCGCCTCCTCGATGACGAGCTTCACCGAGCGACCCTCGAACGGCGCACGGAAGGCCGCGCCCACCAGCACGGGTCCATCCAGCAAGCGTCCCGGGTACGTCGGAGTTCCCCCGGTACAGGTGTACTGGCGCGCCGCGAGCCGCCCTCCATTCGCCTTCATCACCGCCGGGACACACTGCACGCCCGCGGGAAGCGGTGGCTCCTCGAACGAGGACAACGGGATGTTGATGGACTCGAAGCGCTCCGAGCCATGCAACTGCGTCCCCTGCGCGCTGTTCGTCGGAGGAGGCTCCGCGACCGCGACCGCGCTTCCCAACAGCACCGCACCCAGCAGTCCCTGCCTCCAGGCCTTCATGATGGCTGACACGTGTTCGACTCCCGCCTGCAAGTGATGGAGCGGGACGCGTGAGCGCGCCTCCGCATGGACCTGTACGCCGGGGACGTGTGCAATTCGAAGGCCCGCATCCGTCGCCACGGGCCAGTGTGCAAACCTTGCCGGGAGTGCAAGCCCCGCACGCCAGGGGCTCGCACCCGTGTGCAAACCTTGCACGGGCACGCCGCGCTTCCTTGCTCGCGACGCATCCCCCACAATGCCGCCACTTCCGCACGTTCCACTCGAAGAGGGAGGGGGCATGTCCCCGGGCACCCGCATCCTGGCCGCGCTCGCGCTGTTCTCGCTGTCCAACACCGCCTTCGCGCAGACGCAACCCGCGCCGAAGCCGCCGTCGGAACAGGGCCCGGAGCAGCGCGCCGCATACCTGCGCTCGCACTACACGAAGTACGAAGTGCGCATCCCCATGCGCGACGGCGTGAAGCTCTTCACGTCCTTCTACGTCCCCAATGACGCCAGCCCCACGAAGCGCTACCCCGTGCTGCTCCAGCGCACGCCGTACTCGGCGGCCCCGTACGGCGTGGACCGCTATCCGGTGAGCCTGGCGACCGCGGCCTTCGAACAGGACGGCTTCATCTTCGCCGTGCAGGACGTGCGCGGCCGCTACCTGTCCGAAGGGGAGTTCGTGGACGTGCGCCCCCAGCGCGACAACAAGCGCGGCAAGGAGGTGGATGAGAGCAGCGACACGTACGACACCATCGACTGGCTGGTGAAGCGCGTGCCCGACAACAACGGGCGCGTGGGCCTGTGGGGCATCTCCTATCCGGGCTTCTACGCGTCCGCGGGCGCCATCGACTCACACCCCGCGCTCAAGGCCGTGTCGCCGCAGGCGCCCATCGCGGACTGGTTCTGGGACGACATGCACCGGCATGGCGCCCTCAACCTTCAGCTCACGTTCACGTTCTTCTCCGCCTTCGGCAAGCCGCGCCCCACGCTCACGGATGTCGAAGGCTGGCACCCGCTGGAGATGGGCACCCCGGACGCGTACCAGTTCTTCCTGGACCTGGGCCCGGTGGGCACCGCGGACGCGAAGTACCTCCACGGCGACATCGGCTTCTGGAAGGACCTGCTCGCGCACCCCAACTACGACGCCTTCTGGCAGGCGCGAAACCTCCTGCCGCACCTGAAGAACATCAAGGCCGCGATGCTGGTGGTGGGCGGCTGGTACGACGCGGAGGACCTCTACGGCCCGCTGCGCACGTACGCCGCCATCGAGAAGCAGAACCCCGGCATCACCAACACGCTGGTGATGGGCCCCTGGCCCCACGGCGGTTGGATGCGCACGGATGGCTCCTCCCTGGGCGACGCGAACTTCGGCTTCCCCACGAGCACCCCGTACCAGGACCTGGCGCTGGCCTTCTTCAAGCACCACCTGAAGGGCGGCCCCGCGCCCGCCGTCCCGGAGGCGCTCGTCTTCGAGGGCGGCGCCAACCGCTGGCGCCACCTGGACGCGTGGCCCCCGAAGGAAGCGAAGCCGACGCGGCTGTACTTCCAGCCCCAGGGCGCGCTGACGTTCCAGGCGCCCACGGGCAAGGACGCGTCGTTCGACGAATACGTGAGCGACCCGGCGAAGCCCGTGCCCTACACGCAGGAGCACTCCGCGAACATGCTCCGGGGCTTCATGGCGGAGGATCAGCGCTTCGCCTCGCGCCGCCCGGACGTGGTCGTCTACCAGACGCCGCCGCTGGAGCAGGACCTCACGCTGGCGGGCCCGCTGGAGGCGGAGCTGTGGGTGTCCACCACCGGCAGCGACGCGGACTGGGTGGTGAAGCTGGTGGACGTGAACCCGGGCACGCTGCGCGGCTGGACGAAGGAGGCGGCCGCCTCGGGCGAGCGCGACCGGGGAGGCCAGCAGACGCTGGTGCGCGCGGAGCCGTTCCGGGGCCGCTTCCGCGACAGCTACGTGCAGCCCAAGGCCTTCACCCCCAACGAGGTGACGAAGGTGCGCTTCGTCATCAACGACGTGTTCCACACCTTCCAGCGCGGCCACCGGCTGATGGTGCAGGTGCAGTCGAGCTGGTTCCCGTACATCGACCGGAACCCACAGACCTTCGTGCCCAACATCGCCCTGGCGAAGGAGGGTGACTTCGTGCGCGCCATGCACCGGATCCATCACTCGGCGACGCACCCGAGCGCACTGAAGGTGTCCGTGCTGCCGGCGTTGGACGACTAAGTCCCAGCCGGACGCACGGGGTCTGCTACGCTCACGCGCCGCCGGGCGGGAGCGTTGCGCGCCGTTCGCCTTCGACCCATGACGGGAGGGACATGACCGGTCACGACCGGACCGACGCGGGGCTGGTGCAGCTCGACGGAAGCATGGGGGAGGGAGGGGGCCACATCCTCCGCTCGGCGCTGAGCCTGTCGCTCATCACCGGACGGCCCTTCCAGCTCACCCGGCTGCGCGAGCACCGGGAGCCGCCGGGACTGAGGCCCCAGCACCTGGCCTTCGTGCGCGGCGCGGAGGCGTTGAGCACCAGCACCAGCGAGGGCGCCGTCGTGGGCGCCTCCGAGTTGCGCTTCACCCCCGGGCCAGTGCGCGCGGGGGACTACCTGCTGGAGGTGGGCACCGCGGGCAGCACGCCGCTGCTCTTCCAGTGCCTCGTGTATCCGCTGGCGCTGGCGGGCGGAGGAAGGCTGACGCTCCGGGGCGCCACGCACCTGCGCAACAGCCCCAGCTTCCACGCGCTCACGGGCGCCTGGCTTCCGGTGGCGCGCGCGTACGGGTTCCCCGTGCAGTTGTCGCTGACGCACGCGGGCTTCCATCCGGAGGGCGCGGGCGAGTTCACCGCGGAGGTGGGCGCCCCGGGAGAGCCGCCGCTCCGGGTGGAGCTGCCCGCGCGGGGCGTGCTGCGCGAGGTGCGGGTGATGTCCTTCGTGGGCGGGCTGCCCTTCGCCGTGGCGGAGCGTCAGTCGCGCGCCGCGGTGGCCGCGCTGCGCGAGCGGGGCATCCTGGCGGAGGCCGACAACCGACCGCTGCCGGTGACGCGCTCACAGGGCACGGTGACGTTCGTGCTGGCGCAGTTCGAGCACACCGTCGCGGCCTTCACGTCGCTGGGCGACCGGGCGCTCGACGCAGAGGCGGTGGGGCGAGCGGCGGCGGAGGCCCTGGCCCGGTTCATGGAGACGGGTGGGGCGCTGGATGAGCACCTGGCGGAGCAACTGCTCCTGCCGGCGGCGCTCCTGGCGTCGGGGCGACTGGGGCCGGTGACGCCGGGCACCACGCGCTTCACCACCGCGTGTGTCACGGGGGAGCTGACGACGCAGGCGGAGGTGCTGCGCCGGTTCCTGCCCGTGGACATCCGGGTGGAGTCGGGTGGGGCGGTGGAGATCCGTCCGGCCTGATGTGCGTGCGGGCCTGGAGCGCCGGAGGGACGGCGCGCCGGGCCCCGGACGCTACGCTTCGTCTTCGCCCCGGTCCTGGGCGCCGAAGGTGTTGGCGGTGGACATGTCCTTCACCGTGCCCCGGTAGGCGCGGATGGCGAAGGGCAGGCAGACCATGAAGATGATGCCCGCCAGGCCAATGGCCTTCCACGGCATGGGCTTCTCCGGGGGCTTCTGGTCCTTGGCGTAACCCGAGAGGTTGTTGCCCATGGCGCGCGCCTTGGCGGCGTCCTTCTCTTCCTGGGTCAACTCCTGGCGGCTCTGGAAGTCCTGGGGCTGACGGCGCTGGGGCTGGGCCACGACAGCGCCGCCCCAGACGAGGGCGAGGATCAAGACAAGCCGGGGGAGCGAGGGGGAGGACATGGGCCCTGAGCCTAACAGAGCCTCCCTTCGCGATGAACAGGGGTTGCTTCACACCACCTGGGCCGTTACCCGCGCCGCATGCTCCGGCTTCCCCTCGTCCTCCTGGCGAACCTGTTCCTCGGGCTGCGCCTGCTGCTGGGCCTGCCCCTCCGTCTGATGGCGGCGCGTCAAAAACCCACCTGGGTCCGCTTCCGGCTCGCGGGGAGCCTCCCGTACCGGCCCCGTCGCGGCCCCCGCTTCCGCCTGGGAGGCCCCCCGGTGGAGCCCGCCACCGTCACCTCGCTGGAAGACTTCGGCCGGGCGCTGCGGCTGCTCGCTGGCGACCCCAGGCTGGAGGGCATCCTCCTGGAGGTGGAGGGGCTGTCCCTGACGGACGCCCGGCGCGAGGCCCTGCTGGCGCTGCTGGCGGACTTCCAGGCCGCCGGCAAGCGGGTGGTGTCCTGGGCGGTGATGGTGGACACGAACGAGTACCCCGTCCTCGGCATGGCGGACGAGGTGCTGCTGGCTCCCATGGGGCGCGTGGAGCTGGTGGGCTACGCGGCGGAGGCCACCGTGCTGGGTGGGGCCTTCGACCGGGTGGGCATCCACGCCCACTTCGCCCGTCGGGGTGACTACAAGACGGCGCCGGAGTTCTTCACGGACGGCCAGGTGTCCGACATCCAGCGCCAGACGCTGGAGACGTTCCTGGACGAGCGGTTCGCCATGCTGGTGGAGGCCCTGTCCCGGTCGCGCGGCAAGACGCCGGAGGAGGCGAAGGCGATCATCGACGCCGGGCCCTACAGCGCGAAGCGGGCGCTGGAGGCGGGGCTGGTGGACGGGCTGGTCCACGAGGCGGACCTGGGCGCGCACCTGGGTCTGGAGTCGAAGAAGTCCGGAGGCGACGAGGACGCCCCGGTGCCCACCTTCAGCGCGTACTTGGCGACGCGGGCCTTCCCGCCGGTGCGCTGGCGGAGGCTGCGGCGCAGGCCCCGGCTGGCGGTGGTGGACGTGACGGGCATCATCGTGCCGGGCAGCGGCGGCGCGGGCCGGTTCGCGGCGGCGGACACGGTGGTGAAGGCGCTGCGCAAGGCCGGGCGCGACCCCAGGGCGAAGGCGGTGGTGCTGGCGGTGAACAGCCCGGGGGGCTCGGGGCTCGCGTCGGAGCAGATGCTGGAGGCGGTGAAGCGGGTGGCCAAGCAGAAGCCGGTCATCGCGTACGTGGATCAGATGTGCGCGAGCGGCGGGTACATGGCGGCCATCGGGGCGAAGGAGATCTGGTCCGCGCCGCACGCGGTGGTGGGCTCCATTGGCGTCTTCATCGGCAAGTTCGAATACGGCGGCCTGCTGGAGAAGCTGGGCGTGCAGCGCACCACGCTGACGCGGGGGGAGAACGCGGCGTTCGGCTCCAACTCCCGGGGCTTCACGCCGCACGAGCGCGCCGCGCTGGAGCGCGAGGTGGAGGAGTCCTACCAGTCCTTCCTGGAGCTGGTGGCGCAGGCGCGCGGCCGGACGAA
>SECN01000672.1 GCA_004173515.1 Myxococcaceae bacterium | reverse complement strand
GTGACGTTCAGCGCGAGCGCCCGCGCCATCACGTTCTCCAACTGCCGCACGTTGCCCGGCCAGTCGTACACCGTGAGCCGCGCCATCGCGTCCGCCGTCACCACCGGCCGCACCCCACCTCTCGCATGCAGCGCGGCGAAGTGCTCCGCCAGCGCCGGGATGTCCTCGCGCCGCTCGCGCAGGGGCGGCAGGTGCAGGTGCACCACGTCCAGCCGGTACAGGAGGTCCTCGCGGAACAACCCGTCCGTCACCCGGACCTTCAAGTCCTTGTTCGTCGCCGCCAGCACCCGCACGTCCACCTTCACAGGGACGCTCTCGCCCACGCGGCGGATCTCCCCCTCCTGGAGCACGCGCAGCAGCTGCGACTGGACCTTCATCCCCACGTCGCCAATCTCGTCCAGGAAGAGCGTGCCGCCGTTGGCCTCCTCGAACAGGCCTCGCCGTGCACCCGACGCGCCCGTGAAGCTGCCCTTCGCATGGCCGAACAGCTCGCTCTCCATCAGCGATTCGGTGATGGCCCCGCAGTCGATGGGGATGAACGGCCCGCTGGAGCGCGCCGAGCGCTTGTGCAGCGCCCGCGCCACCATCTCCTTGCCCGTGGACGTGCGCTCCACCTGCTTGCGCAGCGTGCGGTTCTCCTCCACCAGCCGCTTCTGCTCCAGCGCCCGCTTCGCCACCCGCATGATGGCGTCCACGTCGAAGGGCTTGGACAGGTAGTCAAAGGCGCCCTGCTGGATGCTGTCCAGCGCGCCCTCGATGTTGCCGAACGCCGTCACCACGATGACCGGCGTGTCCGGCAGGTTCGAGCGCACCGTCTGGAGCACCTTCAGCCCGTCACCCGGGTCCGGCATCGCCATGTCCGTGAGGACCAGGTCGAAGGCCTGCTCGCCCACCCGCTCCGCCGCGCCCTTCGGATCCGCCGCCTGCACCACCGGGCCCAGCACGCCCAAGAGGCGCTGCAACAGGTCCCGCGCATGCGGGTCATCATCCACGACGAGGATTCGGGCTGAGCTCATGAGGCCTTGCGGATGGAGGTGGGGTCCCGTTGCGCGCCGGACTCCACCACAAGCGGCGCCGCCGTGCGCGCCGCACGTGCGAACCGCACGTGGATCCGCGTCCCCTTGCCTTCTTCTGAATGCACCGTGAGCGTGCCGCCGTGCGCCTCCACCACGCGCCGGGTGGTGGCCAGCCCCAGGCCATGTCCCGGAATGCCTCGCACCTCCGCGGCCCGGAAGAACGGCTGGAACAGCGACGCCTGCGTCGCCGCGCTCATCCCCAGCCCGTTGTCCGTCACCTCCACCACCGCGTCCGTCCCTTCCGTCGCCACGCGCACCTTCACGCGCGGATCCGGCCGCCCCGACGTGTACTTCACCGCGTTGGACAAGAGGTTGCGCGCCACCACCTGGAGCAGCTGCGCGGGGCAGTCCACCAGCACACCCGGCTCCAGCTCGCGCTCCAACGCCACGCCCAGCGCCGACGCCGTCTGGCTCACCTCCAACAAGAGCGTGCTCACCGCCGTGTCCAGTTCGCCCTTCGTGCCATCGCCCCGGTTGCCCGCGCGGCAGAAGCGCAGCAGCGCTTCAATCAACTCCCCCATGCGCACCGCGCTGGATTCGCACTGGGAGATCATCTCCAGCGCGCCCGGATCCTTCACCGCCCCAGAACGCCGGATGAGCGTCAGGTAGCCCTTGAGCGGGGACAGCGGGCCCATCAGGTCGTGCGCCACGCGGCTGGTGAAGGCATCCAGCTCCTGGTTGTGCCTGCCCAGCTCTTCAATCTGTCCCTGGATGGTGGCGTCCTGCCGCTTGAGCAGCCGGATGATGTGCCAGCCCACCAGCGCCGACAGGAGGATGGCCAGGAGCGTGGTGCCCGCGCCCAGGGCGGTGTTGCGCACCCGGAGCGTGCCCAACCGTCCCACGAGCACGCGCGCATCGTCCGCGTTCTCCGTGGCCAGCTTCCCCGCCAGCATGTCCACCTCCGCCGCCAGCGGGCGGATGCTCTCCACCAGGTGGCGCCGCGCGCGCTCCGCCTCGCGCTGACGCGAGAACACCGCCGCCGCGCGCACCTGATCCGCCAGGCCCTGGCACGCGCCGTTGAAGCGCAGCCACACCTCCTTCTCCCCGGGCGGCAGGTGGCGCATGTACGCCTCCGAGGCCCGGCGGATGCTGCCCAGGATGTCCTCCATCACCGCGTCGGCTTCCCTGCGCTCGGCGTCGCCGGTGGAGCGCACGTGCGCCTCGATGGCGGACTCCAACGACATCACGTCCACGCGGATGCGCCCGATGAGGCTCGCGCGCTCCAGCGCCTCCAGCACCAGCGCGTCCACCTGGTGGCCGGTGCGCACCTCCGTCAAGAGCGTGAAGCCCGTGACGGCCGACAACATCATCACCACGAAGAAGAAACCCGCGCGGTAGCCACGGATGGGGGTCCGCGAGTTCATCGCCACGCCCACGCTCCTTGAAGAATCTGAAGAGAAAGAAGAAGACGCCCCGGAAGCACACGGGGCTTCTTCGGAAACGTCACGGCACCGGCCGGGTGGCCTCGGTGGCCGTCTCGCCCGGCAGGGGCGGCTGGGTGCGGCGCCGCGCGCGCTCCAGCGCGGACTCATACCAGACGTCCGACAGCTCCTCGTGCAGCGCCGCCAGCTCGCGCTGCCGCGCCAGCAGCTGCGCGTTGTGCTCCTCCAACGCGTGGCGCTCCGTCTCCAGCCGCGCCAGCTCATCCACCGCCGTCGAACGGCCCTGCTCGGCTTCCGCCCGCGCCTGCTCCGCCTCCGCCCGCTCCTGCGCCAGCTCCTCCAGGGCGGACTCCAGCGCCGCCAGCTTCGCGGCCAGCACCTCGGTGCGCTCCCGCTCGGACTGGTACTCGCGCTGCCAGCGTTCCGTTTCCAACACCTGGGCCTGCAGGCGCTCGGGCGGGATGGTCGCGGCGCACCCCAGGCCCAGCCACGCCATGCCCAATGCGACCAGCAGGTGCCGCATACGCCATCTCTCCCGACCCCTGGCCGCGCGACATGCGTGACGAGGACCGCCGGGCCACAAGCTCATACAGGGTCCCGGCGCCTGACGCTCGGGAAGGCAGAGCGCGTCACAGCTTGCAGAAGAGCGCTGGTGCCGTCAAAGCGCCGGAAGCCTGCCTGGGGAGCTTGCACCCATCGTTGCGATCGCAACTGAGGAGATTCTCCCCATGGCGGATCCGCTCCCACCCGGGGAAACCCTCGAAGTTGCTCAAAACCGGGTCTGGCACGGCGGGTGCTCTTGGGTCAGCGCACAACAACCGATGCAATCCCGCGTCGGCGTGTCGTTCCCCGGAGCCATCCATGAAGACCGTCATCGTCGCCGCCCTGTTCGCCGCCTCCACCGCGTTCGCCAACTCCCCCGCGCCCGCCGTGCCAGCCCCGGTTTTG
>SECN01000671.1 GCA_004173515.1 Myxococcaceae bacterium | reverse complement strand
CTGGACATGCTCCAGGCCATGAACACCGGCCACGACGGTTCGCTCACCACGCTGCACGCGAACACGCCGCGTGACGCCATCGCGCGGCTGGAGACGATGGTGCTCATGTCCGGCATGGAACTGCCGGTGAAGGCCATCCGCGAGCAGATCGCCAGCGCCGTGCACCTCATCGTGCAGCAGACGCGCTTCTCCGACGGCTCTCGCAAGATTTGCTACATCACCGAGGTGTCCGGCATGGAGGTCGACATCGTGACCCTGCAGGACATCTTCTATTACAAGCAGGACGGCTTCACCGAGGACCACAAGGTCCGAGGGCGCTACGTGGCTTCGGGCTTCGTGCCGAAGTTCTACGACGAACTTCAGCGCAAGGGCCTTCCGGTGAACATGAGCATCTTCCGCGAGGACTGACGCGTCCATGGCAACCCTGGTCGTCCGTCACCCCGACGGAACTGAGCACGAGCACGAAATCGCTGGCGAGCTGAAGATCGGCCGCCAGCAGGGCAATGACCTCGTCCTCACGGAAGGAGGCGTGTCGCGGCAGCATGCGCGCGTCTACGTGGAGGGCGGCACCGTCTACGTCGAGGACGGAGGCAGCCAGAACGGCACCTTCATCGACGGGCAGCGCATCGAAGGGCCCACGGCGCTGATGCCCGGCTCCCAGGTGTTGCTGGGCGACTACGAGCTGAAGCTCAAGGGCGGCGCGAAGCGCTCCAGCGGGCGCAGGGCGGCGGTGGACACCGCGGTGGACGAGGAGCCTCCGGCGCTCGCGGACGCTCCGGTGCGGGGCACGCGCGCCATGCCCAGCATCCGCGCGAAGGCGACGGCGAACGGGGCGGCGAAGCCCCCCGGCTCGGCGCTGGCGAAGCGGCCTTCACGGGCCCTGAGCGCGCCCGCGGCGGCGGGTTCGGGCCCGGTGCTCAAGGGGATGACGGGGCCGTGGGCTGGCAAGTCCTACCCCATCAGCGGCCTGGTGCTGGTGGGGCGGGCGCCGCCGGCGGCGGTGATGCTCGACGACGACTCGGTGAGCCGCAAGCACGCGGAGGTCGAGCGCACGGGCAACGTCGTGCAGGCCCGCGACCTGGGCAGCGCCAACGGCACGCTGCTCAACGGCGAGCTGCTGGGGCAGGAGTTCGTCGAACTCCAGGCCGGTGACGTCATCCAGTTCGGCGTGGTGGAGATGGCCTACGAGACGGCGGACGCGCCGCCCCGGCGTCCGGGCGCGAGCACGCCGGCGCGGCGTGGCAGCCGGGGCGACCCGGAGGCTCTCAACGGCCGGCGCAACATGCTGGTGATCGCCGGTGGCGCCATGGCGCTGCTGGCGGTGGTGGCCGTGGTGAAGGTGTCCGGCATCGCCGGTGTCCCGAAGCCTCCGCCGCCCACCCAGGCGGCGGTGTTGGATCCCGGGCAGCAGGTGCAGGAGCTGCTCAGCGAGTGCCGCTCCTACGCGTCCAACGAGATGGGCCAGCCGGACTGGAGCCGCGCCGAGGAGGCCTGTGAGAAGGCCCTGGACCAGGACCCCATCAACGCCGAGGCGAACACCCTCATCCGGCGCATCAAGCTGGAGAAGGAGGCCTTCGAGAACTTCGAGTTCGCGAAGAAGTCCGTCGAGCTCAACCGCGAGAAGGAAGCCCTCGTCGCGCTGCGCAAGATTCCGAAGGAGAGCGAGTACTTCCGCCGCGCCAAGGCGAAGGCGCGCGAGTCCGCGGACCGCTTCGTGTCGCGCGCGAAGGACGACTGCAAGCGCTACCTGGGCAACTCGCAGTGGAGCGCCGCGGTGCCCCGCTGCCAGGACTTCATGGAGGTCTGGTGCCAGAAGCAGAACCGGGAGGAGCTCTCGCCGCCCATCGGCCAGACGCTCCGCCTGGAGGGCGCCCTGCGCCGCAACGAGTGGCGCCCGAAGGACCCCATGTTCGTGAAGTTCCTGGTGGCCCGGCTCAAGCTGGATCGCTCCGCGGCGCCGTGGACGTGCCCGGTGTCGGACATCCTGGCCGTGGACGAGTCCGGACCGGATCAGGCCAGCGAAGTGAGCAAGATGATGAACGGCCGCTACAGCGCGAAGCTGATGCAGGCGGCGATGATGGACTACTGGGCGGGCCGGGGCAGCGAGTCGCTGGCCACGCTGCAGAAGCTGCGCTCGAAGGTGGACTCCGCGCAGTACCACGCGCAGGCGGACGAGCTGATGCGGGATGTGTCCAACGTGGACCAGCTCTTCAAGACGGGCGAGAGCGCGCTCACGCGGGAGGACCCGGAGCGCGCGGTGGCGCCCTTCAAGGAAGCGCTGGCGACGGACAAGCGCCTGATGGGCGAGCTGGCGGAGACGCACCTGTCGTTCTACCGCAAGAACATCTTCCAGGACATGGCGCAGGCCTCGTACCTGAGGGGCAAGCACTTTGCGGATCGCGAGGACCGGCGCCGGGGCTGCCGCATCTGGAAGCTGGGCTTCGACTTCTACAAGGGCAACACGGACCTGAACCGCACGGTGGCCTTCTGCTCGACGCTGGCACAGCAGGTGCTGAACAACGCGTCGGGCTGTTCGGACCTGGGGGCGGTGGAGGACTACGCGGTGCCGGGTGACGGCATCGCGGAGCTGGTGGTGGCGAAGAAGGCGGAGCTGAAGTGCCGGTGAGGGGCTTCGTGGACAGGGGGCTGGAGCCGCGCTAGGGACGGGGGATGGCCGACACCAGCCCCCCGCGCTCCGAGCGCCGCCTGGCCCTCTTCGACGCCTCTGGCTTCATCTTCCGCGCCTACCACGCCATCCCCCCGCTCACGACGAGCAAGGGGGTGCCCACCAACGCGGTGCTGGGCTTCACCCGC
>SECN01000181.1 GCA_004173515.1 Myxococcaceae bacterium | reverse complement strand
TCCCAGAAGAGGCCGTCGCCCGCCGCCCAGAAAGGGCCGCCGGCCGCCTTCCCTCCCAAGAAGCAGGCGCCCGCCGCCGCCCCCAAGAAGTCGTCGCCCGCCGCCGAGACCTTCGTGTTTCCGCCCGACGCCGCGTTCACGTGGCATTCGGAGAGTGATGAGCCCGCGCCCACGCGCCTGTCACCCGTGGATGACTCACTCCGGGCCGACACCGCGCTCAAGCGCGTCCGCCGGGGCGAGTTCCTGCGCTACACCGGCGACTTCCACAACGCGAAGCAGCTGCTCGGCGCATTGGGCCGGCGGATTGAACAGGCCCCGCAGGCCCGCTCGCCGCTGGAGGCGTTCCGGGCCGAGCGCCGCGCGCGGCAACTGGAGCACTCGACCCTGTCGCGCATCGTCGTCGCGCTCGACCGGAGCTACCGCATGGAGCTCGCACGCGCACCCGGGGTCGCGGAAGCGTGCCGGCAGGTGTGGGGCGAGCCCACGTCGGACTTCACCGTCGTGCCGCTCAAGCAATTGCTCGGCATGCTCGGGGCCGCGGAGTGGCAGCGCAAGGGCCTGGCCGTCCCGGGGCTCAAGGGCCTGCTGCATCCGCACTACGGCGTCTACCTGCCCACGCGCACCGACTACGTGGAGCTGCTGGCGGCCGTGCCGGACGTGACGGACAAGCGCGTGTTCGACGTGGGCACCGGCACCGGCGTGCTCTCCTTCCTGCTCCTCCAGCGCGGCGCGGCCTCCGCCCTGGCCACGGATTGCGACTCCCGCGCGGTGGCCTGCGCACGCCAGAACGCGAATCAGCTCGGCCTCTCACAGCGCTTCCTGGTGAGGGAGGCGGACCTGTTTCCGGAAGGCAAGGCGGACCTCGTCGTCTGCAACCCGCCGTGGATTCCCGAGCCGCCCAAGAACCGCGTGGACCGCGCGGTGTTCGACGAGGACAGCCAGTTCCTGCGGCGCTTCCTCGAAGGGCTCCCCGCCGTCCTCAACCCGGGAGGCCAGGGGTTGCTGATCCTCTCGGACCTCGCGGTGCTGCTGGGCCTGCGTCCGCCCGGCTGGCTGGAGGAGCAGTTCGCGCGCTGTGGCCTGAAGGTGACGTGGAGCAAGTCCACCCCGGCGCGGCACTCCAAGGCGAAGGACAAGGCGGATCCCCTGCACGCCGCGCGCTCCCGGGAGGTCACCACCCTCTACGGCCTCGTGCCCGCCACCCCGTCGTAGCAGCGCGCTCCGGAACTTTCTCACGAGGGCGGTGAGGAAGAATTTCCCCGGGTTTCGTTGATGGGCCAGGGCCGGAGGACGCGCGGCGAACACCGCGCGCTCCCCGGCCTGCATCAGGCCATCCACGCACACCCTGTACAGGGGGAGACACGGACCATGAGATTCCGGAAACAAACGCAGCAGTGGACGGGCGCGGCGCTCGCGGGGGCCCTGCTCCTTCCCGCGGCGGCGCTGGCGAACGAAACCCACGTCTACGGCATCGCCAACTTCGGAGGCGCGGGGCAGTGCGACGCCTCCTCGCACTCCGTGCATACGAAGACGGCGGCGGAGTTCGCGGGCTACTTCAACTCGCTCGTGAGCAACGGACTCTGGACGGACGTCCGCACGATCAACAACTCGAGTGCGCGCACGGACCTGTGGACCGACGCCTCGAAGGGCTCGGCGACCAACGCGAAGGACACCCAGTCCAATGCCGGCGTGGACGACGCGAACGTCCTCTTCGTGCACACCCATGGCGGCCACAACGAGTCGTTCCTCCGCAGCTGGCTCGTGATGGGAACCAACGCGGATGCGTGTGAAGCCATCACGGACATCCACATGAACCTGGGCAACGGGAAGCTGAACATCGCCGTCGTGAAGGCCTGCCAGTCTGGCGACTACCAGGTCTGGAAGCAGGGGGGATACCGGCAGGCCATGGTGACGAGCACCAGCGGCTTCAGCATGTGGAATGCCTTTCACGGCGACTCGTCGTGCGGAAACTTCGTGAAGCGCTACGTGAAACGCTACGTGGCGAACTCGCGGGGCGATGGCGTGGGCGAGAACTGGATTGATGAGGCCTATGACTGGGATATCGGTAAGAACAACGACGACTGCCCGGTGTCCATCGTCTTCGGTGAAACTGAGGCGCAGCGCGTGGCGATGTTCGAGGCCGGAGGCTGGAGAGACCGCAAGAACACCGGACGCAAGATCGCCTCCACCTACTTCTACGTGGGGGGCTGCGACCCCGACAACGGTCAGAAGCTGCCTGACTGACAACCGCCTCCATCGCCCTCGCACAAAGAGAACGAAACGCCATGAAGACCCATCTGCTCATCCGATTCCTGACCCTCCTTCCGCTCGCCGCCGCTCCTGGCTGCGACAGCGGGGCACTCATCGAGCCCGCTGACACCACCACCCAGGTCGCCCGTGCGACCCTCGGCTTCATCTTTGACTCCACGGCGCTCGCCACGCCTCCCACGGGCTCAATCCCCACCGAGCTGCTTCCCCGCACCGCGTTCGATGACGCCGTGCTTCAGGGGGCCCTGGTGGGAACAACCGAGTCCTTCACTCAGACGGAAGAGCTGGGCGCCCGCAGGGACCTGGAGTCCCGGACCTGGAAGCTCGAGCGCGACCCGTCCGAAGGTCAGGTGCTGGTGCTGAGCAAGGTCGGCAGTGGTCCGGCGACACCGCAGGAGTCCGCGGTGTTGCAGCGAACCGCCCTGGCACGCCTGCAGCGCTGGGGCATCCCCACGTCGGAGCTCGGGCAGGTGCGGCAGGTGAAGTCCTTCATCCAGAGCGAGGAGAACGACGTCCTCGCGGCGCCCGTGCTCCACCGACACAAGACCTTCGTGATGCGCGCCATCAACGGCATTCGCGTGGAGGGCCACCGCGCGGTGGTGTCCCACGGTGGGGACGGCAGCTTCCAGCGTGCGCTGATCAGCTGGCCGCCGCTGGCCCGTTCTGGCCACCTGCTCCGGACGCGGCTGACCCCGGCGCAGATCGAGCAACGGGCTCGCGAGGCGCTCTGGGCCGAGGGAGAGACCACGGGGGCCGTGCACCTGTCCTGGAAGTACGTGCCCACCCAGCTCGCCACGGGCGAATGGGCGCTGACGCTCCAGGTGTCCGCCGCGATGCCCTCGGTCACCGGCACGACGAGCACCGAGGAGCCGCGCGTCATCGACGTGGACGTGAGCGCCGTGCCGTAGCGCGCGTCCCCCGCACCGCCGCCGCTCTGGCGACCGCGCCATTTCACGTTGCGTGGGCGGCGGCAGCACCTCGAAGCACACCCGTGTACTCCAGGTTGCACGAAGCCTCCTCGCGGTGTCTTCTCCCGCCCCATGTCACGCAACACGCAGTGGAAGGTGGCCCTCTTCGGTGTCTTGGCCCTGGTGCTCGTCGTCGCGCTGGTCAACGCCAGCGGGACGAAGGGGGCCGCCCTGGAGCCGTACCCGGAGCTGCGGGAGAAGGATGCCTTCGCGCAGCAGGCCCTGGAGGCCCTGCGCGCCGGCGGCGCCACGGGGAAGCTGGAGTACGTCCCGGAGCGCTTCGTCATCGAGGCCTTCAACTCGGACGGCGGCCTGGGCATGACGCTCTCCCTCACCAACTTCCACGACGAGTACCTGTCCGCCCCGCCCGAGCGGCGCGGCGAGGTGCTCGCGCGACTGGGGCGGGTGGGCGTGCTCCCGGAGGCCCCGGAGACGTACGCGCAGGCGCGCCCGCATCTGCGGCTGGTGGTGCGCGCTCGCGACACGTTCGAGCAGTTCGACCCACATTCCGGTGAGACGGTGCCGGTGTCCTGGCGGCCGCTGGGCGAGGTGCTGGCGGAGGCGCTCGTCCAGGACACCGCGGACGCCATGCGCTACGTCTCCTCGGAGGATCTGACGCGCTGGAGCATCACGTACGAGCAGGCCCGCGCCGACGCGATGGACAACCTGCGGCGGATGGACCCCGTGCCGCTCCGGTCCCTGACCCTGGGCGCCTGCGTGATCTCCACGAATGACAGCTACGCCGCCTCACGTCTGCTGCTGCAGGAAGTGGTGCAAGGTTGCGAGGTCAAGGGCGACTGGGTGGTGATGGTGCCCAACAGGGACCTGCTGCTCATCACCGGCTCCGAGGACGCGACGGGCCTGCTCGCGGTGGCGGAGACAGCGGTGGAGGGCGTCAGGGCGCCGCGCCCGGTGGACGGACACGCGCTGCGCCTCACGGCCGACGGCTGGAGGCCCTTCCTCCCTGAACCGGGCAGCCCGTCACACAGCCTCCTGGCGAGGCTCGCGTTCGCCAGCCGGGTGCGCGGCTACCAGGAGCAGACCGAACGGCTCCGGCGTCAGCCCGAACCGGGAGACGCCGAGCTGTATGTCGCCGGCTACCTCCCGGAGCAGGACGCGAAGGGGCGATTCTTCGGCCAGGCCGTCTGGTCCAGCGCGGGAGAGACGCTGCTGCCACGCGCGGACATCATCCTCTTCGTGGACGCGGCGCTGGGCCCCGACGCGCCTCCGGTGGCCTCCGTCCGCTGGGACCTGGTGGTGCGCGACGCCGGGACGCTGCTGATGCCCGAGCCGGGGCTGTACCCGGAGCGCTTCCGCGTGCGGGGCTTCCCGACGAAGGAGCAGCTCCAGCGCTGGAAGGCCGACCCGACGGCCATGGATGTCCCCTGAGCCTCATCGCCTGACACGCAGGGGACCGCCTCATGACGACGACGGTCCCTCGCGCATGCGGCGGCGCTACCAGCAGGCGAACTGGATGTTGTTGTAACGGACCGACGCGGTGCTGAAGACCAGGGTGCGCATGTCCCCCTGGGCGAAGCCGCTCTCGCCGCAGGCGCAGGTCGTCCCGGTGCCCGTGCACGACGTCCAGTTCGTGGTGTCCCCGCTCGAGTCCACGCGGTACTCGGCATTGAAGACCGCCTTGTTCTGGTTCGTGAACCCCGTCTTGTAGGCGCCACACTCGTTGTACTTCTGGCACTCCTCGTTGATGGCGAAGTCGAAGGAGCTGGCGAGCGCGGCGACCTGGTCGACATCGTTCTTGAGCGCGATGCCCAGGCACAAGGAGTGGGCGGTGTCGGCCAGCCAGCGGTTGTAGTCGAGCTGGTTCGCCGCCGTGAGGCTCCAGCAGGCCTGGTCGGTGCAGTTGATCTCGTCATCGTGCGAGTAGCCGTCGATGTTGTCCGGCTCCACCGCGTCGCAGCCCTTGTTCTTCGCCAGTTGCATGCGGGACGTCATCACCGTGCGCACCGCCGGCTTGCGGTGATCCAACCACCACTCACAACCACCGCCGCTCACGCACCAGTCGCCCAGGATGTGGACGGACTGCGCGCAGTTCTCCCCGGGGGTGCAGTAGGTGTCCTGGGGGAACTGGCTGGCATCGCTCCGCCAGTCCTCATAGGTCCCGGCGCTGAAGTAGCAGACCACCTTCTTGCCGGCGCTCTTGTACTCCTGGATCTTCGCGGTGGAGGTGTTGAAGAGGTCGACGACGTAGACCTGGGCGTTGAGGTTCGTGGGGATGGCGTTGTTCTCCAGGTCCCACATCCAGGTGGTGCCCTTGGGGAAGGTCGCCAGCGTGCAGGCCCCTGCCTGGCCACAGACGTTCGGAGCTCCACCACCTCCGCACGTCTCCGCGCCCTGGCATGCGCCGCAACTGGAGACCGTGCGCGCCTGACCGCAGTTGTCGGTGCCACTGACCTGCCCGCAGTTCTTGCCCAGCCGGGTGCAGAAAGCCGCGTTGGTTTCGGCGGTGCACGTCGTGGGGATGTCCCAGGACACCTGGAGACGCAGGCTGTCGAGCTGCGCGGCGTCCGTCCCCGCGCCCTTGACGAGGCGTGCGCGAAGCTCGCCGGTGGCGGAGACGAAGCTCGAAGCCGACTCGGTGCCCGGGAGGTTGAGCGTCAGGGCCGGGGTCCACACCCAGTCGCCGCGCCCCTGCGAGCTGGCGATGTTGACCCAGCTGGAGGTCGTGAACCGGTAGAGCTGCCACTGGTAGTAGGACGTGGAGGCGGCGGGCCCCTGGTACTTCGTCAGCAGTTGGAGCTGGGTGATGTGAGCAGGGGTTGGCGCCGCCTGGGTGAGGCTTGAGAGGTTGAAGGACAGGTAGCCCGTGTAGGTCGGGCTGAACTCGATGTACTGCGCGTAGCAGTCCGCGTACGCACCGACCGTGCAGTTCGCGCTGTTCGTCTTGAGCACGGCCATGCCGCCGCTCTTGCCGGACGCGTCCGTGTTCGCCAGCGTGCTCGCGGAGGCGAAGTCGATGACCTCCGTGCCGGACAGGGCCTGCTGCTGGACCCCGGGCTCCCGCGCGTCATCGCCCTCCAATGACATGCATCCCGACAGCAGCAACGCAAGACAGGGGGACAGCCATGCAATCCGTTTCGACATCACGCCTCCAGGTTGAGGGGCGCGGCTATCACATGGAGGCAGTCCGGGTGCAATCTTTGTCCGAAGCGCGGAAACCCGGGGGATGCAATTGCAGTGTTGATGAGAACTGTACTGTGGCGTCAAAACAGCGCGCCCAAGCGGTCCGGGTCGAAAGCCGGGTGGTAGCCTCCGCGCCCATGGACCTGCGAATCGTGCTCGGCTTCGCGCTGATGCTGGTGTCGCCTGCCTGGAGCCAACCGGCGACCTCCGCGGGCCCGGACTTCCAGGCCCGGATGTCCACCGCATCCCACGCCTACGAGGAGCTCGACTACGAGCGCGCCCTCGAGCAGCTCGACGCGGCGAAGGCCGTGGCGCGCGACAGCGGGGAGCGGGGTCGGGTGGCCATCTTCGTCGGGCTCGTGCTCGCGGACCTGGGACGCCGTCAGGAGGCCCTGGCCTCCTTCAAGGACGGACTGTCGCTGCTGCCCGACGCGAGCCTCCCGGTGAAGGTGTCACCCAAGGTGTCGCGCGACTTCGAGGAGGTGCGCCGGACCGTGCAGCGGGAGCTGACACGCAACCCCCGCCCGCCCTCGGACGCACCGCAGGCGATGCCTGACGCGCGGACACCGCCGCCCGGGGCTCGGGCGGAGGTGCGAAGCACACGCTCCACGCCCGTGCTTCCGCTGGCACTGCTGGGAGGGGGCGTGGTGCTCGGCGGCCTTGGTGGCTACTTCGGCCTCCAGTCGCGGAGCCACGTGAACGCCGCGCGCGACGATGCCTTCTACAGCGACCGGACGGAGCACCTGGACAGCGCGCGGGGACAGGCGCTCGCGGCCAACGTCCTGCTGGGCGCGGCCCTCACCGCCGCCGCGGGGGCCGCAGTCACCTGGCTCCTCATGGACGCCCCGCCCTCGTCGCGGACGGAGGTCTCGCCATGAAGCGCGCGATGGCCATGGGACTCGGGCTGCTCTGCATCACCTGCACGGTGCCGGACATCGAGGAGCTCGAGGCGGAGCGCCCCAGCGGATGCGACGTGAACCACCCCTGCCAGGTCCAGGTGCGGCTGACCTATGAAGGCTTCCGCCCGGGCTGCGTCACGCTGCGACTGGTGGACGCGGAGGACGCCTCCAGGACGCTCGAGTTGCCGGTGGAGCCGCCCGGACTCGCGGGGCCTGCGACGGGCCAGGTGGGCTTCGTCCGCAGCGCAGGATGGAGTGACACCGTGAAGATCACGGCGTCTGCCCGCGAGCGAACGTGCGCGGGCTCGGAGGTGGCCACCGCGTCGGCGCAAGGGGTTGTTCCCGAGAAGGGAACCTCCACGGTCGAGCTGACGCTGTCCGCGTGGGATGAAGATGGTGATGGCTACGTGAGTGCCACCGGCGGGGGAACGGACTGTGATGACCGCTCCGTCTCCATCTCCCCGGGCAGGGAGGAGCGCTGCGACTTCCTGGACAACACCTGTGACGGCCGGGAGGACCCGGCGCCCGTCTGTGACGGCGTCGATTGGAGGACGACCGAACCCATCACGGGCGCGGCGTTCCGGGACGTGGCGCCCCACGCGCGCAACCAGGCCTGGTTCGTGAGCGACAGCAACGACGTGCTGGCCCACGTCCGCCAGGGGAGCGACGGTGGCTTCGACGTCGAGCCCTTCACCGATTGCCACGGGGCGTGGTCCACCGCGTGGGCGCGACCGAGCGACGGACGTGTGTTCATGGGCTCCTGGGAGGGGCGACTCGCCACGCGGACGCTGGCCGCCAGCGAGCCCTGCACGCTGACGTCCTTCGACGGGGGCGGGGCGGCCATCCAGGACCTCGTGGGCTTCGAGGTGGGCGGGGCCACGACGCTCTACGCGGTGAGCGAAGCCGGGGACATCCTGCGCTGGAACTACCCGGCGGAGCCGGTGCGGGTGGAGCGCGTGGACGCGGACCTGCGCGCCATCCACGGGCTCGACCCGCGAACGCTCATCACCGTGGGCCAGGCGGGCGAGGTGCCCGTCGCGTACCACGTCAACGCGGACGGAGGCCCGTGGCTGCGGGAGACGCTGCCGCCGCCCTCGGGAGGACAGCACGCCCTGCACGCCGTGCACGTCGTGGCGCCGGGCCTCGCCTACGCGGCCGGAGACCAGGGACTGCTCCTGGAGCGTGCGGCGGGAACCTGGAGCACGAAGCCCCCCTACCCCGTCTTCGTGGATGGCGGCGTCTCGCCCGACATCCTGGACGTGGTGGCGTTCGGACAGGGCTCCGTCATCGCGGTCCTGGACACGGACGACATCGTTCGCTTCGACGGAGAGACGTGGAGGGACTTCCGCTTCGGCACCGAGGGCTTCACGGCCGTCGAGGGGCTGTCGTCGGACGAGCTGTGGAGCGCCACCCTCGCGGGGACCGGGTTCCACTGGGGCCCCCTGGTCCCGTGAGGCCCTTCCTCCCGGTGGAGGCATCTGGTCCACTGGGAGCCCCTTTCCTCCCTGCGTGCCCACTCCATGACGAAGAAGACAGCTGCGTCCCACGTGAACCCTCCTGGACTCTCACGCCGCACGCTCCTCGGGGCCGCGGCGGCCGTGACGGGGGCGCTGGCCGCCCGGGACGCACATGCTGAATCATCGTCCGCGACCGGAGCCTTCGCGCTCGAGGAGGCGACGGTCGCGGAGCTGCGGGCGGGCCTGGAGTCCGGCAAGTACACCGCACGAGGGCTGACGGAGGCGTACCTCGCCCGCATCCGTGCGCTCGACCGCACCGGTGAGCTGCCATTGTGCTCCGTCATCGAAACCAACCCCGACGCGCTCGCGATGGCCGAAACGCTGGATGCCGAGCGCAAGGCGAAAGGCTCACGCGGGCCGCTGCATGGGATTCCCGTGCTCATCAAGGACAACATCGCCACGGCGGACCGGATGCAGACCACCGCGGGCTCGCTCGCGCTGGTGGGTGCCCTGCCCCCGCGCGACGCCTTCATCGTGGAGCGCCTGCGCGCCGCCGGCGCCGTCCTGCTGGGCAAGACGAACCTCAGCGAGTGGGCCAACTTCCGCTCCACGCACTCGATGAGCGGCTGGAGCGCGCGAGGCGGCCTGTGCCGCAATCCCTACGCGCTGGACCGGACGCCCTCCGGTTCGAGCTCCGGCTCGGGCGCCGCCACCGCGGCCAACTTCTGCGCCGTGTCCGTGGGCACCGAAACGGACGGCTCCATCGTCTCGCCCGCGTCCGCGTGCGCCCTGGTGGGGCTGAAGCCGACGGTGGGACTCGTCAGCCGCGCGGGCATCATCCCCATCTCGTCAACGCAGGACACTGCGGGCCCCATGACGCGCACCGTGGCGGACGCCGCAGCGCTACTGGGCGTGCTCGCGGGAGAGGATCCACGCGACGCGGTCACCGCCACGGGCCGTGGCCGCACCCACGCGGACTACACGAAGTTCCTCGATCCGAAGGGGCTCGAGGGCGCGCGCATCGGGGTGCCGCGCGAGCGCTTCTTCGGCTACCACCCGGCGACCGATGCGATCGTGGAGCGCGCGCTCGAACTGATGAAGGCACAGGGCGCGGTGTTGGTGGACCCCGCATCCGTGCCGAACACGAACAAGGTCGACGGGCCCGAACTCGAGGTGATGCTCTACGAGTTCAAGGCGGGCCTGGAGGCCTACCTCGCACAGCTCGGTGAGGGTGCGCAGGTACGCACGATCGCGGACCTCATCGCCTTCAACGAGCAGCACCGCGATCGCGAGATGCCCTACTTCGGCCAGGAGCTGTTGATCCAGGCTCAGAAGAAGGGCCCGCTCACCGACGCCACCTACCGCAAGGCGCTCGCGGCGTGCCGCCGGTTCTCACGCGCCGAGGGCGTGGACGCGGTGATGGACAAGCACCGGTTGGATGCGCTCGTGGCCCCGACCCAGGCGCCCGCGGGGCCCATCGACCTGGTGCTGGGTGACCACTGGCTGGGCAGCAGCTCCACGCCCGCCGCCGTGTCTGGCTACCCGACCCTCACGGTACCCGCGGGCGACGTGCTCGGGCTGCCGGTGGGATTGTCATTCATTGGCCGTGCCTGGAGCGAGCCCGTGCTGTTCAAGCTCGCCTATGCCTACGAACAGGCGTCGCACGCTCGGCGCAAGCCTGGGTTCGCGCGGAGCGTGGACCCGAAGTGAGGTGCGTGGGCCCGTGGCGGCCCCGTCCCGGTGCTATCACGCGAAGTCTCTCCAACAAGGAGTCCTCCATGAAGGCGCGTCTGGTGGTTCTGTTCGCTGGGTTGTCGTTGGGTCTGCTCACTGCGTGCGGCAACATGGACGTGGGTTCCGCGCCGCTGGCACAAGAGGAGGCCGCACTGGGAAGCGACTGTCCCTGCGGTGGTGTGGGCCCCTGGAATTGCAATCCCTGTGCATTCATCTGTGGTGATGCGTTCTGTGACACCACCCATGGAGAGTCGCTCCAGACGTGTCCGGAGGACTGTGCCCTACCCCCGTCCTGTGGCGATGGCTGGTGCAACAACGGAGAGACGTCCGCGACCTGCCCGTCGGACTGCGGCCCCGCCACCTGGTGCGGCGATGGCCTCTGCAACGGGAGCGAGACGGCGACCACCTGTCCCTCGGACTGCGGGAGCGTGACCTGCGGCGACGGCCTCTGCGACTTCCACGAGATGGGCTGGTGCGCGGACTGCGGCCCCATCTGCACTGGTCCGAACTGCCCGCAGGTGCCGCAGAACCCGTAGGCCCTCCGGCCACCCATGATTCTATTTCGGCGATCGGATGGCCGCGTCCTCCCGCCAGTTCAACCCGGCGGGAGGGCGGCTTTCTTGCTTGCCGAAGTGGGCTCTTAACTTGCTGCGCCGACCGTGCTGTCGTGGGTTCCCATGACAACTGCTCACTTTCTCCAACGCGCCGCGAGCACCGTCGCGGTCCTCACCCTCGTGGGCTGCGGCTCCGCCACCGTCGGCACCGTCGGGCCCCCTGCGGCGGCGAAGTGGACAAGCCCGTTCATGCCCAGCCCGGCCGGCGGTCAGGTGCGCACCACCATCTACTACGGCCCCTGGCAGTGCAGCGCCGCGTTCATGACTCGCTGCGAGTCGAAGTGCGCAGCCCAAGGCCACGCACTCATGGGCTGCATGTGGCTCGCCGACATCAAGGGCGATTGGCAGGGCCGCTTCATGTTGATGCCCGCGGAGGCTGGGGGGCGCCTCGCCATTACCCACTGTTGCTGCGATTACCCGAAGGTGGCGGACCTTCAGTGGCGCCGGGACACCTGGGACAAGGCTCGCAAGGGTTTCAGGCGTGAGTGGGGCTCGGAGTTCGGGGAATGGCCCAGTACATCCGGCGACCTTTGGACTGGCCATCATGTCTTCGACCTGGCGCACGGGGGAGCACCTATCGCCCGTGACAACGTGCTCCCCGTCCCGGACTCCGTACATAAGACCTACAACGCCGAGTATCCCGCATGCTACGCCCCTGGCGGCAGGTGGCTGACGCCGGGCCCTGATCGCCCCTACGCGGATTGAGGGCCCTTCATGTCCATGAAACAGCTAATGCTTGAGGTTTCCAGACTTCACTTCCCCAATCCGCCCGCGACACCAGTGCAGGTGGCTGCCTTCGAGGCGCGCGTCGGATGGAGGCTCGACGACGACCTTCGTGCCTTCTACCTGCACTGCAACGGAGCTGCGTTGTTCGAGGCTCCACCGGAGATGAACTACCGCATCCTCCCGCTCGAGCGAATCGAGCGTGCCCGCGTCGCCATCAGAGGCAGCGATGAGGATGAGGATGGATCGCCGTCGCACTTCACGCTGGTGGACATGCAGGACACGAACTTCGTCATCCTGGACGTAGCCAGGCGCGAGCACGACCACTACCCGCTGCTCGACGCCTTCCACGAGACGTACCCAGAGGAGGCGCCGCGCATCGCCTTGTCCTTCGAGGAGTTCCTGGAGAAGGCCCTGCGCAGCGAAAATCGCTCGTTCTGGCTGAGCGGCAGCAGGCCTCTGGCCTGAGCGGTTCCAGTTTCGCGTTCTCATTCGAGGAAGCAAAGCCGGAACAGAGCGGGGCAGACAGGACGCCGGATCCCGGTACTTGCTTCCAACCGACACACGGTGGCTACGTTCGGAGCACTGGGCTGGAGAACGGCAGGAGGTCATGGAAACCCCTGCTGTGCAGCACTAGGGGGTGTCCCTAATTTAGCCAAAGCATCATGCAGGCCAGATGGAGGACTGCCAGGTAGTTGGTGGCGGTCTTCTCGTAGCGGGTGGCCACGGCGCGGAAGCGCTTGAGGCGGTG
>SECN01000670.1 GCA_004173515.1 Myxococcaceae bacterium | reverse complement strand
TCCGGGGGCCGGGCGGGCGTGAACAGTTCCGGGGCTCCGGACGCACGGTTCGCTTTCCGCGAGCGGCCCGCCGGAAGAGAATGGACCCTTCCGACCGTTTTGCGAGGTCCATGAAGGCTGGCGGCACGAGGAGGGTGTGGGTGCGCAGGGTCCTGGGGCTGCTCGGCCTGGGCGTCGCCGTCGTGCTGGGCCTGTCCCACTTCGTGCGCCTGCGCTACCAGGGCCGCATCGTGCCGCTCGCCGTGGCCCCGGAGGCGCCCATCGCGCTGGTGTTCGGGGCGGGGCTGGCGCCGGGCGCGGTGCCCTCGCCGGTGCTGGCGCAGCGGCTGGACGCGGCCATCGCGCTCTGGCGGCAGGGCAAGGTGCGGGCGCTCCTGGTGAGCGGGGACAACTCCGCGCCCTTCCACGACGAGACGCGGGCCATGCGGCGCTACCTGGTGGAGCGCGGGGTGCCGGACACGGTGGTGCTGGGCGACGAGGCGGGGCTGTCCACCTATGACAGCTGCCTGCGGGCGCACACGGTGTTCGGCGCGGACCGGGCGGTGCTCGTGACCCAGCGCTTCCACCTGTCGCGGGCGCTGTTCATCGCCAACTCGGTGGGCATCGACGCGTGGGGCGTGGCGGCGGACGAGGGCCGCGCGACCCCCTGGCGCTACACGGTGCGCGAGACGCTCTCCCGGGTGCTCGCGCTGGCCATGGTGGTGCTGAAGGTGGAGCCCGGCAGCCTCAACAGCCGGCCGCCGTCGGCCCCTCGCTGACGCCGGGGTGGGCCCGGCAGGCAGGCGGCCGGCTCGGATTGCCGGCCCCGTCCGGGGGTCTCATTTTCCTGGGGACACGGAAGCTTTCTCAACCGTCCCTGTCGAGGAGACCCCATGCGATTCAACAAGCTCGGAGACGAGGATGTGGGCGAGTCCACCTCGCTGCGTCATCGCAACCCGATGACCGGGGAGGACGAAATCAACATCTCGGACCAGGACCTGGCCCTGTCTCCCCCCATGGAGGAGGAGGCGGATGCCCGGGACATCCTGCCGGATCAGATCCAGGAGTTCCGCCGGGGAGACGAAGAGGATGAAGAGGAGCGCGAGCTGACCGCGCAGCCCGATGACCCGGGTCCGCGTGCGCAGACGCCTGATCTGCTTCCTGATGACTAGCCGGCCCTGGCCGGTGACTCTTGAAGCAAGGGCGCGTCCCCGGGAGGGAGACGCGCCCCTTGTTTCATGCGCGGGGCACCCGGGAGGAAGGAGCCACGAGGGGCCCTTCCCAACACCGGAGTGACTCAGGAGCGCCGACGCGCGGACTTCTTCGCCGTGGCCTTGCGGGCCCCCGCCGGCCTGCCCGGGGTCTTCTTCGCGGCGGACTTCTTCGCGGCGGGAGCCCCCCGCTTCGGGGCCGCGCCCTTCTTCGCCGTGCTCCGCTTCGCTGCGGCTCCCTTCTTCGCGGCGGTGCCTCCCCGCTTCGGGGTGGCGGACTTCTTCGCGGCGGCCTTGCCCGGGGCCTTCTTCGCGGCGGCCTTCTTCGCGGCGGGAGCGGCCTTCTTCGCGGCGGGCTTCTTCGCGGCGGGCTTCGTGGCGACGGCCTTCTTCGCGGCGCCCCGGGCAGGAGCGGCCTTCTTCGTGGCGGCCTTGCCCGTGGCCTTCTTCGCGGCGGCCTTGCCCGTGTTCACGTCAGGCGGAGCGGCCTCCTCACGGGACCGGGCGGACCGGACCTTCTTCGCGGCGGGACGCGCCGGCTCGGGCTCCGTGAACAGCTCTTCCTGCCCGCCCTCCTCCGCTTCGGAAGCGTCCTCGGACTCCGAATCCTCATCGGACGCTTCGGTCTCGTCGACCTCCGCACCCGAGGACCCGGCTTCTTCGCCGACGTCGGAGACTTCGTCCTCGTCGTCCTCGTCCGCCTCTTCGGCCTCCTCGACCTCGCGGGCCAGGGCGGCCAGGTCGCGCGAGTAGTCGCGGTTGCGCTCGGTGGCGGGCGCGTCTTCATCCTCCTCGGCCGCGGCGCCGGACAGCGCTCCCTGCAACACGGCGTTCAAGGCCCGCGCGAAGGTGCGCTCCCCGAAGCTCTCCACCTCGACGGGCGGAACCAGCACCTCGAGCATCTCCTTGAGCGTGCGGTACAGCCGCATCTCCTTCTTCTCGTTCTCCCAGGTGCCGAAGACCCAGTCGTCGCCTTCCAGCGTCTCCACCCATCCGGGCAGCGGCCCCCCTCCGTCCCCCTGCTCCTCCATCGCGGACTTGCGCGCGACGAACAGGTGACGGTGCGGCCCCTTCAACCCAAAGCGCCACACGCCCGCGGCGGGCAGGCCCACCAGCATCAGCCGGCTCTTCTCCAGGACGCTGGGCGCCCCTTCGTCGCCCCGCAGCGGGTACAGGCGCACCTCGCCCTCGAAATCACCGCCGTTGAGCGTCAGGTACAGGTCCGTGAGCTCCCCGGGGAACGGGACGCCACACTCCGTCTCGGCGCGGCGGACCTCCTCCGCCAGCACACCCTCCGAGGTCGCCTTCGCCGACTTGCGCAGTGCCTCCAACCACTCGTGCATGACCCCTCCACGACATCGACAGCCACCAGGGCTCGCACCTTACGGCGCCTTGGGCCCCCGTGAGCAGTGTGCATGTCGGGTTTCGTCCACCCGACGTCCTGTAGACATACCTGGACAACCTGACACGCCCGCCCCCTCCGGCGTGACGATGAAAGTCTTCAGCACGCGCGTCTCGAACGGCTTAGCGACGATGGTCGAGACCGCCATCAACTCGGCCTTGGCTTGCTCGCGGCTCAGCGACAACAGAACAAAGCCCTTGGCCCCCTGATCGCTGAACACCACCTCCGTATTGGC
>SECN01000180.1 GCA_004173515.1 Myxococcaceae bacterium | reverse complement strand
ACCCGGAATCCGCCACCACCACCGCCGCCAGGGCTCTCCGGACCCCCGCCCGGGTCCAGGCCCGACGGGTCGGACTGGTTCACCGGATCATTCATCGCGAACGCGTAGGTGTTCGTGGTGGCCGCCGTGCGGGGAAGAAAGAGCGGATCCCGGCTCAGGAACCGGCCCAGGACAGGGTCGTAGATGCGAGCCCCCAGATTCGCCAGGCCGAAGGCCGCGAGCGCATCCCCGCCGTTCCATTGCGCGGACGTGTAGAGGCTCGTGCCCGGGGTCGCCGTGCCGGATGAGCTGGCTTCACCGAAGGGCTCGTAGTGCACCCGTTGCACGAAATCGCCGTTGCCGTCCATGAAGTGACGGCCGCCGCGCGACTCACCGAACGGGTAGATCCAGTCTCCCTTGTGGCCCCTGCGGCTGGCGACGATGCCGCCCGCGCCCGGGATGTTGCGCGTGATGACGGACTCCACGGCGCCGTTCACCACCCGGTCCCGGCGCTCGATCAGGTTGCCCATCTGCCACTCATGCCGTGCGTCGACGGCGTTCGCTCCCTGAAGGTCGATCTCGAACAGGGTGCCCAGCGCGCCATGGTGGAACGTGGCCTGACCGTTCAGGTCGGAGATGGAGCGGACGGCACCGGACGGGAAGTAGCTCAGCGAGCGCATCCCTCCGGGCGTGGGCTGGGACACGACGTTGCCCCGGGCATCATGGAGGACGTTGCAGAGCGTGCCCCCCAGGCCCCCGTTGCCGTAGCCGACGCGGCAGATCTGATCGCGGTCGGTGGAGCGATAGCTGAGCGCGGCGTCCTTGTCGGCCGTCAGGTCGTTCTTCGTGAGGACATTGCCGAGCGCGTCGTAGGTGAAGCCCCACCGGGACAGCGACAGCAGGCTGTTGTTGCGCACCGAGCCCGCGAGCCGCCCCAGCGCGTCGTAGGTGTGCGTGGTCGTGACGCCCGTGGCCAGGCCGTTGTCCAGCTCCACCCGCGACTTCTCACGGCCCATCGGATCATGACCCTGGCGGACGATGCGCCGGGACCCGACCGAGGAGGCGATGCTCGCTTCGCGCAGCATCCGCCGGCCCACGTCGGCGTAGACGGTGTAGGACTGGGTCGCTCCTCCGTGCAGGGCCTTGCGGACGCGCCCGAAGACATCAATCGCCTCCGCCAGGTACAGCTCCTGCTTGTCCGAGTACCGCACCTGGGTCAGGCGGTTCGCGGAGTCGTACTGATAGGTGGCGCCTTCATATTCGTAGTCGGTGTCGGGCAGGTGGAAGCCCACCTCCGCGAGCGCGCCGTCCGCGCGGTAGCGCATCTTCTCCACGTAGGTGGTGCCCGTGCTGTCGATGAACGTGCGCGCGTTCGGCCGGCCCTGGGCGTCGTAGCTGTAATAGACATGGCCGGCCGGGGACGCCGTCCGTGCGAGCCGCCCCAGCACGTTCGTCGGCAGGACGAGGGACGTGGCGCTCACCCCGACGTCGTAGAAGTAGTCGTGCTGCGTCTCCGGCTCCACCACGCCGTTGGTCAGCTCCTCCTGGTGCTTGAGGCGGCTCAGGGCGTCGTACTGGGTGATCAGCCGGTGGTACGCGGCGGGCGAACGGGTCGTGTCAACCCAGCTCACCTCCAGGGGATCGCCCCAGTGGCTGTACGTCGCGCTCTGCGGGGCGCCCTCGGGATCCTTCCATTCGATGGGCTGCCCGAAGGAGTCATACGTCCAGGTGGACTGCACCGGGCTGCCCGGCGCGACTGGCTCCAGGAACCGGGTCATGCTGGTGAGGTGGCCCAGGCGATCATGGGTGAAGGTGGCGTGTTCCAGCCGCGCCGTGCCCTTCATCGTCGAACGGGACAGCACGCGGCCGGCGGCCGTCATCGTGGCGGTCCTCGTCACACCCGCCTGCGCGCTGCCCGCGAGCAGGGAGGACGCGTCGCTGACGGACACCACCTCCTGGTTGTTCGCGTACGCGCGAGTGAAGCAGGTGGGGTAGCGCTCGGCGGCCTCGTTCGTCGTGCTGTCGAGTGTCTGGAGGCCATGGCCCTGGATGTTGCAGAGCGGCGTGCCGTCCGCGTTGAAGTAGGCCGTCGTCCCGTAGGCGGTCGCCGCTGCCTGTGAGGTGGGGTACGGGTCGGCCATGAACTTCACCCGGCCGAAGCTGTCGTAGGTGCGCTCGCCGAGGATCATCTTCTCATAGGCGTAGTCCCCGCCCAGCTCCAGCACGGTGCGGCGCTCGCGGCCGAGCTCGTCCACGGAGGCTGTCGCGGTGCGGCCCGGGGCGGAGGCCTCGGTGCCGGGGATGATGGGCTCGCTGAAGACCTTGGCGAGGACCCTCCGGCCGAGGGGATCCGTGCCGGAGAAGCCCAGGTAGGTGGTCGTGGACATCACGCCGAGCGAGCCCCCGGGGGGCGTCAGGGTGGTGCGCACGGGTCGGCCGAAGCCGTCGTAGTCGGTGCCCTCCCGGGTCTGGTTCTCGTCGAGCGTGCTCAGCGCGGCCAGGCTGATGGGGTCTCGCGTGGTAGTGCTGATGAGGGCCGGGAGTCCCGTGGCATCCGTGCGCTGCGACACCGGCATGAGCCCGAACGCATCATGGGTGAGGGTCTCGACGCGCAGGGCACCGTCCTCGCGCTGACGGGTGACGCTGGTGACGTTGCCCGTGAGGCTGTCGTAGGTGGCGTCGTAGATGCGCACCGAACCCAACAGGGCGCCGGTCTTCGTCTGGTAGCGGTCGCGGGTGTGGGACGTGGGCCGGCCCGCGGAGACGCTGCCGAAGGCCAGGCCGTCGTAGGTCCAGGACTCGGCGGCGTACGTCAGGTACGGGGTCTTGTCGCAGTACCAGTACCGCCGTGAGCGCGGGGCGTGGAGCACCCGGGGGCCCGTGCCCGTGGGCGTGGCGTATTGCGTTTCGATGCAGATGTCGTCGTCGCTCTGGGCGAGGTCGTTCTTGTGGAAGACGTTGAGGATGCGCCCCTGGTCGTCGATGACGCGCACCTCCGACGCGCTCTGCACGTTGTTGGTGGACGGCGGCGCGGCCTGGCCCCGCCACGAGCGGGTGGCGGACGGGTAGAGGAAGCCGTGCGCCGAGCACGTGAAGAAGTCCGTGGAGGAGCCCAGGGCCTCGTTCAACGACAGGGCGTAGCTGTACGGATAGGCCATCTCCAGGCAGTCCGCGGCCGTCGTGCCGGCGCCCGGGGTCTTCTCGAAGACCTTCGAGGCCCAGTCGTAGTGCGTGGCACCCAGCCGGCGTGAGTCGGTGTTGACGTCGAGCCCGAGCAGCACCCAGGGGTCGGTGCCGATGGCGCTGAACTTCGTGATGTCCCGCACCTTTCCGGCTCGCAGGTAGCGATTGAATCGGTCGTTCTTGGTGGTGACGTCCGCGGCGGTGAACTCCGGCAGCGGGTAGGTGTCCGTGAGGGTCGCGATGCCCTCGTAGTTGATGACCGCCTTCAGGTATGGGCTCTGCTTGACGGTGGAGCGCAGGGCGACGGAGCGCTGATAGCCGGCCAGGGTGAAGGACTGGAGCAGGGAGTTGTATTTGAGTTCCGCGCCGCCATACGCGTAGCGCGTCGCGACCAGCGTGCCTCCCAGACCCTGGGTCCCGGTGGTCTCCACCGACGTGGCGACGACCTCCGGGAAGGGCACCTGGTGTGCCATCAGCGTGTCCTCCTTCGCGGAGCGGTAGCCGATCGTCGTCCTCGCGCCGTAGCCGTTGTCCATCTGGACCAGTCGCCCCGCTTCGGGCTTGCCGGGCCGGCTGCCGCCGACGAGCTGGTACACGAACAGGCTGGAGCTGCCGAGCCCCACCACCTCCGGCATGCCGTCCCCGTCGAGGTCGTAGAGTCCCCGCTGCGTGAGGGACTCCCAGCCGTCACAGCGCTCCAGCTCCGTCGACAGGGTGAAGGCCGTGACCGAGCCATCCACTTCGATGCTCACGGGCGGGGCGAACCCGGCGCCGGTGCCCACGAAGACGAACCACTCGTCGGTGAACCTGTCCTTCTCGATGAAGTCGGGGATGCCGTCGCCCGTGAGGTCCCGCATGCCCATCTCGTGCGAGGCGTAGAACGTCGTGGTGCCGGGCGGACGCGGGTTGGGGACGAGGCAGGACTGCTCCTGGGTGCTCTTCTGGAGGCTGATGCTCGGCGGCCGCGAGACGGACGGCAGGGTCAGTTGGACCTTGCTGAAGCCACTGCCCGTGCCCAGGGAGACGGACTTCCCGTTCACGACCCGGTCGACGAGGGCATCGCCGTTGACGTCGACGAGGGTGCAGCTCATTCCTTGATAATCGAGGGAGCTCTCCGCGACCCACCAGAGGCCGACACCGCAGGGGGCCCCCGTCTGGAGGGTGATGGGGGATGAGAAGGGATTGATGCCTTCGTTGCTGTCCGTCAGGGCCAGGCCGGCGACGTTGATCACGGCCTCGATCTGGTTGCCGTTACCCGCGAGCGGCTGCAGGTGGTAGGCGCGCCTGGTGTTGATGGCGTGTCCTTCGCCGTCACCCTGCCTGGGCTCCGGCGGGGGATCGGGCTGCAGAACGACCCGGGACGAGTTGAAGACCAGGTCCGGAAAGCCATCGCCATTGAGGTCCTTCAGCTCCCATTCGGTGAACGTCTGCTCATTGTCGGCTTCGAGCAGCCCATTCGCGTATTGCGCACCGCAGAGGCCGTTGTCCCAACCGTCGGGATAGTCCATCCATCGCACGCCGTTGAAGCGCCAGCAGGCGCCGCGTCTCTGGTCCCGTCCGCTGGTGCGGCTGGCCAGGGGCAGGTAGTTGCCGCTGAGGGGGTGTCCCCGGGCGGCGAGGATGCTGTAGAGGGCGCTGATGTTGTAGGTGCGCTGCAACCAGGTGATGCCGGAGGCTCCGGTTCCCGGGGTGTTCAGGTAGACGATCCACTTGCCGGCCTGCTTGCTGGCGTCGATGACATCCACGCGACCGTCGCCATTCACGTCGATGGCCTGTCGCCACGTCCGGTTGTAGTTGAGGGCGGTGGCGTCGGTGGAGAAGCGGCCGAGCGCCGCGCTCTGGACCTCCCAGGGGCCGGTCGCGAAGGTGGCGTCCGCGAGCTGGGCGACGCCTGTCCCCGCGCCGAGCGTGGTGGTGCCGCCCGCGGCAGGGCGGTTGAGCGCCACCCACAGCTTGTCGTTCTTCTTGAAGACGACGTCAGGCCGGCCGTCGCCCGTCACGTCGGTCAGGCTCTGCCAGGTGACGAAGCCCGTTCCGCCGCCGGCCGGCGGATTGTAGAGGGTGTTCACGGTGGTGCCGGAGATCTGCCCGGTGTGCACGCCGGTCGGCTGCGCCACGGTCTGCGTCAGTTGGTACTTGAGCTTGTTGTCGGTCGTCGCGCTCCCGTAGCCGAAGCTCGCGACCGGCAGCGCGACGGAGGCCTCCGGGGTGCCCTGCCGGCCCGACTGCTGCACGGAGCTCAGGCGCGGCTGTTTCGTGTCCGTGTCCGGCAGGTAGGTGAAGGAATAGCGGCTCAGTCGCGTGAGCCCGCTGGCACACGTCGCCCGGCTCCCCACGTCGAGCGTGCTCAGGTTGCGCAGCCGCGTCACCACCCGGTCCGCCATCATGGACAGACGTAAGGGGGACGCCTCATTGGCGCCGTAGGTGAAGGTGAGCTCGTGCTTGTAACAGCCCTCCTGCGGGTGCTTGTTGTAACGGACGTACTTCAGGTCCAGCGTGACGCCGCTGGCCCCCGTCGCCCCAGGCAGCGCGGGCGTGGAGAGTTCGTATTCGAGCTGGACGACGTTCCCGTTGGAGCCGGTGATGGAGGTGAGCAGCCACAAGCCGACCCCGGTGAGGTCCACGTGCTCGTGGAAGGTCCAGGTGCGGCCCTCGCCGTCGTACATCACCCAGGCGACGCCCTCCTGCTTGAGGGAGAGGTCGGGCGCGTCCGTCCGCGCCACCCACGTCGTCCCCTTGGGCACCATTTCGATCATCTGCCCCTGCAGCGACAGCAGGACCTGCTCACGCGCCTCCGGCGCTTCGCCCCCCCAGCTGTGCTTGGGCTTGCGGTTCGCGAAGGTGGTGTCCCTGCGGATGTACGTGAGCGGGATGTCCCAGCCCAGACCCACCGCGCCCACGCCCCGTGAGCCGGACACGATGGACACCGGCACGGGCAGGCCGCCACGCGCGTTGGGCAGGTCCAGCGGGATGGAGGCCGAAAAGCCTCCCGACGCATTCACGCTCCCCGGCTCCGTGCCGGTGTCCGAAGCGCGCGCGCCATAGTGACCGCCTGTGGGCGCGATCTGCCCCACGCCCAGGCCCGGCCACATCGCCGTGACAAGACCCATGGCAAGACCCAGCCAGGGCTTCCAAGACATCCTTTTCATGTGTGTACCCCCTCAGGTACGCCCTACACGTTCGCCGTCTCCGACGCCCCGGGGAGCTGATATCGGAAAATCCGGATAATTGGAAGACCCCGGGGTGAGACCCTGGCCTCCGTCAGCGCTGGCTTCCCTTCAGGGACCCGTGTCAGGGAGGCGGGTGCCATGTCATGCGGCTTCTGTGTGTATGTCTGTCTTCATGCGCGGTGGAATTATGGCGGGTTTTGATTTGTGCGGGGTTTCTCGAAGCACGGTGTCTGGATTGGCAGTTGTTGGTATTGCCGTGTCCACCCTTGCTGTCTTCGGCCCGACGGGCTATTTCAATGGAAGCCAGCGGATCGATGAGGATGAAGCGCTGGACGCACACCTGGACTGCCTGCGCTATGACATTGGCTCTTAAGCCAGCAAATGGGTCGCGGAGAAGCTTGTCTGGGAAGCAGGTCGCCGGGGGCTGCCGGTGAATGTCTATCGCCCGGGCTTCGTCCTGGGCGACAGCCAGACAGGGCGGGGCAACCCCGACGACTTCGTGGCCCGGATGATTTGCGGCTGCATCCAGTTGGGGGCCCGTCCGCGCCTGCCCCGGCAGCGCAAGGAGTTCGTGCCGGTGGACTACGTCAGTCAGGCCCTGTTGCACATCGCCACGCGCAAAGGGGCCACGGGCACGGCCTACCATCTGGTGCCCCCCACGCCGGAGCAGTCGCCGGACCTGGATGCCTTCTTCGACCTGCTGGACGCCTGCGGCTACCCGCTGGAGGCCCTGTCCTACGGAGGGTGGGTGGAGCGGCTGTCCCATGAGGCCCGGGTGGCGGACAATGCCCTGGGTCCGCTCATCCCGATGCTGGGGGAAGCCGTGTACGGCCAGGGCGCGACGCGCTGGGAGCTGTACGAAGGCATGCCCGTCTACGACACCCGGAACACGAACGCGGCGTTGGAGGGGACGGGCCACCGCTTCCACGCCATGGACAAGGACCTGCTGCGCCGCTACCTCGTCCGCTGGTTCCAGGCGGGGCTGCTGCCTCCGCCCGGCTGAGCCCGCGCAGGGCATCAGGTGCCCGTGATCTCGATGGTCACGGGCAGGGTGATGGGGAAGGGCACGACGTCGGAGCAGTCGAGGCTGTACGTGCCGGAGAGGGTGGCGTGGATCTTCGCTCCCGACTCCCGGCCGCCCGTTCCCTGCGTGATGGAGAGCTGGACGGAGCAGGCGCCCGCTTCGCCATTCTCGCCTTCGGTGGGGAGGCTCAGGTCGCAGGAGCCCGGGTTCACCTTGAAGGTGGACTCGCCCGTCATCGCCCCGGTCAGGTCGCAGTCCAGGCCGAGCAGGGCGAAGCGCAGGTCCGTCCTGGAGTTCGCCTCCTCGGTCACGACGAGCATGGTCTCCAGCGGGTCGGTGGGCGGGGGAACACCCGTCGCGATGAGATTGAGCTGGACGGGGTGGGTGCCCGACACGCTGGAGCGCGTGTCCTTGATCTCCGGCGTCGTGTCGTCGTCATCCCCACCGCCGCAGGCGGCGCAGAAGAGGGAAAGGGCGGCGGCGGAGGTCAGGGTAATCGTGCGGAACATGGGGCGATCCTCTTTCGGTATCCGGGAAAAGTGCATCGGCCGCGCGGGTGGACGGGGCGTGTCGGTTGATATTCAGACAGGCAAGGCCCGTGGCAGTGCCTGGGCCCGGGCCAGGTCGCGCGTCAGCTCCTCTTCCCGTGTCTGTCGTTGGGCCGGGGTGGAGAACTTGATGGTCGCCAGGGATTCGACCGCGGCCGTGGCGATGCGGTCCACGCCGTCGCGGGACAGGACGCCCGTGTGGAAGGCCTCCACCGCCGCGCCCACGTATGTGTCGAAGAAGTAGATGTGCCGGGCGCGCCACTCCTCGCGCTTCGCCTCCGGCGTGGCCACCACGTCGTGGATGAACACGGCGCGCACCGTCTGGGGTTGGGCCGCGAGCATCCGCGCGCCGAACTCCACGTCGCCCTGGCCGCTGTCGCCCACGAAGACGAAGCCGTACTCGGGGAAGAGGCGGGCGTACTGCTCGAAGTTCTCGAACTTCTTCTGCGCGATGCGCGTGTTGCCCACCAGGTGGAAGAAGCTGCCGGAGAGCATCACCGCCAGCGGGACGCCGCGCTCGCGCAGGGACTCCAGCGTGGCGTTCTCGACGAGGCCCAGCGGATCCTGCGGCCGCGCGCTCACGAAGGTGAGGTCGCCGGAGCGGCCCGGGATGATGCCCGGCCCCCGGTCCAGCTCCTGGTAGAACGCGAGCACGCCCGGGTACACCGTCTTGGACGGGTAGCGCTGGTCCACCCAGTTGGCGAAGAACGTGTCGTCGATGTCGCTCAGCACCTTGTTCTCGCCGCTGGGGACGGCCTCCGCCTCGCGCTGGAAGTGGGCGAGCAGCTCCGCGCGAAGGGCCCCGTCGTCCACGTCGTCGAACACCAGGTGTTGCAGGTCGTGGTACTCGCCGCCCGCGTCGAGCAGGTTCTTGAACGCCGTCAGCTCCCGGCCCTTGAGCCCCACGAACAGGTCGCGCAGCCGCGCTTCTGCCTGCGCGTGCGTGGCGCCCTTCTGGAGCGCGGTGGCCAGCGACGCGCGCACCGGCAGGGACAGCTCCGGGGCGCGGTGCGTGCACAGCAGGTCCAGCAGCGCCGTGTGGTGGTCCGGTCCCACCAGCCGGTCATCCAGGTCCGACAGCAGGTGCACGAGGTCCACGTTGGACAGCAGGAAGTTCAGCTCCTCGCCGGAAGCGCCCCGCAGCAGGTCCAGGATGCGCAGCTCGTCGTCCCGGTCCGTGTGTCCGACCATGTCCTTGCGAAGGGCCTGGAGCTTCGTCGTCGCGATGGACAGATCCACTGGCAAACCCCCGGTCCGGGCCCGGCATGGACCCCTGGTCCGCCAAGCCTACACCGTGACATGCGCGGCGGTTCCTGCTTCCCTTGCGGCCATGACGCTGTCCTCCCCCTTCACGCCGCTGGAGCTGAGAGCCGACGAGGTCCACGTCTGGCTCGTCGAGCCCGAGCGCATCGACGACCCACGCCTGCTCGCCGCCTACCTGCCCCTGCTGGACGAACAGGAGCGGGAGAAGCAGCGGCGCTTCCGCTTCGAGCGCCACCAGCGTCAGTACCTGGTGTCGCACGCCCTGGTGCGCCTGACGCTGTCGCGCTACGCCCCCGTCCGTCCGGAGGCGTGGCGCTTCGTCCCCAACGCGTACGGACGTCCCGCCATCGTCGGCCCGGAAGGGCCGTGGCTGCGCTTCAACCTGAGCCACACGGACGGCATGGCGCTCATCGCGGTGGGCCGCGACGCGGACCTGGGCGCGGACATCGAGGACGCCCAGCGGCCGGGGGAGACGGTGGAGATCGCCGACCACTACTTCGCCCGCTCGGAGGTGCAGGCCCTGCGCGCCCTTCCGAAGGAGCGCCAGCGCGAGCGCTTCTTCGAGTACTGGACCCTGAAGGAGGCGTACATCAAGGCGCGCGGCGCGGGCCTGTCCCTGCCGTTGGATCAGTTCGCGTTCGACCTGGTGCCGGGACAGATGCCGGGCATCACCTTCGACCCCCGGATGGGGGACGTGCCGGACGTGTGGCAGTTCGTGCAGCACCGGCCGTCCGAACGACACCAGGCGGCGGTGGCCTTCCGCCGTCCCCGGGGTGGGGCGCTCACCGTGCGCTGGCAGCACACCGTGCCGCTCGCCGGGGACTCCCCGCCGCGCTTCGTGACCGTCTAGGGGACGGCCGTCATCCAACGCGTCAGGTCCTCACGCACGGCGGCCAGCACCGGCGGCCCGTGCGTGCGGATGAAGAAGTGGCCTCCCTCGAACTGGCGGATGCGCACGTCGGCGGTGGACTCGGCGCGCCAGTGCTCGATGAGCTCCGGGCCCACGTGCTTGTCCGCCTTGCCGCCGTACACGGACAGCGGGATGTCCAGCTTCGCGGTGTCCTGGCCGTCCTCGGACCACGCCAGCCCGAAGTCCGCGCGCAGCGTGGGGAGGATGAGCTCCAGAAGCTCCTTGTGCTGGAGGACCTCCTCCGGCGTGCCGTCGTACTCGCGCAGCTTCGCGATGAAGCCCGGATCATCCAACTGGTGGATGGGTTCGCGGTCGTTGTGGGACGGCGGCGGCGCCGCGGCCGCGATGAAGCCCACGGGCCGGGGCCCACCCTGGGTGCGCAGCCTCCGGGCCACCTCCAGGCCGATGCGCGCGCCCATGCTGTAGCCGAACAGCGCGAAGGGCCGGTCCATCAGCGGCAGCAGCACCGGCATCAGCGCGTCCATCAGCTCCGGCAGCGCCTTGTACGCCGGCTCCATCAGGCGCCGCTCGCGGCCGGGCAACTGCACCGCGCACAGCTCCACGCCCGAGGGCAGGGCATTGGCCCACGGCGTGTAGATGGCCGCGCTCCCGCCGGCGAAGGGCAGGCAGAACAGGCGCAGCCGCGGCTCCGGCAGCGGCTTGCGGGACGGAAACCAGCGATCAGGGGCGGAGGGAGTCGGAGGGGGCGCGCTTCGCATGGGGCGGCCGTCTATACCATGCGCCACCGTCCTGGAATGGCTTCCCGCACCCGGGGTGAGGCCCCCGCGCCACTGCCGGAGCACGCTCGGAGCCCGGGACTCCCTGACAGGTGGGACGGCGATGTTTCACGGCCCGCTCCCGCATGTCACATCCGGCGTGTTTCAGTGACAGCGGTCGTCCGGAAAACTTTGACGGTGCGGTTGGGGCGTGACGCGTTTGTGCTAGCTTCCGCGCCCGTGAGCTACGAGCTTTCACATCTTGAGGCGCTGGAAGCCGAGTCCATCTTCATCATCCGGGAAGTCGCGGCGGAGCTGGACCGTCCGGTGCTGCTCTTCTCCGGTGGCAAGGACTCCGCGGTGATGTTGCACCTGGCGGTGAAGGCCTTCTGGCCGGCGCCGCTGCCCTTTCCGCTGATGCACGTGGACACGGGGCACAACTTCCCGGAGGTCCTCCAGTATCGCGATGAACGGGTGGCGGAGCTGGGAGCGCGGCTCATCGTCGCGTCCGTGCAGGAGGCCATCGACGCAGGAAGGGTGACGGAGGAGAAGGGCCCGCGCGCGTCGCGCAACCGCCTCCAGACGCAGCCGCTGCTGGAGGCCATCGAGAAGAATGGCTTCAACGCCGTCTTCGGCGGTGCCCGGCGCGACGAGGAGAAGGCCCGCGCGAAGGAGCGCGTGTATTCCTTCCGCGACGAGTTCGGTCAGTGGGATCCGAAGAACCAGCGGCCGGAGCTGTGGGGCCTCTACAACGGCCGCCACCGCCGCGGTGAGCACCTGCGGGTGTTCCCGCTGTCCAACTGGACCGAGCTGGACATCTGGCAATACATCGGCCGGGAGAACGTGGCGCTGCCGTCCATCTACTACACGCACCGGCGCGAGGTGTTCCGCCGGGACGGGATGCTGATGGCCTGGTCGCCGTTCCTGCCCACGCTGCCCGGTGAGACGGTGACGACCGAGGCCGTGCGCTTTCGCACCGTGGGCGACATGACGTGCACCGCGTGCGTGGAGTCCACCGCGTCCACCGTGGAGCAGGTCATCACGGAGGTGACGGCGTCGCGGGTGACGGAGCGCGGGGCCAGCCGCGCCGACGACAAGTTCAGTGAGACGGCGATGGAAGACCGCAAGCGCGAGGGATACTTCTAGTGGAACTGCTGAGATTCGCGACCGCGGGCTCCGTGGACGATGGCAAGAGCACCCTCATCGGGCGGCTGCTGTTCGACACGAAGTCCATCCTGGAAGACCAGCTCGCCGCCGTGGAGCGCACCAGCCACGCGCGGGGGGACGAGTACGTCAACCTGGCGCTGCTGCTGGACGGGCTGAAGGCCGAGCGCGAGCAGGGCATCACCATCGACGTGGCGTACCGCTACTTCTCCACGGTGAAGCGCAAGTTCATCATCGCGGACACGCCGGGGCACCTGCAGTACACGCGCAACATGGTGACGGGCGCGTCCACGGCGGACCTGGCGCTCATCCTGGTGGATGCGCGTTCATCCCCATCTCCGCGCTGGGCGGGGACAACGTGGTGACGCGCTCGGAGAAGATGCCCTGGTACCAGGGCCCCACGCTCCTGCACCACCTGGAGAACGTGCACATCGCGTCCGACCGCGACCTCATCCACCTGCGCTTCCCGGTGCAAGGGGTCATCCGGCCCGCGTCCGCGAAGAAGTTCCACGACTACCGCGCCTACTCCGGCCAGATCCTGGGCGGCGTGATGCGGCCGGGCGACGAGGTGATGGTGATGCCGTCCGGCTTCACCACCCGCATCAAGTCGCTGGAGCTTGCGGGCAAGCCGGTGGCGGAGGCGTTCCCGCCCATGTCGGTGAACGTGTCGCTGGAGGAGGAGCTGGACATCAGCCGCGGCGACATGCTGTGCCGCCCGGGCAACCCGCCCTCGGCGGGCCAGGACATCGACGCGATGGTGTGCTGGCTGTCGGACCAGACGGTGCTCAACACCGGGGCGCGGCTGGCCATCAAGCACACCACCCGCATGGCGCGCGCGATGGTGAAGCAGCTGCACTACCGGCTGGACGTCAACACGCTGCACCGCGACGACCAGACCCAGGGCCTGAAGCTCAACGAGGTGGGCCGCGTCACGCTGCGCACGACGGTGCCGCTCTTCTTCGACGAGTACCGGCGCAACCGCAGCACCGGCAGCTTCATCCTCATCGACGAAAGCACCAACGCCACCGTGGGCGCCGGGATGATCAACGGCCCCGCCGTGGAGAGGTAGTCCGAGCATGCAACAGCGTCCGGGGTTCATCCTCTGGTTCACCGGCATGTCCGGCGCGGGCAAGAGCACGTTGTCCACGGAGGTGCTGCGGCACCTCGCCCCCGTGCAGCGCGTGGAGCTGCTGGACGGGGATGAGATCCGCACGTACCTGTCGCGCGGCCTGGGCTTCACCCGCGAGGACCGCGAGGAGAACGTCCGGAGGATCGGCTACGTGGCGCGCATGCTGGCCAAGCACGAGGTGGGCGTCCTCACCGCCGCCATCTCCCCGTACCGGAGCTCCCGGGACGAGGTGCGCGCCCTGGCCTCCCAGGCCGGCATCGCGTTCCTGGAGGTCTACGTCCAGGCCAGCCTGGACGCGCTCATCGCCCGGGACGTGAAGGGGCTCTACAAGAAGGCCCTGGCGGGGGAGATCCCCCACTTCACCGGTGTGTCGGACCCCTACGAACCTCCGGAGTCCCCGGAAGTCATCGTCCGCTCCGACGCGGAGACGGTCGCGTCAGGGGTGGAGCGCATCCTCGATACATTGAGGGATCGCGGCTTGCTGGCCTCCGCCGCCAGCGCGGCCTGAGCGGATCCGCCCAGAGCAGAACCCGATGGGTCGGGGGCGTGGGAGGTCATTCCCGTCTTCCCCTGAACCGTTTATCATCCAAGCAAGTTTGATTTCACCGGGACGGGACCAATTCATGCATTTCGATGATATCGAGTACGTTGAGCTGTTCGTCGCCGACGTCTCGACCGCGTCCGGTTTCTACACGGGCAACCTGGGGTTCCGCCGGGTGGCGGAAGGGGGCCCGGAGACGGGGCTTTCGGGCCGGCGTTCCGTGCTGTTGCAGCAGGGCACGCTGCGCCTGCTGCTGACGCAGGGGTTGGAGGCGGGGGATGCCCCGTCCACCTTCGTCGAAGCGCATGGCGACGGCATCCGGGACATCGCGCTGCGCACGAAGGACGCGGTGGCGGCGTTCGGGCACGTCACGCAGCGCGGGGCCCAGCCCCTGCGCGAGCCGGTGGTGGGCAAGGACGGCGCGGGGCGGCGCATGCTCCTGGGGACCGTGGCGACGGTGGGCGATCTGGTCCACTCGCTCATCGAGTCGGAGGTCGCGGTGGGCGCGTTCCTTCCGCCGGGCCTGGTGCCGTGCGAGTCGGCGGTGCACCTGGACGCCGAGCTGTTCACCGGGCTGGACCACCTGGCCATCTGCCTGGAGCCGGGCACGCTGGACGCGACGGTGCGCTTCTACGAGCACGTCTTCGGCTTCCGGCAGTCGCACCAGGAAGTGGTCCACACGGCCGCCAGCGGGATGAACTCCAAGGTGGTGCAGAGCCTGTCGGCGCGCATCTGCTTCCCGCTCCAGGAGCCGCTGTCGAAGGAGAACCCCGGCCAGATTGGCGAGTTCCTCCGCCGGCACGGCGGGCCCGGGGTTCAGCACCTGGCGCTGCTCACGGCGGACATCGTGGGGTGCGTGCGCCAGTTGCAGCAGGGCCTGTCGTTCCTGGAGATTCCGACGGCGTACTACGAGCGTCTGGAGTCGCGGCTGGGCGCGCTGTCGTTCGACATGGGGCCCCTGCGCGAGCTGGGCATCCTGGTGGACCGGGACGAGTGGGGGACGCTCTTGCAGACCTTCACCCGCTCGGCGCACCCGCGCCAGACGCTGTTCTTCGAGGCCATCCAGCGCCAGGAGGCGCGCGGCTTCGGAGGGGCCAACATCCGCGCGCTGTTCGAGGCGGTGGAGCGTGACTACGCGCGGGTCGAGGCGTGAGCCTGGGCCCGGGGGATGCGGGGGCGCTGCCGCTGGCGGCGTGGGCCCGGGAGCTGAAGCCGTCCGCCATCCAGGACATGCTCCAGCGCATCCACCGGCCGGGCATCCTGTCCCTGGCGCTGGGCCTTCCGGCCGCGTCGCTGTTTCCATCCTCGGGCCTGGCGCAGGCGGCCGCGCGGGTGATGGCCGAGGAGCCGCTGGTGCTCCAGTACGGCCCCACGCTGGCGCTGCTGCGCCAGCAGGTGGCAGCGCTGATGGTGCGCCGGGGCGTCACGTGCTCGCCGGAGCAGGTGTTCCTCACCGCGGGCGGGCAGCAGGGGATGAGCCTGCTCACGCGGCTGTTGTTGGATCCGGGCGGCACGGTGCTCCTGGAGGACCGCGTCTATTCGGGCTTCCAGCAGGTGTTGGATCCGTTCCAGCCCAAGCGCTTGTCCGTGCCCACGCACCCGGAGACGGGCATCGACGTGGACGCGGTGCGGGCGGTGCTGGAGCGCGGTGAGCGGCCCGCGCTGCTCTACACGATGAGCGACGGCCACAACCCGCTGGGCGTGAGCATGCCGCCGCAGTCCCGCGAGCGGCTGGTGGCCCTGGCGCGCGAACACCGGCTGCCCATCATCGAGGACGACGCCTACGGGCTGCTCCAGTACGAAGCCCACACGCCGCCGGCGCTGCGCGCGCTGGAGGACCG
>SECN01000179.1 GCA_004173515.1 Myxococcaceae bacterium | reverse complement strand
CCAACGTGTCCCTGCGCGTGGCCGAGCGCGAGGTGACGTCCTTCGTCGCGGACCACTGCGAGCTGGGCGAGGGCATCCTCGCGGGCAACTCCATCCACACCGACCGGCGCTTCCTCATCAGCCACATGCCCATGCTGGACCGCTACCTGCACTACCGCATGGTGGACGTGACGAGCCTGAAGGTGCTGGTGCGCGCGTGGTATCCGGCGCTGGTGGAGCCGCGCAAGCCGCCCAGCGGGCACACCGCGCTCGCGGACCTGCGCTCCAGCATCAGCGAGTTGCAGTACTACCGGGACATCCTCTTCCGCGCGACGCCGGGCTAGACCTCCCGTCGCTTCAGACGCGGGCGCTCTCGGCGGGGAGCTGCCGGGCGATGGTGCCCAGCAGGTCGTCCAGCTCGAAGGGCTTGGCGAGGAAGTGCGAGCTGGCGCGGCGCTCTTCCTCGGTGAGGCGGCCGGCGCTCATCACCACCACGGGGATGTGGCGCAGGTCGGGATGGGCGCGGATGCGGCGCAGGAGTTCGCCGCCGTCCATCACCGGCATCATCAGGTCCAGGAGCACCAGGTCGGGCTTCGCGGCCATCAGCCGCTGGAGGCCCTCGTCGCCGTTGTAGGCGGTGTCGATGTCGTACCCCTCCAGGGACAGGATGTCCTGAAGGGCCTCCACGATGGCCAGCTCGTCGTCGACGATGAGCAGCCGCTTCATGCGCCCCCGACCTTCACCGTCGGGCTGTCCCTCCTGCACTCCCCCCGGAAGGAGGCGCAGGGGTGCGGCAGGCGCTGTGAAGGAAGAAGGGGCATCGTGGGAGGGCTCCGGAAGCATCTGCCGGACAAGTTAGGTCGTCGCGTGAGTTCGGCCAGGGGCTGATGTGGGTTTTGTTGGGCAGGTGGCGGCAGGTGTGTCCTACGGCGAGGACAAGCGGTCGCGGAGGACGTGCTTCTGGACCTTTCCCAGGGCGTTGCGGGGCAGGGCGTCGGTGAAGACGACGCGGCGCGGCTTCTTGAAGGCGGCCAGGCGTTCGCGGCACCAGTCGACCAGGGCCTGGGCGTCCTGGGTCGCACCGGGAGTGGGGACGATGACGGCGACGACCTGTTCGCCGAAGTCGGGGTCGGGCAGGCCCAGGACGGCGACCTCGGCGACGGAGGCGTGGGCGGCGAGGACCTCTTCGACCTCGCGCGGGTAGATGTTGAAGCCGCCGCTGATGATGAGCTCGCGGGCGCGGCCGGTGATGCGCAGGAAGCCGTCGGGGTCGTACCCGCCCAGGTCGCCGGTGCGGAACCAGCCGTCGGCGTCGAAGGCCTCGGTGGTGGCGTCGGGGCGGCGCCAGTAGCCGGTGAAGACGTGGGGCCCGCGCACCTCGATTTCGCCCGTCTCGCCGCGAGGCAGCACCGCGCGCGAGCGCACGTCCACGACGCGCGCCTCCTGGCCGGGGAAGGGCATGCCCACGGTGCCGGGGCGGCGCTCGCCGTCGTAGGGCTGGGTGGTGTTCATGAGCGTCTCCGTCATGCCGTAGCGCTCCAGGATGCGGGCGCCGAACTGCGCTTCGATGTCCAGGCACAACTGGGGGCTTAGGGGCGCGGAGCCTGAGACCCACAGGCGCAGGGAGCGCGGCTTCACGCCGGTGCGGCGCGACTCCTCCAGCAGGCGCCCGTACATGGTGGGCACGCCGAAGAAGAGGGTGAGGGACGCATCGTCGTGGAGGGAGGCGAGCGCTTCGGAGGCGACGAAGCGGCGGCGCAGGTCCACGCTGGCGCCGGTGAAGAGGGTGCCGTGCAGGCCGACCATGAGGCCGTGGGTGTGGAAGAGCGGGAGGGTGAGCAGCAGCCGGTCCGCGTCCGTCCAGCGCCACGCTTCCGTGACGGCGCGCACGTTGGCGAGCAGTTGGCGGTGCTGGAGCATGGCGCCCTTGGAGCGGCCGGTGGTGCCGGACGTGTAGCCCAGCACCGCGAGGTCCTCAGCGCCGGGCAGGGGCAGGGAGACGTGGGAGGCGGAGCCCTGCGCGAGGATGGCGTCGAAGGGCACGGTGGGCAGGGACGCGGGCAGTTCCGGCGGAGGAGGCTCCACGGTGATGAGCCATTGCAGCGAGGGGAGCTGGTCGCGCAGAGGTGAGAGTTCAGAGGCGCCCGAGGTGCCGGTGACGCAGACCTTCACCTCCGCGTCGGGCCACGCGCTCACCGGGAGCCAGACCCCGGGCCTTGAGCCCGCGAGCGAACGCGGTGACGCGCTCCGCGAGCTGTCCGCGCGTGAAGGTGGTGCCCTCGAAGGAGAGCAGCGGGCGCGAAGGCGCGTGACGGGCATGGTCGAGGAAGACTTCGAGCAGGGAGGCCGGCATGGTGGGCGCGAGCCTAGCTGGGACGGGGTAGACTGCGCGCATGTCCGTGCGATGGCATGCGGTTCAGGCGCTGGTGTTGTGCGCAAGCCTGTCCTGTTCGGCGCCACAGCCTGTTCCCATGAAGCTCCAGGAGGATCCTTCCATCGTCTTCCCTGCGTTCTTCGCGCAGCCCGCGGTCGCCCTGGGCGCAGAAGGCACGGTGTATGAACTGGATGGCGACACGCTGCGCGCGCTCACCCTCGCCACCCAGGACCTGCTTCCGCCACAGGACACGTCCCTCCCGTGTGGCAGCCGACCGGAGTCGCAGCAGTACCGGGTGATCCGTCAGGGAGACCTCTTCTTCATCCGCATCGACGAGGACCCCAAGGCGTGCGGACGTACGCATCCGGCCCTCGATTCGGGCGCGAGCTATGCCATCCACCGCGATGGTCGGATCCTCCGCCGGGTCATGGACGGCGCAGCCGACGTGACATCCCCCGCGGATTCGGGTGTGAACTCCACGCCCGGAGAGCCGGGTGCTGTCTCTCCGGGTTCCATGCCCGATGGACCTTCACCATTCCTGCCTCCTTCCTGGCAGGACGCGGGACCTCCTCCGGTGCCTGTCCCGGCTCCGTGAGTTCGTGGGGCGCGTGATACATTTCCCGCCTCCGCGCCCGCACCCGAGTCTGTCGACATGCCCAACTCCTGGTCCGACGTCCCCTTCCTGTATGGCCGCCTCCACCTGGTCGGCGGGCACAGGTCGCAGAAGAACACGATGCCCGGCCACGACAGCCTCACGACGCACGATGTGAACATTGTCGCCACGGCGGTGTTCCGACTCCGGGGCGAGCAGGGCGGAGGGTTCTACTTCCACAACCCCAAGGTGCCGTTCCGGGTCAGGGGGCGGATGCTCCATGAGTTCGTCTTCACCGAAGGGGACTCACGCGACTCACGAGGCTCCACGGTGGACCTCTCCGGCAGCACCACGCCCGGCAGTGTGAGCCTGACCCTCCATCCCAATGACAAATACCTCGCGCACCTGGACCTCGGCGGAAACGAGCCCTGCGTCCTCGCGACGAAGGCCCGCGTCTGGGAGACGATCTCGAATTCGGGTGGCACGCATACGAACAAGGGCACCCTCGATGAGGAGTTCAGCATCCGGGACCTCCTGTCGTTCACCGTTCCGGAGACGCCGGGGCAGGTGCGCCTGGACAAGGCGGAGAGCCTCCTGGGCGTCTTCTCCAGTTGTGATCGCGACTGTGCTGTCCGCGTCTCCGGTCTCCTCCGGCTCACGCCCGACCTGCCCACCTTCCGCATCGTGGACGACACGCTGGACCAGAACCCCATCCCCCATTGCCGCGTGCGCGTGCTCTGCCCGGATGGGGTGGAGCGCGAATACGAGACCGACGACGAGGGAGAGATCTTCCTCCCCCGCACGGGCAAGGACGTCTACACGCTCGTGGAGGTCCTTCAGGACCGCGCGCCCATGTCCCTGTCGGTCCCCGGCACCTGGAACGTCGACGTGATTCCAGACGACCCGACCTGAACCTCCTCCTCGTCCGGCACCCCGACCCATGCCGAATCTCGAAGCGCTGTTGAAGGACACGCTGTTGCTGGCCGCGGTCCCCGGAGCCCCGGAAGGCACTGGACCTGGACCCATGACACCGCGAACGCGGGAGGGACGGCTCGGGACCGGCTCCTGGAGGACGGCGCGCAGGTGCCCTGACGTGCGCGCCCCTCCTCGTGGCTGAACTCAGAACACCGCCACGCCGGCGGTGAGGCTGAACAGGAAGCCGCCGTGCTGGGTGAGGTCCACGGCGGTCGCGGTGAGGAAGTCCTTCTGCCCGCCGTCGCGCATCCGCCAGTTGTCCTCGCGCAGCCGGAAGCCCCAGCCCACGCGCGTGCCCAGGTAGAGCGGCCCCAGCGAGCGGCGCACGCCCACGCCCACCGTCGCCACCGGGGTGAGCAGCGTCTCCGCGTACCGCCGCTCGCCGCCGTTCACCTCCGTCCACGTCTCCCCGCCGAAGTTGAAGCTCATGCCCGCTTCGAAGAAGGGGCTCGTGGGCACCTCCCCCAGCGGATACAGCCGGGCCAGGGGCCCCATGCGCGGGCCCCACGCGCCCACGCCGCCGCTCACGTTGAGCCCCAGCCATGGCTTCATCCGGTACTCCACCTCGCCGCCGAAGATGCCGGACGGGCTGTTGAAGCCCAGCGCCACGCCCAGGTCCAACGTCGTCATGCCGGAGCGGAAGGAGCGCTTCACCGCCGCCTCGGACGCATCGCGGCCCATCGAGTCCTGGCCCATGCTCCCGCCCGTCGGCGCATCCACCGCCAGCCTCGAACCCGACGGACCCCGGGACTCCAGCGCTCCGGACTCCTCCTGCGTCGCGGGTGCGAAGTCGTTGGCGGGGCTCTCCTCCAGGGGCGCGGACATCGGCACCTCCTCCTGGCCCGCCGCGCCCAGCTTCTCCGCCTCCGCGAGCACCGACTGCGCCATCACCACCGCGCCCTTGTCACTCAGGCTGGGATTGACGAAATCATACGCCAGCGTCTTGCTCCGCACGGGCGCGTGCGTCGTCTGCAATTGATACGTCAGCCGGTACTTCTCCCCCACGCGCGTCACCCTCGCGGTGACGTTCACGTCGGAGGAGCCCTCGTGCTGCGGATCCATCAGGATGGACTCCGACCCCGCCGCCTTCACCGCCTCCGCGATGCCATACCGCGTCTTCTCCGCCACGGTGCCCGCGCTCAGACCCGGGGCATCCACTTCGCTGCCCACGTCGGTGAGCTGGAAGTAGACGGGGTCGGCCAGGGAAGACAGGGGCAGAAGGGTTGCGGCCAGCAGCATGCTGGTACGCACCCGGAGAGCGGTGGGGCGCATGGGACAGGGCCTCGAAGCTGTGTGGGAAATGAATCGAGCCACCAGACGGCCTGACGCTGTTTCTATTCACCGCCAGCGAACGTGTTCGCGCGTGTCCGTTCCTGGGACGCGCCTTTCGCGCAAGCGGTCAGCGTGGGCCTCGCGTCCCCCGGCGCCCTCCTGATTCCAGGGGCTTGTCCCGGCCGACAGCCCTGGCACGCATCTGGCTTTGTCCCTGGCCCGTGGACATCCCGAAGGCCCGCCCCCAACGCCGCAAACCCTATCTCCTGGCCATCCTGGGAATCGCCGCGCTCGTGGCGGTGACGGTGGGCCTGGGCCGGCTGCGGCCCGCGGCGCCCTCGGTGGACCGGGCCTCGGTGTGGTTGGACACGGTGAAGCGCGGCCCGCTGGTGCGTCAGGTGAAGGGCGCGGGCACGCTCGTGCCCGAGTCCATCCGCTGGCTCACCGCGGACACCGCCGGCCGGGTGGAGCGCATCCACGTGCGGCCCGGCGCCACCGTCACGGCGGGCACCCTGTTGATGGAGCTGTCCAACCCGGACGTGCAGCTCCAGGCGCTGGAGGCCGAACGCCAGCTCGCGAGCGCGGAGGGCGACTTCCTGGAGCTGCGCGAGGTGCTCCAGACGCAGCGGCTGTCGCAGCAGGCCGCCGTGGCTTCCCTCACCGCCGAGGCCGCCGACGCCGCCCGCCGCTCCCAGGCCAACACGGCGTTGTTCGAGAAGGCCTACGTCGGGGACCTGGAGACGCGGCAGGCCACGGAGAAGGCGGAGGAGGCCCGCCAGCGTCTGGAATTGGAGCGCCAGCGATTGGACGTCATGGCCCAGAGCCTGCGCCAGCGTCTGGCCTCCCAGCAGGAGCAGGTGGAGCGCCTGAAGGCCGTGGCGCGCTTCCGCCGCCAGCAGGTGGAGTCCATGAAGGTGCTCGCGGGCGAGGACGGCGTGCTCCAGGAGCTGCCATTGGAATTGGGGCAGTGGGTGACGCCCGGCGTGCTGCTGGCCAAGGTGGTGAAGCCCGAGCGACTGAAGGCGGAGCTGCGCATCGCGGAGACGCAGGCGCGCGACATCCTGCCGGGGCTCAAGGCGCTGGTGGACACGCGCAACGGCGTCATCGAAGGCACCGTGGCCCGCGTCGCGCCCGCCGCGAGCCAGGGCACGGTGCGCGTGGAGGTCACCCTGCCGGATGCGCTGCCGAAGGGCGCGCGGCCCGACCTCACCGTGGAGGGCACGGTGGAGCTGGAGCGGCTGGACGACGTGCTGTCGGTGGGCCGTCCCGCCGGGGCGCAGGCGGAGAGCACGCTGGCGCTCTTCCGGCTGCTGCCGGGCGGGGACGAGGCGGTGCGCATCCCGGTGAAGCTGGGGCGCGGCTCGGTGAACGCGGTGGAGGTTGTGCAGGGGCTGGCGGAAGGCGACCAGGTGGTGCTGTCGGACATGACCGCATGGGATGCGGTGGAACGCGTGAGGCTGCGATGATGACGACGATGACGAACGACAGCGGTGCCCTGATTCCAGGCGCGAGCGCGGTGCCGGGCAAGGCGCTGCTCCAACTCGACGGCCTCACCAAGGTGTTCGAGACGGAGGAGGTGGAGACGCACGCGCTGTCCAACATCCAGCTCACCATCCGCCAGAACGAGTGGGTGGCCATCGTGGGCCCCTCCGGCTCCGGCAAGTCCACGCTGCTGGCGGTGCTGGGGTTGCTCGACACCGCGACGCGCGGCAGCTACCTGCTGGATGGCAGGAGCGTGCTGGAGCTGTCGCCGTCGGACCGGGCGAAGGTGCGCAACCAGCACATCGGCTTCATCTTCCAGAGCTTCAACCTCATCGGGGACCTCACCGTCTTCGAGAACGTGGAGCTGCCGCTCACCTACCGGGGCCTGCCCGCGGCGGACCGCAAGCCGCGCGTGGAGCGGGCCCTGGAGCGCGTGGGCATGTCGCACCGGGCGCGGCACCTGCCGGGCCAGCTCTCCGGCGGTCAGCAGCAGCGCGTCGCGGTGGCGCGCGCCGTGGCGGGCGACCCGCTCATCCTCCTGGCGGACGAGCCCACGGGCAACCTGGACTCGAAGAACGGCGAGGCGGTGATGCAACTGCTGTCGGAGCTGCACAAGGCGGGCTCCACGCTCTGCATGGTGACGCACGACCCGGCGCAGGCGCGCATCGCCACGCGCACGGTGAGCCTCTTCGACGGTCGCGTGGTGCAGGACGAACAGCTTCGTTGAGGAGGATGTCCATGGAACGCCTGCTCAATGACTTGCGTTATGCCCTGCGGACCCTGCGCAACGCCCCCGGCTTCGCGGTGGTGGCGGTGCTGACCTTGGCCTTGGGCATCGGCGCGAACAGCGCCGTGTTCAGCGTGGTGAAGGGCGTGCTGTTGACGCCTCCGCCCTTCGCGCGGCCGGAGGAGCTGGTGCACCTGTCGCCCAACTTCGACGCCTTCGGCCTCAAGGAGGTGTCCAGCTCCATCCAGGAGTACCGGGACTACGTCACGCAGGCGCGGGCCTTCGCGTCGCTCGCGGCCTTCCGGCCCGATGACATGACGCTCACCGGGCAGGAGTCCCCCCGCCGCTTCCACGTCGTCATCGGCACGGCCTCCCTGCTGCCCACGCTGGGGGTCGCCCCGGTGCTCGGGCGCGGCTTCACCGGGGATGAGGAGACGCCGGGCCGGGACAAGGTCGTCATCCTCACGGACGCCGCGTGGCGCGCGCACTTCGCGAAGGACCCGGAGGTGCTGGGGCGCTCGCTGCGGTTGGACGGCGAGGCGCACACGGTGGTGGGCGTGCTGCCGCCGGGCGTGGCCTACCCGGAGGACGCGGAGCTGTACGTGCCCTTCGCGCCCACGCCGGAGCAGACGCAGGAGTCCAAGCGGGGCAACCGCTACCTGAACGTGCTGGCGCGGCTCAAGCCCGGGGTGACGCTGGACGCGGCTCGCGCGGACCTGATGCGCCTGGGCGCCGAGCGCACGCCGGACCTGGTGGACCAATACAAACAGGCGGGCTGGTCCATGAGCGTGAAGTCGCTGGAGGAGAAGGTGGTGGGCGGGGTGCGGGAGACGCTGTGGCTCCTCTGGGGTTCGGTGGGCTTCGTGCTGCTGGTGGCGTGCTCCAGCGTGGCCAACCTGCTGCTCGCGCGGGCGGTGGCGCGAAGCCGCGAGGTGTCCATCCGCGCGGCGTTGGGGGCGGGGCGTGGACGGTTGGTGGCGCAGTTCCTCACGGAGAGCGTGGTGCTGTCGGTGGTGGCCGGAGCGCTGGGCCTGCTGCTGGCGATGTGGGGCACGGACGCGCTGGTGGCGGTGGTGGGCGAGGGCCTGCCGCGCGCCCGCGAGGTGCGCCTGGATCTCCCGTCCGTGCTCTTCACCCTGGCGGTGTCGCTGCTCACCGGCGTCATCTTCGGGCTGGTGCCCGCGCTCCAGGCCAGCCGCACGGAACTGAGCGCGGCGATGCGCGAGGGTTCGCGGAGCACGGGGGGCCACCGCACGGGCCGGGTGCGCTCCGCGCTGGTGGTGTCCCAGGTGTCGCTCGCGCTGGTGCTGCTGGTGGGCGCGGGCCTGTTCGTGCGCAGCTTCCTCGCCCTGCGGCGCGTGGACGCGGGCTTCACCTCCGAAGGCGTGCTCACCGGACAGTTGGCGCTGCCCCGGGTGACGTACCCGGAGAAGTCCCAGCAGGTGGCCTTCCAGCAGGGCCTGCTGTCCCGGCTCCAGGGGCTGCCCGGCGTGGAGTCCGTGGGCCTCACGAACGTGCTCCCGCTGGGGGGCGCCATGGACCACAGCTTCGACATCGAGGGACGCGAGCGGCTGCCGGGTGAGCTGTGGAAGGCGGTGGAGTACCGCGCCGCCACGCCAGGCTACCTGCGCGCCCTGCGCGTCACGCTTCGACAGGGCCGGCTGCTGGAGGATCGGGATGGGCCGGACGCGCCCTGGGCGGTGGTCATCAACCAGTCCTGCGCGAACATCTTCTGGCCGAAGGGGGATGCGCTGGGTCACCGGATGAAGCTGCACGGTCCGGACAACCAGTGGGCCACGGTGGTGGGCGTGGTGGACGACCTGCGCGAGTGGGGGCTGGATGTCCCCGCGCGTCCCGCCGCGTACTACGCGCTGTCGCAGCGGCCCTCCGTGTACATGGGCCTGGCGCTGCGCATGAAGTCGGGGGACCCGGAGGCGCTGCGCGTCGCGGTGGAGTCGGAGCTGCGCGCGGTGGACGCGGACCTGCCGCTGTTCGACGTGTCCCCGCTCTCCCGGCGGATGGACGACGCGATTGGGGCTCGGCGGCTGTCGGCGCTGCTGCTGGGCCTGTTCGCGGGCGGGGCGCTGCTGCTCGCGGCGTTGGGCCTGTCGGGCGTCATCGCCTTCTCGGTGGTGCAGCGCACGCGGGAGCTGGGCATCCGCATGGCCCTGGGCGCGGCGCGGGGGGACGTGCTCCGTCTGGTGTTGGGACAGGGGCTGCGGCTGTCGCTCGCGGGCGTGGGCGTGGGGCTCGTGTTGTCCCTGGCGCTGGCGAGGCTGTTGGGCTCGCTGCTGTATGGCGTGTCGGTGGACGACCCGTGGACCTTCGGCGGCGTGGCGCTGCTGCTCACCGGGGTGGCGCTGGGCGCGTCGTGGTTGCCCGCCCGGCGGGCCACGCGCGTGGACCCCATCATCGCGCTGCGCGCCGACTAACCCCTCCCTGTTTCTGGCACAGTCCTCCCCCGTGGTGTCCCCCGTGTCCGAGTCCCCATCCCCCAGCGCTCCGCGTCCCACCCGCATCCTCGTGGCCGACGACCAGTCGGACGTGCTGGAGGCGCTGCGGCTGCTGCTCAAGCGCGACGGCTACACGGTGGTGAGCGCGCAGTCCCCCTCGGGCGTGCTGGCCACGCTGGATGCCGAGGACGTGGAGCTGGTGCTGATGGACCTCAACTACGCGCGCGACACGACGTCCGGGCGCGAGGGCCTGGACCTGCTCGGTCAGCTCCGCGCGCGGGACGCCCTGCTGCCCGTGGTGGTGATGACCGCGTGGGGCAGCGTGGAGGGCGCGGTGGAGGCGATGCGCGCGGGGGCTCGGGACTACGTGCAGAAGCCCTGGGACAACACGCGCCTGCTCGCGACGCTGCGCACGCAACTGGAGCTGGCCCGCGCGCTGCGGCGCACCCGGCGGCTGGAGGAGGAGAACCAGCACCTGCGCCGCGAACAGGGCGGGCGCTCCCCGCTGGTGGGCGAGTCGCGCGCCATGCTGCCGGTGCGCCGGCTCATCGAACGCGTGGCGCCGTCCGCCGCGCCGGTGCTCGTCACCGGGGAGCACGGCACCGGCAAGGAGGTGGTGGCGCGCCTGCTTCATGCGGCCAGCCCCCGCGCGGACCGGCCCTTCGTCGCGGTGAACTCCGGAGGCCTGTCCGAGGGCGTCTTCGAAAGCGAGCTGTTCGGCCACGTGAAGGGCGCCTTCACCGACGCGAAGACGGACCGCATCGGCTGCTTCGAACTGGCGGACGGCGGCACGCTCTTCCTGGATGAGATTGGCAACATGCCGCTGGGCCAGCAGGCGAAGCTGCTGCGCGTGCTCCAGACGGGGGAGCTGCACCCGGTGGGCTCGTCGCGCATGCGCAAGGTGGACGTGCGCGTGGTGAGCGCGACCAACGTGGACCTGGGCAGGGCGGTGACGGAGGGCCGCTTCCGCGAGGACCTGCTCTACCGGCTCAACACCGTGGAGGTGCTGTTGCCGCCCCTGCGCGAGCGTCGCGAGGACATCCCGCTGCTCGCCGCGCACTTCCTCGCGGCCCAGGGCCAGCGCTACGGCCGTCCCGGCGTCCACCTGTCGCCGGACGCGCTGGAGGCCCTGCTGGCCTACCCGTGGCCGGGCAACGTGCGCGAACTGGAGCACGCGGTGGAGCGCTCGCTGCTGATGGCGACGGGGGACCGGGTGGAGGCGGAGGACCTGCTGCTCAAGCGCGCGGGGCAGGGCCCTGGAGGCTCCGCGCGGCTGGAGGAGATGACGCTGGAGGAGGTGGAGCGCTACCTCATCGAGCGCGCCCTGGGCCGCCAGGACGGCAACGTGAGCGAAGCGGCGAAGGCCCTGGGCCTGTCGCGCAGCGCGCTCTACCGGCGGCTCCAGTACTACGGCATCAAGGGCGCCCGGTGACGTCGCGGCTCCGGCCGAAGCCCTGGCCGCACGACCTGCGCGTCGTGTGGCTCGCGGTCCTCGCGAGCCTGCCCGCGGTCGTCGTGTCGCTGGCGCTGCTGTGGACCGGGGACTTCAGCGCCAAGGTGCGCTGGACGCTGTCCGTGCTGGTGCTCGTGGTTCCCGTTGGCGCATGTCTGGCCTTGCGCGAGCGCGTGGTGCGGCCGCTGCACACGGTGGCGGGCCTGCTGGCCGCGCTGCGCGAGGGGGACTACTCCGTGCGCGGACGGGGCGAGCGCGCGGGCGACGCGCTGGGCGAGGTGCTGCTGGAGGTCAACGCGCTGGGGGACACCCTGCGCGAACAGCGGCTGGGCGCGATGGAGGCGGGCGCCCTGCTCGCGCAGGTGATGGAGGCCATCGACGTGGCGGTGCTGGCCTTCGACGCGGAGGGCACGCTGAAGCTGGTGAACCGCGCGGGCGCCCGGCTGGTGGGCCTGCCGCGCGCGCAGCTGGTGGGGCAGCGGGCGCAGGCGTTGGGATGGCAGGAATTGCTGGAGGGCCCCGCGCCGCGCCGGCTGACGCGAGCCTTCGCGCAAGAGGGCGGCCCCTACGAGCTGTGGCGCGGCACGTTCCGGGAGGGCGGCCAACCGCACCAACTGGTGGTGCTCACGGACCTGCGTCTGGCATTGCGCGAGGAGGAGCGCGAGGCGTGGCGCCGGCTGGTGCGCGTGCTCAGCCACGAAATCAACAACTCGCTCACGCCCATCCAATCCATCGCGGACGCGCTCCGGGACCTGGTGGCCCAGGTGCCCCGCCCCGACGACTGGGAGGAGGACACGCGACACGGGCTGGGCATCATCGCCCGCCGCGCGGAGTCCCTGGCGCGCTTCATGTCCGCCCACGCGAGGCTGGCCCGCCTGCCGCCCCCCACGCCGGGCACGGTGGAGGTGGAGGCGTGGGTGCGGCGCGTGGTGGCGCTGGAGCCGCGCCATCCGGTGTCGGTGCGCCCCGGCCCCGCGCTCACGGTGCCCGGGGACGCGGATCAACTGGAGCAGGTGCTCATCAACCTGGTCCGCAACGCGGTGGACGCCGTCCTGTCGGAGGAGGGGGGCCAGGGCGGTGTCTGGGTTTCGTGGGCGGTGCACACCCCCGGCGCGGTGGAGGTCTGGGTGGAGGACGAGGGCCCGGGCCTGTCCGACACCGCGAACCTCTTCGTGCCCTTCTTCACCACCAAGCCCCAGGGCAGTGGCATCGGGCTGGCGCTCAGCCGGCAGATCGCCGAGGCCCACGGCGGCGGTCTGCGATTGGAGAACCGCACCGACGGACGCGGCTGCCGCGCGCGGCTCAGGCTCCCGCTGGACGCTCCGCGCGCGTGACGGGCGCGGCCGGCTCGGACGCCTTGGGGACCGCGGGCTCGGAGACGGGTTCGGAATCCCTCACGACCCACAGGTACAGCGCCGCGTTGGCCGCCCAGAAGAGCAGGGTGCTGAAGCTCACGTAGACCAGCCGGGTGCCGGGCCACACCTGGAACGGATGGTGGAACACCTCCGCCGCGATGAAGCCGCCCAGCCACTGCCCCAGCCAGCACAGCGCGCTGGCCCACAGCACGCGCTGCCACCGGGCCATCCGCGCGGGCCGGAACCAGTACGTGTTCAGGGCCCACAGCGCCACCACCGCCCCGCTCCACAACCCCAGGCTGACGATGGAGAACCAGCGGTGCGGCGACTCCGGGTACACCCAGCCCCAGTCCCCGTTCATCCACCGGAAGGCCACGTTCTGGGACAGCTCCAGCAACCAGAAGCAGGGGGCCAGCAGGAGCAACTGCACCAGCAACACCCGCCGCACCATCTCCGCCACGCCCCTGAGGAGCTGCCCGTACGTCCAGGTCAGCGCAATCATTGGTCCCTCCTCGGGCGCGGGGGGCTGCGTGCCCCATGTCTTGAACGAGCTGGCCTTTCTTTCTTGATTTATTGGGTTGGGAGGGCCTCCGGGGCTTCATCCCACACAAGCAATCCCAATGGGTTGCATGGTCAGACACGGCCAGTGCTATTCAAAGACGGACAATTCCGCGAGGGACAGGAGCGCTCCGGGCGTCGTGCCACCGTCATATTCCAGCAGCTCCACGGACAGCCGGACGTAGCGGGCGGGCTCGGCGTCGGTGAGGGGCAGCTCGACGAAGACGGGCTGCTTGTCTCCCAGGAGGATAGGGGAATCCCCGTAGGGCGAGTCCTGTTGGGCGAGGTCGGTGTAGTTGCTGTAGATGAAGGAGCCCTCGATTCGCTCGCGTGTGTCCTGGTCCCGCAGCACCGTCCGGCTGAGCAACCGCCAGTGCTCACCGTCCAGGCTGCCTTCCAGCACCAGCCACTCCTTGCCCTCGTAGCCGTGCGCGTTGCCCAGACCTCGCACCACCACATGGCGCGGGCGCGTGGGCTGGGGCAGCGTGACGACGAGGCTGTACACGAGCGGTGCCGTCTTCGGGTCGGCCACGAGCACGGACTCCAGCCGGCCATCCGTCCAGGGACAGACCTCCGGGAAGGGCGGCTCGCACGTCGCGCCCCGGCTCACGGGCCGCAGCGAGCCCGCGGGCAGGGGCTCATGAGCGGTCCTCCACTCCACCCGGAAGCTCACGCCGCTGGGCTCTCCGCCCAGGGGCGAGAACCCCCAGCTCCCCACGCTGACGGCGCGCAGTTGCACCTGGGGCGAGGCGAAGTCCTCCATCACGTAGGGGGACGGCGTCCACGGCGACGTCGTGCCCGTGTGTCGCCACAGGAGGGAACCCTGCGAGGTGAGCCACAGCAAGGGGGCCGGAGCCGTGGGGGACAGGAACACCGAGGTGTTGTCGTCCGGGCTGAGGACCTCCGGCAGGCTCGCCGTCTCCGGCACTTCCAGGGGCGGAGGCGGGGGCGGGAAGGCCACGGAAGGGCCCTGGGAGCCCACGTCCACGCGCGGGTGGGCATCCCACGGCTGGAGTGTGGGCAGCTCCACGTCGTCCTCCAGGTAGAACAGGGCGAACATCCCCCGCCCGGTCGCGTCCAGTGGCAATGACAGGCGCAGCCGGGACTGCTGTTCGTAGAGGTCGCCCCAGTGCACCGCGTCGCCGGAGAGCAGCTCGAAGGTGAAGTCGCCGCTGGCCTCCGTGGTGGCGGTGCTCAGGGGAGAGAAGACGCCGTCGCGGCGACGCTCGAGGGTGAGCGGAGCGCCGGCCAGCGGCGAGCCGTCCATCTGGCGCACGCGGCCGTACGCGAAGATGGGGTCCTCCGGATAGCGCTCGCAGCCTGCGTGGGTCGGACGGGCTCCCGCACGGGGAAGAGGCCGGGCTCATCCTGGAGGCCCTCGGCGGTGTGGTTGTAGGCGATGACCTCCTGCTGCGCGGAGAGGTTGAGCACGTCGAGCGACGCATCCAGGGTGAAGTCCTGGTAGGCCCACGACTTCGCGATGCGCGCGTCCACGCGGAAGAACGCATCCAGCCGTCCGGCGCGGTCCAAGTCCTGGCGCACCCAGCGTCCCCCGCCGTCGGCATCCGTCACCCAGCGCTGTGTCTGGGAGGTGATCTGCCCCGACTCCGGACGGCCGGTGTTGAAGTGCACCACCGTGCCCACCGTCCAGTTGTTGCCGAACTTGTAGCTGAGCGCGGCGTTGAACACGTGCGCCTGTTCGAAGGCGAAGGGCAGCTCACCCTCCACCGTCTCCAGCACCCCGTTGTCGTCGCCGATGCGGGCGAAGCGCGTCTTCCGCTTGCTCTGCAAGAAGCTGTACGACACCCAGCCGAACCAGTGGTCGCCCAGCGGGTGGCGCGCCATCAGGTCCAGGCCATAGGCGTAGCCGGTGGTGGCGGGGTCCTGCCCCAGGCTGCCCCGGCGCCGGCGGTTCTCCGCCACGTCCACCAGGTCGAACTCCACCGCGCGTGACAGCGGGTTGAAGTACGCGTCCGCGCTCAGCTCCAGGCCCTCCAATGCCTTCCACTCCGCGCCCACGTCGAACTGCGCGCCGGACTGGAGGCCATAGCGCAGGCTGGCGGTGTCCACGGCGGGCAGGTGCAGCAGCACGGAGGGCGGCTGATGGAACAGGCCCGC
>SECN01000669.1 GCA_004173515.1 Myxococcaceae bacterium | reverse complement strand
TGCGTGCGGCCCATCTCGTCGCCCGCGACAATCATGGGCACGCCGTTGGACATGAAGAGCGACGCCAGCAGGTTGCGCTTCTGGCGCTCGCGCAGGGAGATGATGTCCTTGTCGTCCGTCTCTCCCTCCACGCCGCAGTTCCAGGCCTGGTTGTCATCCGCGCCGTCGCGGTTGTGCTCGCCGTTGGCCTCGTTGTGCTTGGAGCTGTAGGTCACCAGGTCGTGCAGCGTGAAGCCGTCGTGCGCGGTGACGAAGTTGATGCTCGCCTGGGGCCTGCGGCGCGCCGCCGCGAACAGGTCCGCGCTGCCGGTGAGCCGGTAGCCCACCTCCGACGCCTGGTTCTCGTCGCCCTTCCAGTACTTGCGCAGCGCGTCCCGGTACTTGCCGTTCCACTCGTGCCACGGCGACGGGAAGCCGCCCACCTGGTAGCCGCCCATGCCCACGTCCCACGGCTCCGCGATGAGCTTCACGCGGCTCAGGACGGGGTCCTGGTTGATGATCTGGAAGATGGGCGCGTTCGGGTCGTAGCCGCCCTTGCCCACGCGGCCCAGCACCGTGGCCAGGTCGAAGCGGAACCCGTCCACGTGCATCTCGTCTTGCGGCTGGCGTAGCGCTGCTCGGGGGAGAAGTAGTTCAGCGTGCTGTAGCCCCAGTAGTTCGACAGGCCCTTGTCGTTGAGGAACGAGTCGTCCGCGAACTCGTGCACCGGCAGCAGCTCCACCGACGTCACGCCCAGCTTCTGGAGGTGTTCGATGATGGCCGGCGAACCCAGGCCCGCGTACGTGCCGCGCTGGTGCTCCGGCACGCCCGGGTGCTTCATGGTGAGGCCGCGCACGTGCGCCTCGTAGATGACCGTCTTGCGCCACGGGATGTCCAGGCGCCGGTCATTGCCCCAGTCGAAGAAGTCGCTCACCACGACGCTCTTGGGCACGCCGGCGGCGCTGTCGCGCTCGTCGCGCATCAGGTCCTTCTTCGGGTGGTCCAGGGGGTAGCCGAACACCGGCTGCTTCCAGTCCACCTCGCCGTGCAGCGCCTTGGCGTAGGGGTCCACCAGCAGCTTATGCGGGTTGCAGCGGTGGCCCTTCTCCGGCTCATAGGGGCCGTGCACGCGCAGGCCGTACAGCGTCCCGGGCTCCAGCTCCGGCACATAGCCGTGCCAGACGAACTCCGTGCTCACGGGCAAATCAAAGCGTTCGATCTCCTTCGTCGGGTCCGCCTTGTCGAACAGGCAGACCTCCACCCGGGTGGCCACCTGCGAGTACACCGCGAAGTTGGTTCCCGAACCGTCGAAGGTCGCACCGCGCGGCCAGGGCTTGCCAGGCCAGATCTCCCGCTTGCTGCTCATGGGTATCGCTCGATTTCCGTGGGGAAAATGCCGACGGAATGTGGGTGCGACCTCGCGGTGCGGCAAGACGTCCGGCCATGCCGAATGTCCACCCGCGAGCGGTTCAGCGGGTGGTTTGGGCCGCAAATGCCTGCTTTTCAGGCCGCCACGGCATGGTCCAGCGAGCGCCAGGTGCCCAGGGCCCAATCCTGCTCTTCCGGATCATCGAAGCTGACCACGCACAGGGCGCGTCGGTTGCCGGAGCGGCAGAGGGCCGTCAGCCGGCAGTCCCCGGGCTCGACGTGGAGCGACGCGCGGCCACTGACGCGGGCCCCGTGGTGCTCCAACTCCAGGGCCCGTCGCTCTGGACTGGTGGGCGCCAGTTGCTCCTCCGCCGAGTCCTCCAGCGGCAGCACCCGCACGGTGCGACGGTGGTCCCGGGCCACCCAGCTCCCGTCGCCCAGGCGGGTCTCGGCCAGGGAGCCGGGGATGCGGATCTCCCACCCCTCGGGGAGCGCCACCTGCACGGAGCCCCGCCGGTAGCCGATGGAGGGCCCGGTTCCGGGTGACTCCAGGGCCCGGCGGTGGACCTCCTCCGCCAGCGTTCCCCCCACGCCCAGGTAGCCGAGCACCTCCTGCCACTCGCGCCAGGGGTAGGGGAGCGTGGGGTCCTCGCGCCACGCCAGCTCCAGCAGCCGGGCCACGTCGCGCAGGCGCAGGCGCTCCTCGTCCAGCAAGGGCGCGCGCCAGACGATGTCCGTCCACAGGCGGCACACGGCGCGGTTGAAGCGCACGCGCGCGTCCAGGCCGGGCGTCCACCAGGGGAACACATCCGCGCCGTGGCGCGGGTCGTCCACCACCGCGCGCAGCCACTTCTCGTCGCGGGGGCCCATGGGCGTGAGCAGCGCGCCCGGGTGCTGGAAGGTGTGGCCGAAGCGCATGGACAGCGCGAAGCCGGAGTTGCCCATGCTGCGCATGAGCAGCACCTGCCCCACCGACTGCTGCAACCACGTCAGCATGTGGCCTTCCACCGGGCCGGCGTCGCCGGTGTGGAAGTAGCCCGTGGCGTCGCCCACGCCCAGGTCCTCGTCGGGCGGCGCCCAGCTGATGGCGTGCGCGTCACCCAGGGACTTGAGCAGGTCGCACAGGAACAGGTGGTAGCCGGGGCCCACGGCGCTGGTCTCCGCGGACACGACGATGCGCTCCTGCGTGGCGGCCAGCAGCGACACCTCGCCCGCGGCCGGGTGCAGGCGCAGGCGCAGCACGGGGGCGCCCTGGGGGCCCTCCTCGATGCGCGTCCCGTCCTCCAGCAGGTCTCCCACGGTCTGTTGGAACCAGGCCTCCACCCGCTGCAACCAGGGCTGGGGCGCCTCTGGGGGGGCGGACAGCGGATCGCTTGCTCCTCGTCGGCCTGCCAGCAACAGCTTCATGCGTCGTGCGCCTTCGGTTCGGGTGGTGGGCGTGAAACCGGTGGGACCGCTGCCGGACCTCCTTGGATAAGCCTCTCGGGCCTCCCTGTCATCTTGGGATGCGCACTCCGGGAGGGACGTGTCCGCCCTGGACGCACCTGCCGGAGCGCTCGGAGGGCATCCAGGGGGAAAGGCCCCCGGCGCTCGGGGGAGGGGGCAGATGAGCCAGTGTCTGTCCTCTTCCTAGGTCATACTTTCAACATCAGATTTTTCTATTGCAGTAACTTGCCCGGCAGAAATGTGGGGTGCAAGCCAGCATGAGACGTTCTGAGGGTTGCAGTCTGTCTGGCAGGCACATACAGGCCTCAGTCCTGCTCTTGGCAGACAAACATCAGATATAGAAACTTCAAACGTAGACAGCTTTCAAATCTGCTCACTGCTCTTTTGCAATGCGATCAGGGCATTACTGTGTATCAAGGCAAGCAAAGTGCTTGCTTGCGAGCATTCAAAGCCTCCCCTCCCGTAAGCACAGTGCATACCACGTCTAGTAGTACCTTGGAAGAAGTGCACCAAGCACCGCAGTACACCAAGAAGATCTCCATAAATTGGTTGGTAAGTCGAGCCTCAACGCGAGCTGTTGCGATGATAAGGCGCCCTCCAATTTCACTGAGTGAGCCCACCGATTCTACGCGCTCGTCGTCGCGAAGG
>SECN01000178.1 GCA_004173515.1 Myxococcaceae bacterium | reverse complement strand
GTGCTCTGGCGCCGCGTGCTCCGCGTCGAGGAAGGCGAAGGCCGCCTCGCGGTAGCGGCGCTCGCGCATCAGGGCGTCCCCATCCCGGATCCGCGGGGCGGGCGGCGGGCTCCTTCGCTTCCGCGGAGCCGCAGTCGCAGCCGCAGCGCACCTCGCAGGCCGTGCTGGCCGCCACGCGGATCCGGGATGGGGACGCCCTGATGCGCGAGCGCCGCTACCGCGAGGCGGCCTTCGCCTTCCTCGACGCGGAGCACGCGGCGCCAGAGCACGTGGAGGCGCGCTTCAAGCTGGGCAACGCGCTGGCGGTGCTCGGCTACTACGGGCGCGCCATCGACGAGTGGGAGCAGGCCTCGCGCCTCACCCAGGATGCCGCCATCCGGCAGAGTGCGCAGGACAACATCACCCGGGCGCGCGCGAAGCAGGCGGAGGCCGGCACCTCCCCACAGGCCATGGGGCAGTCTCCCGGCTCGGGCCCTGTCGCGGACACGACGCGGGCCCAGGCCCGCCGCGCCTACGAGCAGGGCGTCCAGCACATCAGCCAGCGCGCCTACGCGGCCGCGCTCCAGACGCTGACGCAGGCTGTGCAGCAGGAGCCCCTGCTCACGGTGGCCTACACCGCGCGAGGCAGCGCCAACATCGGCCTGCGCCGGTACGCGGAGGCCGCGGCGGACTACCAGTTCGCGCTGAAGCTGGAGCCAGACTCCGCCTCGCCGCTGTACGGCCTCGCGGAGGCGTACCGGGCCCTGGGGCGCAACCTGGAGGCCCGGGACCTCTACCTGCGCTACGCGAAGTCCAGCGCGGCGGACGTGCGCCCGGAACTCCAGGCGGAGTCCCGACAGAAGGCCGAGCGCCTGCGCTGACTGCCCGCCTGGAGAGCAGCCGGGCATCGTTCCAGGGGCTGTCCGCGCCACTATTTTAGGAGTCATGGACGGACTGGAACGGACGGCGGAGGGGAAGCAGTCGCAGCAGGTCTTTCGCCCCCGGCGGGTGCTCGCCGCGACGATGGCGGCGGCGGGCCTGCTGTGGCTCGGAGTGCTCGTCTACCTGTTCCGCTTCGACGGGGTGCCGCTGAAGACGTTCCTGTCCGCGGCCTTCTTCGTCCTCTTCTTCGCGGTGTCCGTCATCTACTACGGCCGTACCCGCATCGAAGTGGACTCCCGAGGCATCACCTGTCGGGGCATGGTGCGCACCCGGCGCTTCTCCTTCGCGGACATCCGCAAGCTGGACGTGCTGCCCGGCCCGGTGACGGTCTATGCCATCCGGGGCCGCAGGGGCTTCGTGCACTTCACCAGCTTCTTCCGCCACCACCGCTACCTGGCCACGCTCCTGGTGGAGCGCGCGGGCCTCTCGCCGCTGCCCGGCTGAAGGCCTCCTCACTCCGCCGCCAGCACGTAGGTGAGGAGCAACCCGATCAGCGCCAGCAAGGCGCCCGTGGCGATGATCCATCCCTCCGAACGCCCGCGCCGCTGCTCGCGTTCAGGAGGCAGGAGCGTTGCTTGGGGCACACCGTCCTCGGAAACCGGGAGGACAAGCGCTCCGCCTTCTGGAGCATCGTCGAACGCCGCCTGGAAGCGCAGCAGGGACCGTCCCAGTTCGATGACGTCGCCCTCCGCCAGCGTCCCGGGCGCCTCCAGGCGCACCCCGTTGAGGAGCACACCGTTGGGCGTGCCCAGGTCCTCCAGCACGAACCCCGCGCCTTCGCGACGGATCCGCGCGTGCAGCCGGGACACGGCCCGGTCGCGAAGCCGCAGGGCCACCCCGTCTCCCCGGCCGATGTCCGTGTTCGCCTCCGCGAGCGCATGACAGCGGCCCACGTCCAGCCCCGTGAGGCAGGTAAGGGTGGCGGCGCGGGACGGACGCGACTCCGAATCCGTCAGCAGTCCCTTGAGGAACGCGACGGTGCCCACGCCGCGCTCGGTGGCGCTCGGCTCCGCGAGCACACGCAGGCACATGCCCTCAGGAAGACCCAGCACCTCTCCGGGCATCACCAGGCGTGACACGCCGGGCAGCACGCGCACCGAGTTGACGGTGAAGCTGCGCACCGCTTCCACCGTCAGCCGTTGGGCTTCGATGCTCAGGGTGAGCAGCCCCGGCGGAAGGCCCTCCAGGTGGACGTGGTCCTCGGGGCCGCCTCCCAGCAGGTGCTGTCCCTCGGTCAGCTCGAACGGGGTGGGGGTGCCCAGGTGCTCGAATTCGAAGCGCATGCGAATGCCCGGCAGCAAGCATCACGCCTGCCACCGGGCATTGGATTTTCGCGCGGTTGCCCCAGGGCCCCCATCCGCCCCGGGCCCTCCGTGTCCGGAGGCCGGGACGGCGGGAGTCCGCGGAGTGTCTAGAAGGTGGCGCCCAGGTTGAGCGTGCCGATGTAGCGCCCGCCCTTGCTGAAGGTCTCGTCACCGCCCAGGTCCACGTCGGACGCCGGCAGCGATGCGGCGAAGCCCTGGTCGAAGAGGAAGTTGTAGTTCACGCGCGCATCCGCGGTGAAGCTGCCCAACTGCAGACGCAGACCGCCGCCCACCGGCACGTTGCCCACCGTGTCGTCCTGGAAGCCCGGCGCGATGGCGCGCACGTTGTAGCGGCTGACGCCCACTCCGCCCATGATGTACGGCTGGAGCCGCGTGGCCGTGAGGCCGATCGTCACCGCGCCCTGCACGCCGTTGCGCACGATGTCCGGCCCGTTCGCGTTCGTCGCCAGCACGCCGCCGGTGTTGAACTCGCTGACGCTGCCCGTGTAGCCCAGCTCGACGCCCACCACGTTCGTCGGCTTGAGGCCAATCGTCACGCCGTACGCGAGGCCCGGATCAATCTGCGTCCGCAGTGCGTCCGTGTAGCCCTCCACGCCGCCGCCGACCATGAAGGAAAGCCCTCGCGTGTTCGTGGACCTGCGCAGCTCCGTCGAAGCCGCCTGCGCGGAACCCGCCGCCAACACCGAGATCGCCACCGCACCCGCCAACAGTCCCTTGTTCATCTGGTTACCCCTCCCTGTGATGAACCGAAACATGGGGTGCCCCTCCGGACACGCCAACAGGGACCGGGGGGCCCGACAGCTCGGCCGCCCTCCCTTGCGGACCGGTTGCCCATGCATGGGAACGTGCTGTCCCACCGACGGAAGAACGCTTCCCGGAAGACGGGGAAGGGTAGACTCCGGGCCTTCGATGCGCGTCCACCCCTGCGTCCTGTTCCCGCTGTTGTCCTCCCTCGTGCTCGTCGCCGCCTGCCGCGACGAACAGGCGGGGCCCGCCCACCGCACGCCCCGGCTGCCCACGCCCACGGCGATCCGCACGCTGGACGCGGCCCCAGCGGAGCTCACGCTGCGCAGCGGCGCCACCTTCGCGGGCGGATCCATCGTCTACCTGGGAACGCGTGTGACGCCGGAGAAGGCCCCGCCCGGGCAGCCGGTGAAGCTCGCGCACTACTTCCAGGCGGTGCGCGCGCCCCCGCAGGGCTTCCACTTCTTCGTGCACGTGGTGGATGCGGAGAGCGGCCAGATGCTCGCCAACGCCGACCACGAGTTCCAGGACGGCGCCGCGCCGCTGGAGACGTGGCCCGTGGGCAAGGTGGTGGAGGACGTGCACACCGTCGCCATGCCGAACAGCCCCGCCCGCGTCGTGCTGGGCTTCTGGCGCGGCGACGAGCGCCTGGGGGTGGATGATCCGCGCGTGCATCAGGGGGACAACCGCGTGCGCGGCCCGCTGCTGGGCGGCGAGCCCCCCTCGCTGCCGGAGTACACCGTCACGCGGGTGAAGAAGGCGCCCGTGCTGGACGGCGTGCTCGACGACGAGGCCTGGAAGGGCGCGAAGCCGGTGACGCTCGTGGGCAGCTTCGACGGCCGGCCGCCCCGGCTGCGCACCCAGGCGCGGCTCGTCTACGACGACGCGTACCTGTACGTCGCCTTCGACGTGGAGGATCCGGACGTCTGGGGCACGCTGCGCAACCGCGACGACTCCATCTACGAGCAGGAGGTCGTGGAGGTGTTCCTCGACGCCAACGCGGACGGGCGCACGTACAACGAACTGGAGGTGTCACCGCACAACATCCTCTTCGACGCGTACTTCCCGGCGCGGCGCCAGGGCATGGACCTGTCGTGGGACTCGGGGATGAAGACGGCGGTGAAGGTGCGCGGCACGCTGGACGACGCGTCGGACCGCGACGAGGGCTGGAGCGTGGAGATGGCGATTCCCTTCAAGAACCTCGCGCAGGTGCCCCACATGCCGCCCGAGCCCGGGGAGCGCTGGCGCTTCAACCTCTACCGCCTGGAGCACCACGACCGGAAGCAGGTGGAAGGCCAGGCCTTCTCACCGCTCTTCATCGGGGACTTCCACGCCCTGCCGCGCTTCGCGTGGCTCGTCTTCCAGTAGACAACGCTCCCTGCCAGCGACCGAGAAACCCCCGCGTCACGCGTGCGGGGAGATGTCCCAGGGCGCGTCCGCGACGGAGCGCTCCGCCGGGTCTCCCAGGAAGCGCACGAAGCCTCGCGCCTCCAGCGTGTCGACGAGCTCCTCGGCCTCCAACTCGGAGAAGCGATTCGCCTGCATGTGCAGCAGCATGTCGCGCATGAGGGACTTGCCGCGCAGGTAGCCCACGGGCTCGCCCGGACCGAGTCTGGCCTTCAGGTCGACGGTCAACTGCTGGAGATCGAGATCATCGGAAATCATCGGCGCTACGGTGGGTCTGCTTCCCACTCGCCGCAACGGGCAGGGGGGCCTGCTCGACGTGTGGCAGGAAGGACACCAGGCGGACGTCCTGGCCATCGCTTTCCAGGGTGATGGCGCCATCGCGGTCGGTGCGCCAGCACTCGGTGCCCAGGGCGCGGTAGCGCGCCTCCACCTCTGGATGGGGAAAGCCGAACCGGTTGCGCCGGCCCACGCAGAACACCGCGTGACGCGGCTTCGCGTGCTCCAGCAGCGGCGCGGTGGAGGAGGTGCGCGAGCCATGGTGTGGCACCTTCAACACCGTGACCGTCCCCACGGACTCCGCGAGCGCGGCCTCGCCGTCCTCCTCCACGTCGCCCGCGAGCAGCACGGTGACGTCGCCATGGCGCACGCGCAGCACCACGCTCCGGTCGTTCGCGCCCTCCATCAACTCCCGGTCCACCGGAGGCCCGAGCACCTCCAGCGTCGCCTCGCCCAGGGTGAACGCGGGATGGCCCACCTGTACCTCCTCCACCACCGCTCCCTTCGCGGCCGCGATAACGCGCCGGGAGAGGGGACCGTCGGTGGTCCCCGCGGACAGCCACAGCCGTTCGGCGGGCACCTGCGAGAGCGTCGACACCAGGCCCAGCGCGTGGTCCGGATGCGGATGCGACAGCACCGCGAGATCCAACCGGGACACGCCTTCAGCCTTGAGGAAGGGCATCACGAAGCGCTCCCCAGTGTCCGCGCCCTCCGGGACGCCGCCCGCATCCACCAGCGCATGGTGGCCCCGGGAGCGCAGCACCACCGCGTCCCCCTGGCCCACGGACAGGAACGTGATGCGCAGCGCGGGCTCCGGCGCGAGTCCGGGAAGCAGCACGGCGCCCAGCACGGCCAGCGGCGTGAGCACACCCACGCAGCGCCAGCGGCCTGAGCCGAGCGCCCAGCACACCAGCCCCACCGCGTACGCCAGGGCCAGGAACGGACCGAGCCCGGGCACCTCCACCGCCGCGAAGGGCACCGAAGCGAACCCCCGCGTCAGCGCCAGCAGCAGCTCCGACGCCCACGCGCCCGCCCACAGCACCGGCGTCGCGAGCACGGGGGCCACGACGAAGAGCGCCGCGCCTCCGGCCGCGAGCCCGGTGAGCACGCCACACAGGGGCAGGGCGACGATGTTGGACACGAGCCCCGCCAGGCTCACCCGCCCGAACGCCGCCGCCACCACGGGCAGGCCCACCAGGGTCGCCGCGGCGCTGGCGCACAGCGTCTGCGCCACCGTCTCCTTCACTTGTGCGGCCCAGCGCTTCAGCCGGCGGGGCTCGGAAGGGTCGGGCCTGCTCAACGGCAGCGCCTCGCGCAGCGCGGGCGACAGCAGCACCAGCCCCAGCACGGCGAGGAACGACAGCCGCAGCGACAGGTCCACCACGCTGGAAGGGGTCCACGCCACCAGCGCGAGCGCCGCCAGCGAAAGGCCATTGAGCCCGTCCGCGCGCCGCCACAGGCCCAGCCCCAGCAGCACCGCCGTGGCCATCACCGCCGAGCGCACCGCCGGAGCCTGGTTGCCGGTGAAGAGCACATAGGCCCAGACGAAGGGCACCGCCGCGGGGGCCGCCACCCGCCGTGCCTCCAGCGAGCGCCACCGTCCGCCCAGCCGCACCAGGGCCCGCCGCAGCAGCGCCAGCGTCATCAGGGCCAGCGCCGCCACGTGCAACCCGCTGACGCTGAGCACGTGCGCGAGCCCCGCCCGCGAGAACGCATCCTCCCAGGCGTCGTCCAACTCCGCGCGCTGCCCGGCCGCCAGCGTCAGGAACAGCGCCGCCGCGTCGGGGGAGGGCGCCACGCGCTTCACCGCCACCCCCAGCCGGATCCGCAGCGCCTCCAGCGTCAGGCGCCACACCGGGGCGGGGGAGAGCACGAGCAGGCGCCCCGGGACGAAGCCTCCCGTGAAGGCCACCCCCTGCCGCCGCCGCGCCGCTGAAAAGTCCCGCTCGCCCGGATTGGAGGGCGGCGCGTCCGGAAGGAGCCGCGCCTCCACTCGAACGCGTTGTCCGGGTTGCAGGTCCAGACCCTCACCCCGGGCGGAGAGGCTCGCGCGGAAGCGGGCGGAGACCTCCGACCCTTGGGACGGGCCGGCCCGGGCCACCGCGAGCCGCAGCCGGGTGGCGCCATCGAAGCGCTCCACGCGCTCCAATTCGCCCTCCAGCACCGCGCTGCCTCCGTCCGCCAGCGCCGGGGGAACCTCCACCCGGGCCTCGAAACCGGAAAGACCCGCGCCGGTGAGGGCGAGCGCGACGAGCACCGCCAGATGGGCTCCCGGCAATGGGCCGAGCGCCATCCCCAGCAGTCCCAGACAAAGCGCGCAGAGGAGAAATACCCCGGCGGCGCTCCCTGTTCCGGTTGCCCAGAGGGCGCCGAGCGTGAGGCTCAGCGCTGGAAAGAACAAAGGACGCGTGCCCAGGTCGCGCCACGAATAACGAACCAACACCCACCCCCACCCACCCGCCAGGTCCGTCTTGCGGCGCTCGTACCCTGAGCGACTCCGCGCACAAAACCGGACACGGTAGTGCGGCCCGCTTCGGGTGGTCAAGGCGATTTCGTTGCCCGTGGATGTGGTTTGTGGTAGTAGTGGCCGGCTTGAAGGCCGGGGTCGAAGCTTTCTCCAAGGAGGCAGTTAGTGCAGACCAGCTTCAAGACTGGTGACAAGGCGGTTTATCCGGGCCAGGGCGTCGGCGAGGTGATGGGCATCGAGCACACCGAGGTCGCCGGGCAGCGCCAGTCGTTCTACGTGCTGCGCATCCTGGAGAACGGGATGCGGATCATGATCCCCATCAACAAGGTCGGTTCGGTCGGCCTTCGGGAGATCATCAGCGAAGAGGACGTCAAGCAGGTCTACTCCATCCTTCGCGAGAAGGACATCTCGGTGGACTCGACGACGTGGAACCGTCGCTACCGCGAGTACATGGAGAAGATCAAGACGGGCTCCGTCTTCGAAATCGCGGAGGTGCTGCGCGACCTGTACCTGCTCAAGGGTGACAAGGACCTGTCGTTCGGCGAGCGCAAGATGCTCGACACGGCGCGCTCGCTGCTGATCAAGGAGCTGTCGCTGGCCAAGGACTGCACCGAGGAAGAGGTCGAGTCCGACCTGAAGAAGATCTTCAACCTCGCCTGATGCCTTCGAGGTGCGGCGGGCCCCATGGCCGCCGCGCTCGCATCCCGCGCCCCGGGTTCCCTCGTTGGGACTCGGGGCGTCGTGTTTCCGGGGTGCGCTCCCAAGCGGAGCGCCGCGCTTCACCGCGCCGCCGGGGCTTCCTGTGCATCCAGGGCCGCCAACTGGGCGCGGGCCGTGGCGTTGCTGGCGTCGTGCTTCAGGGCCGCGTTGAAGGCCGCGCGCGCGTCGCTCCAACGGCTGGCGCGGATGGCGTCCTGGCCGGTGGCCACGTAGAGGCCCGCGAGCTGACGGCGGAGCGCGGCCCCGTGGGTGCTCCAGCCGTGGGCCAGGTCCTGGTCCAACCGCACGGCGGCGCTGAGCGCGTCGAGCGCCCGGGGCGCATCGTTCCGGGCCAGCGCGGCCTGCGCGGTGTCCCGAGCGGTCTGGAAGCGGGTGAGCTGCTGCACCAGGGGCGCGAGGTTCGCGCGCTGTGCCTGGGCCAGGGCCCCTGAGACATCCCCGGTCTCGTAGCGGGCGATGATGGCCTCGCGCGCTCTCTCGTCCAGGGGACCATTCGTCGCGGCGGACCCCACGTTCTTCCGGCCGGTCGGGGCCGCCTTCGGCGAAGCCGGGGCGTCCTCACGGGAAGGGGCCGAGATGTTGGAGTCCAACACGGAGCCCTTCGCGGACGGCGTGACCGCATGCTGTCCCCGGGCCACGTCGGTCGCGCTGGGGGGGGGCTCCCCGGCCTTCGTGGAGACGCGCTGCCCCCGGGCGATGTCTGAAGCGGAGGGAGTCTCTCTTTGCTGCCCCCGAGCGACATCGGTCGCGCTCGGAGTCTCCCCATTCGTCGCGGACGCCGTGCCCGCGGGCGGCGCCGCCGCGACGCCAGTGGCCGGAGCTCCAGAAGCAGCAGCAGGCACCACGGATCCGGAAGGCTCCTTCCCGCTGTTCGTCTCTACGCCCTTCGCGGGAGTACCGTTCGCGGACGCCCGTTCCGCCCCGGCCCGCACCGGCGCCGCGTCCGTCATCTTCATGGCCACCAGGCTGATCAACGCCGCCACGGCGGAGCCCACCACGGCCGCCGCCAGGGCCACGACGACGACGCCCACCTGACGACGCCCAGCGCGCGGCAGGATGGGATCCAACGCCGTCTTGATCTCCATGGGCGGAGCGCCCGAACCGCGCAGGCGCAGCATCGCGTTGCCCAGGCTCAGCTCGTCGCCGGGCCGGATCTCCACCTCGCCCTTGATGCGCGAGCGGTTGACGAACGTGCCGTTCTGGCTGCCCAGGTCCCTCACGGCGAAGACATTGCCGCGCCGGGTGAGCTGGGCGTGGCGCCGGCTGATGGACGCGTGCTGGAGCCGCAGGTCGGACGTGGATGAACGCCCCAGCGTGATGGAGCCCTGGTGCAGCGGCACGAGCTGCCCCACGCCTGGCCCCCGCTCCACGTACAGGAACGCGGGCGACAGGCCCGGATCCGAGTACTCCTTCTGCCAGTCGTACCGGGGCGACAGCTCCCGGTCGGACTTCGTCCGCTCGCCCGGCCCCCGCCGCTTGCCCTTCCGGGGACCCGCCGGATACTGCGGCACCCGCTGCGGGCGCGGATCATCCGCCTGGAGCGGCGCCACCTCGTCGTCGTCGAACGGCAGCTCCTCCGCCGGATCCTCCTTGGACGCCTGCTGCCCCGGCGGGCGGGGAGGGCGCGGCGGACGCTTGGGATTCGGCGGAGCCATGCGGGGCATTCTCCCAGGTTGCGGGGCCGCGAACAGGGCCCCCGCCGGTGTTTCCGTGGCTGTCCAACGCTTCCAGCGTCAAAGGCTGGCCTGTGTGGGACGGGGGATCCTAGAGTGTGTACCGCGTCGCGCAAGTGTCGCGCCCGCCCCGCTCCCCAGGAGGACCCTCCACCGTGGCCCCCTCATCCATCCGGCTCTTCAACACGATGTCCATGCAGAAGGAGCCGCTGGAGCCGCTGGTGCCCGGCGAGGTGAAGGTCTACGTGTGTGGACCTACGGTCTACAGCTACATCCACATCGGGAACGCACGCACCTTCACGTCGTTCGACGTGGTGGTCCGCTACCTGCGCTACCGGGGCTTCAAGGTGACGTACGTGCGCAACTACACGGACGTCGACGACAAGATCATCAAGGCCGCGCACGAGACGGGGGAGACCCCCGTGGCGCTGGCGTCGCGCTTCGTGGAGATCTTCCGCGAGGACACGCGCGCGCTGCACCTGCGCGAACCGGACGTGTCCCCGCGCGTGAGCGAGACGATTCCGGAGATCGTCGCCCTCATCCAGACGCTGGTGGACAAGGGCTTCGCCTACGAAGCGAAGGGCGACGTGTACTTCGCCGTCGACAAGGACGAGGACTACGCGAAGCTGTCCAAACGCAACCTGGACGAGCTGTGCCAGGGCGAGCGCGTGCACCCCGGGGAACTCAAGCACGCGCCCCTGGACTTCGCGCTGTGGAAGGCCGCGAAGCCCGGCGAGCCGTCGTGGGACAGCCCGTGGGGCAAGGGCCGTCCGGGCTGGCACATCGAGTGCTCCGCGATGAGCGAGAAGTTCCTGGGCCGCTCGTTCGACATCCACGGCGGGGCGTTGGACCTCATCTTCCCCCACCACGAGAACGAGATCGCCCAGAGCGAATCCTCCACCGGACAGGAGATGGCGAAGTACTGGATGCACTGCGGCTTCCTGGACCTGGAAGGCGCGAAGATGTCCAAGTCGCTGGGCAACGTGGTGCGCCTGCGCGATGCGCTCGCCAAGGTGGACGCGGAGGCCCTGCGCTTCTTCTTCGTCTCCACGCACTACCGCCACCCGCTGAGCTTCGGGGAGAAGGCGCTCCAGGACGCGGAGATGCGCATGGAGTACTTCTACGAAACGCTGCGCAAGGTGGACGAGCGCGTGGCGGGCAAGGACTTCGGCAAGGGCCCGCTGCACGGTGACCCCGCGCGCTTCCTCGCGGAGTTCGAGTCCTCCATGGACGACGACTTCAACACCGCCGGGGCGCTGGGCGCGCTGTCGGGCCAGTTCGGCCTGATGAACGAGCTGACCGACAAGCCGCCCGTGAAGGACAAGGCGCTGGTGGGCCGCACGCTCCAGGTGCTGCGCGAGCAGGTGCGCGAAGCCTCCCGCGTGCTGGGCCTCTTCGAGGATGAGCCGGTGGACTGGCTCTTGCGCCGTCGCGACCGCGCGGTGCGCGAGCGCGGCATCGACGTGGCGCAGGTGGAGCGGCTGCTCGCCGAGCGGACCGCCGCGCGCGCCGCGAAGGACTTCGCCGCGGCCGACCGCGTGCGCACCACCCTCAAGGAGATCGGCGTGGACATCATGGACACGCCTGGCGGCACCTCGTGGAAGGTGGCGGCCCCCGCCTCCTGAAAACCCGCTGGGGGCGCCCTGGCCGGCCATGCTAGGCCAGGGCGCATGAGGCTCCTCCCGGCGCACCTCCCCGTCCTGTTCGTCGCCCTGTCGTCGCTGTCCGCCCTGGCGGCGACCGCCCCGTCCGTCACGCCCCAGGAGAAGGTGGCCCAGCAGGCCATCACCCAGGACGGGCTGCGCGCGCACGTGCGCTTCCTCGCGAGCGACCTGCTGGAGGGGCGGGGCCCCGGCACGCGGGGCGACGCGCTGGCGCAGGAGTACATCGCCGCGCAGCTCGAGGCCCTGGGCCTGAAGCCCGGCGCCCCGGACGGGACGTACCTGCAGCGCTTCGACCTGATGGGCATCCACAGCCATCCGGGCACGATGACGGTGCAGGCGAAGTCAGGCCGCCTGGAGCTCAAGCCGCGCGAGGACCTCATCGCCGTGTCGGGCGTGCAGGCCCCGGAGGCGAAGCTGGATGCGTCCGAATTGGTGTTCGTGGGCTACGGCATCGTCGCGCCGGAGTACCAGTGGGACGACTTCAAGGACGTGAACCTGAAGGGCAAGACGCTGGTCATCCTCAACAATGATCCGGAGGATGATCCGCGCCTGTTCGCGGGCAAGACGCGCCTCTGGTACGGCCGCTGGGACTACAAATACGAGCAGGCGGCGCAGACCGGCGCGGCGGGCGCCATCATCATCCACACCACGCCCAGCGCGGGCTACCCGTGGCAGGTGGTGCGCAACTCGTGGACGGGCGAGCAGTTCGAACTGCCCGCTGGTGACGCGCCCCGCCTCCAGGTGAAGGCGTGGGCCACCGAGGACGCCACGAAGCAGGTGCTGAAGCTGGCGGGCCAGGACCTGGACGCCCTGCGCGCCGCCGCGCAGACGCGGGACTTCCGTCCGGTGCCCCTGGGCGTGACGGTGTCGCTGCGCATCACCAGCGAGGTGCACCGCCGGCCCACCGCGAACGTCCTGGCCGTGCTGCCCGGCAGCGACCCCACGCTGTCCAAGGAGGTGGTGCTCTACACCGCGCACCATGATCACCTGGGCAGGAAGGACGACGGCAAGCCCGGCGAGGACGTCATCTACAACGGCGCGGTGGACAACGCGTCCGGCGTCGCCGCCATGCTCACCGTGGCCCGGGCCTTCACCGCGCTGCCCAAGGCCCCGCGCCGCTCCATCCTCTTCGCGTCGGTGGCCGCGGAGGAGTACGGCCTGCTGGGCTCCGCGTACCTGGCCGCGAACCCGCCGGTGCCCACGGGCCGCATCGCCGCCAACGTCAACGTGGATGGCGCCAACATCCTGGGCCGCACGCGCGACATCACCGTCATCGGCCTGGGCAAGTCCAGCCTGGACGGCTTCGTCACCGCGATGGCGAAGACGCAGGGCCGCACGGTGAAGGCGGATCAGCTCTCCGACCGGGGCTTCTTCTACCGGTCGGATCAATTCAACTTCGCGCGCATGGGCATCCCGGCGGCCTACTTCGGCAGCGGCATGGACTTCATCGGCAGGCCGGACGGCTGGGGCCGCGA
>SECN01000668.1 GCA_004173515.1 Myxococcaceae bacterium | reverse complement strand
TCTTTCGCTGGCTCCTCCCGGCACGGACGCGCTCTGTCGGAACTCGCGCACGCCTCCGCGCCGGGTGGGCGTCTCGACTCCAGCGCAGCCCGCGACAAGCAGGGCCAGACACCACACCATGACCTTCGCGCGCATCAGCCATCCCCGGGGGTCGCCAGAGGGTACACCCCCCTGGCGAACTTGGACGCGCCGGAACGTGCGGTGCGCTCATCCCGCCGCCCTGACGCTCGACGCGGAAGCCGCGGCTTGCTGGACGTGAGAGGAGAAACGCAGGTTCGGATCCTCCACCGGGTCCTCCCGCAGCATTCGGATGTCCTCGAGGTAGTCCATCGACATCCGCCATGGGGCCTGGTCCCCCTGGCGCGGCAGCGTGTCGAGCGACCGCTGCACGTACCCGGCGTCGAAGTCCAGCAACGGCCGGGTCGGCATCGCCGGGTCGCTCAGCTCCGGACTGCAGCGGGTGTAACCGTGCGCGTCCATGTGCGAGAGCAGGCGGCAGAAGTGCTCGCACAGCAGGCCGATCTTCAGCGTCCAGGAGGCATTGGTGTAGCCGACCGCGAGCGAGAAGTTCGGCACGCCGCTGAGCATCAGTCCCTTGAATGCCACCGTGTCCGGCAGGTGCACCGGAGCGCCGTCGACGGTCAACGCGATGCCGCCGAGCGCCAGGATGTTCAACCCGGTCGCGGTGACGATGATGTCGGCTTCGAGTTCCCGGCCCGACTTCAACCGGAGGCCCTTCTCCGTGAAGGTGTCGATGTGGCCCGTCACCATCGAAGCGCGGCCGCTGCTGATGGCCTTGAAGAGGTCCGCGTCCGGCACCACGCACAGCCGCTGAGCCCATGGTGCATAGGGCGGGTTGAAGTGCTCGTCGACGGGATATCCCTTCGGCAGCTCCCGGGCATTCAGGAAACGGATCAGCCGCCGGGCGGCGCGCGGGTAGCGCTGACAGAAGCGCCAGAGGTAGCGCTGCACGGCGATGTTCTTGCGCCGCATGAGCGCATGCGCCCAGCCCTTCGGAAGGACCATCCGCAGGAACTTCGCGAGCCAGTCCTCGGAGGGCGTCGGCAGGATGTAGCTGGGCGTGCGCTGCAGCATCGTCACATGCGCCGCCTCGTCGACCATCGCGGGCACCAGGGTCACGGCCGTCGCGCCGCTCCCGATGACGACGACGCGCTTGTCGCTGTAATCGAAGCCTTCGGGCCAGTGCTGCGGGTGGATGACGCGGCCCTGGAAGCGCTCGGTCCCCTCGAACCTCGGAGTGAAGCCCTGGTCGTAGCGGTAGTAGCCGCTCGCGCAGAACAGCCACCGACACGTGAGCTGCATGCGCTCACCGGTGTCGGTGCGCTCGACGTCGAGGACCCACCGCGCCTCGGCACTGGACCAGGCCGCGCCGTGCACCTTGTGGTGGAGTCGGATCTTGCGGTCGATGCCATGCTCTGCGGCGGTCTCGCGCAGGTAGGCGAGGATGGCATCCGCGCCAGCAATGGACTTCTCGCTCGTCCATGGCTTGAACGCATACCCGAACGTGTGCAGGTCCGAGTCAGAGCGGATGCCGGGATAGCGGAACAGGTCCCACGTGCCCCCGGTCGCCCCCCGGGCTTCGAGAATGGCGTACGACTTCGACGGGTGTTCCCGCTGAAGGGAGCAGGCCGCCCCGATGCCCGAGATGCCGGCGCCGACAATCAACACGTCGACGTGTTCGGGAGGAACTGCGGTGCGCGGTGAGGACATGGCGACTCCTTCGTTCTGTCTGTCGGGAGAAGGTGCGCCTTGGGAGCGCGCGGACTTCCAGAGGGCAGAAGGATGGGGAAGACAGGCCCCGGGAGCAAGGTACAGGGCGTGCCCAAAGTGATGCGTGCATGGTGCGCACGCAGGAGTCGGAGGGCGCGGACCGGTTCGTCAACAGCCAGCGTTCGCGAAGGACCGCCCCTTCCGCTCAGGCCTCTTCGTCGGGGAGGAGCATGCGCAGCAACGCGTCGTCGGGACCGAGTGGACGCCAGCCAGGGGGTGGTGGCGTAGCAAGGAGCACGTCACCGACCCGGTCAACGCGCTCTTTATGGGTTTCTGGGGTGAAGGAGTACCAACTGGCAAGTGCGCGCGCGACCTTGAAACGGTTCGCGTCATCCATCACGGCCGGCCAGCCATTGGGGAGATATGTGCTCAGTTCGCGCACGAGTTGCCCGCGCACCAAGTGTGTGAGTTGATGACTGCGCTCCGCTTCAGCAACCAGTCCGCTGAACACCTGCACTCCGGCAACGTCGTCTGGACCAAGCTCCTCGGCCAGCGCCAACAGCGACGTGGTGGGACGTGCCGCAACAAAGGCGGTGAGCGAATCGTAACCGCGCTCGCGGACGCGCTCATACAGGCGGGCCTTCCAGTTCCCCTGCCACGAACGTCCGTCGGTCATCGGCTGCTCCCCTTGGTGAACATCATCGGGATACCATAGAGCTTCATTCGCTCCGCGACGATGTCCAGGACCTCATTCCGCGTCAACATCCGGCCAACCACGGCCTCGAACTTCCGCAACTCATCCATGATCATCCGGTTCCATTCGCCGGGCCATGTACGGCCCAGACGCCAGTCACCGCCGCCATGAATGGCTTCGTGGTGGGCCTGCTCCAACCGGACGCAGAACTGATCGATGTCCATGGCGCCCTTGAAGCCGCGCTGCTCGAACCATGCCCGATGCTCGTCCGGGAGCACGTGGTGCTTCGGAGCCTCGGACATACCCGCCCCCGCGCTGCTGGTTTCATGCATGGCACGCACTTCGGGGCTGTCTCCCAGCGCGTCGCGCACGCCCTTCGGCAGGTCCCGGTGGGCTTGCGCCATCATCGCCTGCCCCGCATGGACACGGACCGCGGCGC
>SECN01000667.1 GCA_004173515.1 Myxococcaceae bacterium | reverse complement strand
CCCCAGGACCTGGAGCCGATGGACGAGGCCTCCGACACGGGCAGTTCCTCCACCATCGAGGGCTCCACCGGGGCGCTGGCGGAGGCGGGCGTTTCGAAGGGCGTCGTCGCGGGGAACTCGACGTTGAGGCTGGCCGGGCCCACCTGGGGCGGGACGATGCCGTGCCCCGGATACGGGGGCAGCGCGAGTTGCTGCGGCGGGGCCGTTTCGGAGGCCTCGTCCATCGGCTCCAGGTCCTGGGGCGCGGCGTCCTCGTGCGCGGCCCCATGGCCGCTGACCAGCGTGACCTCGTCCGAAGGAGGCGCCGGCTTCGGCGGTGGCACGTGGGCCAGCGGGCTGGGCGCGATGGCCGCGCCTCCGAAGATGGGCGCCTTCGTGAGCGGCGGCTCGGCATGCGCCACGGGCGCGGCGACGGGGCTCTGCGGCGACATGGGCGCGCGGGGCGCGGGCGACCAGACCGAGCCGGGGCCCCAGGTGCTGGAGGCGCTCAAGCCCTCCGTGTCCACCCGGCCCCAGTCGAGCAGCAGGCTGCGCCGCGCCTGCTCCACCGCGCGGTGCGCCGGGGGTGGCTCCACGAGGAATGAGGAGCCTTCCTGGGACAGCGGCGGGGCGACGGGCTCCGCGGCGTCCTGACCGAACGCGGGAGGCTGACCCCCTTCGCCGGGACGATTGCGCGGCGGGAAGAGGATCACCTGCGCCGGCTGCACCGGGGCGGGCGGACCCGGCTCCACCTGCGCGACGGGCGTGAACTCCTCCACCACGGGCGCGGGCTCCGGCTCGGGCGCCACGTCCTCGACGGGCGCGGCCTCCGCCACGGGGGCGGGTTCGGGCTCCGGAGCGACCTCCTCCACGGGCGCCGGGGCCTCCACGGGGGCGGCTTCGACGGGCGCGGGCGGCAGCTCCACCGGAATGGGCGGGGCGGCGTTCAGCCACTGCTCGATGCCGGGCTTGCTGCTCTGCACGGGCTCCAGCGGCGCGTTGCCCAGCTCGCGGATCAGCCCCTCGAAGTACAGCTTGCTGATGATGCCCAGCGCGGCCAGGTCCTCGAAGTCCGAGTCCTCCACCACGCGCGACAGCGCGCGCTTGCCGTCGAACAGGCGCAAGAGGCCGTTCACCTCGTCGGGGATCTCCGACAGGCGGTCAGCCAACTGGTGGTAGTCGATCTCGAAGACCGTCTCCAGCGGCGGAAGCTGCTCGAGCATCCGGCCCCACTCGTCGAGCCGGCGCATGCCCTCCATGAGCAGGCCCTGCGTGGAGACCTCGATGCGCTCGGGGCGGTCCAACGTGGTGAACTGCACGTCGAACTGGCCTTCGAACGTGTTGAGCAGCCGGTAGAAGGCGTTCTCGCCCTTGAGCCGGCCCAGCTCCGCGTCCACGACGCGGCCTTCCTTGAAGTAGACGGTGCCGGTCCGCTCGCCCTGGATGGCGATGACGCCCGTCTTGCGGCCGATTTCGAAGGTCTGGACCAGGTCCACGACGCCCATGTCGGCGAGGCTTCCCGCGAAGCCGCCCTTGGTCGTCTCGCGCTTCTCGATGCGTTCCTTCTCGGCCTTCTGAAGGATCATCTTCACGCGGGCGACGATCTCTTTGATGTAGATCGGCTTGGTCAGGTAGTCGTCGCTGCCCAGCTCAAGGCCGCGCACCTTGAACTCGACCGACTTCTGGTTCGTCAGGAAGACGAACGGGATGGACTTGAAGCGCTCGTCGGACTTGAGCGTCTTGCACAGCTCGAAGCCGTCCATCTCCGGCATCTTCGTGTCGGCCAGCACGAGGTCCGGAGGGCTGATCTGGACCTTCTCCAGCGCATCCTTGCCGTGGATCGCCGTGGTGACGGAGAAGCCCGCCTTCTTCAGGCTGACCTCCATCACGCGCAGGCTCTTCGCGTCACCATCGACCAGGAGCAGGTGCTGCTTGGCCACGTTGCATGCCTTTCAAAACGGGAGGGGCAGCGGATCCAGCGGATGCGCCCCGTGGGGGCAAGCATCGGGCCCGCTTTCCAGGTGTGTCAATGGGCGGGACTGTCCGGAAAACCGTCCGGTCCCCTCCCTGGAGGACAGGCAGGTCAGCGGAAGAGGCCCTTCTTGGGGGGGTTCTTCTTGCGCATGTCGATGAGTCGCAGCTCCTGGTTGGCTTCCAGGTGCTTGGGGTTGGCGCGCACCGCCTCGCGGAAGTGGCGCTCGGCGCGGTCCATGTCGTTCTCCACCCGGGCGATGACGCCAAGCTGGTAGTGGGCGCGATCACAGTTCGGGTCCGAGCGCACCGCATCCGCCATCCACTGTTTGGCGCGGGCCATGTCGGCCTTGCGGCTGGGGTCCATGTAGATGGCCCAGGCGCGGGCGGCCAGGTATAGGGGCTTGGGGTCCAGCGTGTGCGCGCGCTCGTAGTGCTCGTTGGCGGCGACGAAGTCGCGCTTGCGGAAGTAGACCTCCGCCATCTTGAACAGGTCCTCCGCGTTCGCGCTGCCCCGGCCGGCGGTGGCGCCACCGGGACGGCCCGGGTTCGCCTGCGGCGGAGGCTTGGGCGCGGCCTGGGCCCCCTGCAACGACTGCAGGTAGCTGTTGCGGCGCGTGTCGTCGTGGAGGACTTCGTAGGCCTCGCGGATGGACTCGAAGACGGAGGTGATCTTCTGGGCCAGGTGGGGCAGCGACGGGGGCAGCCGGTCCGGGTGGTAGAGCTTCGCGAGGCTCAGGAAGGCGGCCTTCACGGTGTCGCGCGAGGCGTCCTGCGGCACGCCGAGCACGAGGAAGTGGTCGCGTTTGGCCTGGATGTCCGCGAAGCGCTGTTCAATCTGCTGCGCGAGCCGGCCCTCGTCGGGCTTGGGGGGCTCCAGCGGCGCGGCGGGCGCCGCTGGAGCCCCCCAAGCC
>SECN01000177.1 GCA_004173515.1 Myxococcaceae bacterium | reverse complement strand
GCCACCGCGAGCCTCGTCTCCGTGGGCTGCATCATGCTGCGCAAGTGCCACCTCAACACCTGCTCGGCGGGCATCGCCACGCAGGACCCCGCGCTGCGCGAGCGCTACCAGGGCACGCCCGAGAACGTCGTGAGCTTCTTCATGATGCTCTCCGAGGACCTGCGTCGGCAGATGGCCCGGCTTGGCGTCCGCAAGCTGGAGGACCTGGTGGGCCGCGTGGACCTGCTGCGCCAGCGCACGGCGGTGGACCACTGGAAGGCGCGCAAGGTGGACCTGTCCGCGCTGCTCGCGGCGCCGGCCGCGCCGGCCTCCGAGCCCCGGCACTGCAAGGTGCCGCACCAGAAGGACGTGTCGGACCACCTGGACCATGAGCTGCTTTCGAAGGCGCAGTCGGTGCTGACGGGCGGTCCGCCGCTGCTGCTCAACCTGCCGGTGGCGAACACGCACCGCGCGGTGGGCGCGATGCTGTCCGGAGAGATTGCCCGCCGCCATGGCGCGCAGGGCCTGCCGGACGGGAAGCTGCGGGTGAAGCTGAAGGGCTCCGCGGGCCAGAGCTTCGGCGCGTTCCTGTCCGCGGGGGTGACGCTGGAGCTGGAGGGCGACACCAACGACTACCTGGGCAAGGGCCTGTCCGGCGGACGCGTCATCGTCTATCCGCCGGAGGCCAGCCGCTTCGTGTCGGAGGAGAACGTGCTCGTGGGCAACACGGTGCTCTACGGGGCCACGGCCGGCGAGGTGTACCTGCGGGGGCTCGCGGGCGAGCGCTTCGCGGTGCGCAACAGCGGCGCGCAGGCGGTGGTGGAGGGCGTGGGCGACCACGGGTGTGAATACATGACGGGCGGCGTGGTGGTGGTGCTGGGCCAGACGGGCCGCAACTTCGCGGCCGGCATGAGCGGCGGCACCGCGTACGTGTTGGACCGGGACCGCTCCTTCCGCGAGCGCTGCAACCTGGAGATGGTGGAGCTGGAGTCGCTGGTGGACGAGTCGGAAATCTGGCTCGTGCACGGGATGATCGAACGCCACCTGCACCACACCGGCAGCACGCTGGCGCGGCGGGTGCTCGACAACTGGGAGCTGATGGTGCCGCAGTTCATGAAGGTGATGCCCACCGACTACAAGCGCGTGCTCCAGGCACGGCGGGCGGCGCGGCGTCCGCCTCCGGCCGCGGGCGTGCAGCAGCTTCACGTCGTCGGCGGGGGGGCCTGAGCCATGGGCAAGCCCACGGGTTTCGTCGAGTGGCCGCGCGTCCCCGCCCCCAAGCGGGAGAAGGCGGAGCGCCTGGAGGACTGGCGCGAGCTGCACCTGCCGCTGGCGCCCGAGGAGGCGAAGCGGCAGGCCGGGCGCTGCATGGACTGTGGCGTGCCCTTCTGTCACCAGGGCTGTCCGCTGGGAAACCTCATCCCGGACTTCAACGACGCGGTGTACCGGGGCCAGTGGAAGGAGGCGTACCAGGTGCTCAGCCGCACCAACACCTTCCCGGAGTTCACCGGACGGCTGTGTCCCGCGCCGTGCGAGGCCGCGTGCGTGCTGGCCATCGACCGGGACGCGGTGACCATCGAGCAGATTGAAAAGGAGATCTCCGAGCGGGCCTTCGCGGAGGGCTGGGTGAAGGCCCGGCCTCCGGCGCGCAGGACGGGCAAGCGCGTGGCCGTGGTGGGCTCCGGCCCCGCGGGGCTCGCGGCGGCCTCCCAGCTCAACGCGGCCGGGCACACCGTGACGGTGTATGAGAAGGACGCCCGCGCGGGAGGACTGCTGCGCTACGGCATCCCGGACTTCAAGCTGGAGAAGTCGGTATTGGACCGGCGCCTCGCGTTGATGGAGGCGGAGGGCATCGTCTTCCGCACGGGCGAGGACGTGGGCGCGACGACGGGCTACCGCGTGCTGCGTGAGCAGTACGACGGCGTGATGCTGGCGATGGGCGCACGGCGGGCCCGTGAGCTGGACGTCCCGGGCCGCGAGCTGTCCGGCGTGTTGCAGGCGATGGACTACCTGGAGCACCAGAACCGGGTGGTGACGGCGGGCGCGACGCCGGACGCGCGGCTGGAGGCCAGGGGCAAGCGGGTCATCATCCTGGGCGGCGGCGACACGGGCTCGGACTGCCTGGGGACGGCGCTGCGCCAGGGCGCGCAGAGCGTCATGCAGGTGGAGCTGTTGCCCGCGCCGCCATCGGTGCGCGCGAAGGAGAACCCGTGGCCGCGCTGGCCGCTGGTGTTCCGCACGTCGTCCAGCCAGGAGGAGGGCGGCGAGCGCGCCTTCGCGCTGCTGACGAAGCGGCTGGAGGGTGAGGACGGTCAGCTCCAGCGGCTGCACGCGGTGCGCGTGGAGCTGCAGCGCGAGCCGGGCGGCGCGCTGAAGCTCCTGGAGGTACCGGGCTCCGAGCAGGTGTTCGACGTGGACCTGCTGGTGCTGGCCATGGGCTTCACCGGTCCGGAGACGGGCCCGCTGGCGGAGGAGCTGGGCGTGAAGCTGTCGCCGCGCGGCACGGTGCAGGTGGACGCGATGTTCGCCACGTCGGCGCCGGGTGTGTACTGCGCGGGCGATGCGAGCCGGGGCGCGAGCCTCATCGTCTGGGCGCTCGCGGATGGCCGTGAGGCGGCGCGAGCGTTGGACACGTGGCTGTCCGGCACGACGTCCGCGCTGCCCACGCGCGGACAGGACTGCGCGTTCTGACGAAACAGGCACGGGGCTCCTCTCTTCCGCCTGCGCGCGGACAAAGGGGCCCCCGCTCCGGGTGGCGCCTCAGTGGACGAAGACCTCCGGCGGCCGGAGGAAGCTGAGCGGCGCATCCCAGGAGTCCTGCTTGAAGCCGGCGCGCACCTCCAGCAACCGCGTCACCATCTCGACGTCGTGGATGGGCCCCACCCTGAAGGGCGGCGACTCCGCGCCGGGGGACACGTCCAGGGGCACCGCCCCGGCGAGCGCCTCCATCCGCGTCAGGAAGCCCGCATCCAGCCCCTGGAAGCGGCCACATGTGGCGCAGGTGGCCAGGTCATACAACTGCTCATGCCGTCGCTGGAGATCCGCGAAGGGCCACGATGCCACCGCGGCGCCGAACTGCGCATCCGGCACGCTGAACATGAAGCCGGGGCCGCCGCCCGTCAGGAACTTCGACAGCTTCGCCGGGAGGCCCGACGTCGGGCTGATGTGTGTGAAGGCGGTGCTGTTGACGCCGGAGAAGTCGTTGGTGCCGGTGTCCTTGAAGTGGCAGCCATTGCAGGTGTTGAGGGAGAACTCCTTGCGCGCGCAGACGTCGCTGGCGTCGGTCGCGGAGGCACTGCGGGCGGCCCAGTGGGTGGGCGGGGCCACCCGTGAGTTGCCGCCCAGGAAGGGCCGGCCCTTGAACCGGTAGGGCACGGTGAACGCCGCGGAGCACCGGGTGGGCACCAGCACCGGCGACTCCACCCCACCCTTCACGAGGGTCCGCACGAAGAGGTCGACGTCCGCATCCGTCTGGGCGTCATGGGCCGCGTCATCGGGGGTCATCGCCAGCGTGTGCACCCGGAGGAGCCCGTAGATGGGCAGGTCGTTGCCGCTGGCGGTGTCCTCGTCCACGAGCCGGAACTCCCGCAGCTCCCACGGGCCGCCCTGCGTCGGCCCCAGGACGGCCTCATTGGTGCGAAGCTGGTTGAGCGCGCTCCGGTTGCTCTTGCTCGGGGCTTTTCCGCTCAGGACGACGCTCTCCGTCATCGCCGCGAGCCGTGTGCGGTAGAGCGCGTCGAAGGAGGCATGGGTGCCCAGCTGCGTCCACTGCCGCGCCCAGGCGACGACCTTCTGGCACCCCGTGCCCGGCACGCCGTATTCGAAGATGACGGTGAAGGGCTTGAGGTTGCACGTCGCCTCCGTCCCGCCATTGCCCCAGGGCGAGGGCCGGGTCAGTCCGAAGACGAAGCGCAGCTCTCCGGGATGGGCCAGCCGCCCGTAGCCTCCCTCCGTGTTGCCCAGGTCGATACGATTGACGATGGACAGCAGTCGGAAGGGCGCGATGCCCAGGTCCAGGGGCTTGTCGAGCCGGACCTCCCAGCGCCCCGTGCTGGCATTGAGCAGGAGGGAGGATTGCGCCCCGCTGGCGGCGGCCCAGGGAGCAATGACCTCGGCGTACATCGCCCGGCGCGCCGGCACGGTGTCGCCGTTGATGGTGGCGTCATTGAGCCAGCGTGACAGCCAATGCGTCACGAAGACCTCCGGGGTGGCACCCGAGCCCTGCGCCATCTGCCGCATGAGGTGCGCGAAGGTCCACACCCCGCCCTTCGTGCCGGCGCCGGTACAGGGGTCCCACGTGCGCTCCGGGTCCAACACCACGGCCCGGTCCCGGACGATCTGCGTCCGCTCCCACCCCGCCTGGGTGGAGACCGGCACCTCCGAGCATTGCCCCAGGGGCACCAGACCTCCGTCGTGGAATCTCCGGGCATCCACCGCGTGCCCCGTGAAGCGCGCGGCCGGGTGACGACCGTTGAACAGGAGGGCCTCCCGGGTGACCGCGCCGAAGCCGCCCCGGGCCACCTGGGTCTCGCTCGCCGTGCGGCGCGCCAGCTCCGCATCCGGGAGGTGCGAGAAGAGGGTGAAGAACTCCGGGCCCGGACTCCGGGGGATGGCGCCCAGTCGGGCCAGGGTGTCGGAGCGGAACAGGACCACGGGCGCCTTCGGAGTCCCAACCACGCGCACGAGGCTGTCCGCGAGCTCCTCGTGGGAGGGAAGCGGCAGCTTCACGTGCACGGCCGTCGTCTCGCCCAGGGGCGTGGGTCGCTCCAGCTTCTGGGCGAAGACGCGGACGACCGAGCCGCCCTCCACGAGGGGCAGTTCGCGGAGACGGGACGTGGAGCCTCCCACCTCCTCTAGGATGACGGCCTGGACGGTGCGCGCGTCGGGTGCGTCCACGGGTGTGGGCTCCTTCGAACAACCGCTGACCGCCAGCACGACGGCTGGCAGCCACGGCGGCGTGGTTCGGCACACTCGCAATCCCTTGCGTTCCCTCGACATTCGCTCCCCCTTGCTGAAGCCAGCCTCCCTTCAGGGGACCGGCACTCACTCGACGCACGGGGCTCCAGGCCAATGGCAGACATCCGGAATCCGTCCAGTGGCGAAGTCAGCCGCAGGACACGGGGCGCCTTGAATGGCAGTCATTGCCTCCACCCGCATCCCATTCCCGACAGGGGTCGGCCTCGCGGGACCACGCTTGCTTCCGGAAACGCCACGGGGCCCACCCGCGTGAAGCGAGGGGCCCCGTGTCTTGCGGCGTCGACGTGGGAGGGTGTGGCCTACGCGGGCACGGGCTCCGACGGGTCCTGCTCCACGGCGGCCGTCGCGGGGGCCGCGCTGACGGCGGGCGGGGTTTCGACGCGGGCGGCGGTGGGAACCTCACCCACCGTCTCGCCGTGCTGGCTCAGGTCCAGGCCCTCTTCCTCCTGCTCGCGGGTGACGCGCAGCGGGACCATGCGGTCGACGATCTTGTAGAGGATCCACGAGCCCACGAAGGAGAAGACGGAAACGACCACGAGGGCCAGCAGGTGCATGAGGAAGGTGCGGGTGGTGCCGTGGATGAGGCCCACGTCCTTGGCGAGCACGCCGGTGAGCACCATGCCCACCACGCCGCCCAGGCCGTGGCAGGGGAACACGTCCAGGGTGTCGTCCAGGGCGGTGCGGCTCTTGAAGTGGACGGCGGCGTTGCTGACGAAGCTGGCGACGAGGCCCACGAGGATGCTCTGGCCCACGGTGATGAAGCCCGCGGCGGGGGTGACGGCGACCAGGCCCACCACGGCGCCCACGCAGGCGCCCATGGCGCTGGGCTTGCGGCCGCGCAGCCAGTCGAAGGCGATCCACCCGAGCATGGCGGCGGCGGAGGCGGTGTTGGTGGTGGCGAAGGCGAGCGTGGCCAGCGAGGACGCGGACAGCGCGGAGCCCGCGTTGAAGCCGAACCAGCCGAACCACAGCATGCCCGTGCCGAGCATCACGAAGGGCACGTTGGCGGGAGCGTGCGTGGCGTGCGTCAGGTGCACCTGACGGCGGCCCAGGACGAGCGCGCCAGCGAGCGCGGCGAAGCCGGCGGACATGTGCACGACGGTGCCGCCCGCGAAGTCGAGCACGCCCCACTGGCGCAGGAAGCCCTCCGGGTGCCAGGTCCAGTGGGCGAGCGGCGCGTAGATGAAGATGCTGAAGAGCACCATGAAGAGCAGGTACGCCTTGAAGCGCACGCGCTCCGCGAACGCGCCGGTGATGAGCGCCGGGGTGATGATGGCGAACTTGAGCTGGAAGAGCGCGAAGAGCAGCAGCGGCACGGTGGGCGCGAGGTCCGGGTGCGTCTCACCGCCCACGCCGCTGAACATGAAGAAGGTGCGAGGGTCCCCGATGAAGCCGTGGAAGCTGTCGCCGAAGCACAGGCTGAAGCCCACGACGACCCACAGCAGGCTGATGACCGCCATGGCGATGAAGCTCTGCATCAGGGTGGAGACGACGTTCTTGAGCCGCACCATGCCGCCGTAGAAGAACGACAGGCCGGGCGTCATCAGCAGCACCAGCGCCGTGGCGGTGAGCAGCCAGGCGGTGTCCGCCGCGTTGATGGGACCGCCCTGCTTCACCTGCGCCGCCGGGGCCACCAGGAGTCCCACCACCGCCACGCCCACCAGCAGGACCATCGCCATCCACTTCTGCATCGACGCACCTCTCCCAAGAGCTGACGCGATGCAGTGTAGATACGAACTGGGCTAATTTCAATTCAGCTTGAGCTAGCTCGACTGAGATTTAGCCTAAAGTGATGGCCGGAAGACTCAGCAGTCCGGCCATGGAAGGTTGGTGGAGCAAAGGACCGGGGCTTGCTCACTCCTCTGGCCCATCCTCCATGCTCAGTTCCTCCATCAGGGGGGAGGCCATGAACGTGAGCCGCCCTGGCAACCGCACCACGTAGTCCGCGAAATCTTCCAGTTTGTCGATGTGGCGAACGTAGAGCAGGCAGAACGCCGCCGCCTCGAATGCGTTCGACTCCCGCGTTCCCCATACGTGGTGCCTGTCAGCACCTCCTCGGACTTGTTCTCCCGAAGCCAGTCCAGCGCGACCACCATGTGGGGAACCGAAGTTCCCTTTTCGTATCCAGCTTCTCCAGTGCCTCCTGCTTCTCAATGCATTTCATGAACACATCAAGGCACTGCTCGGTACAGCACCAGGCCGCTGCTGCGTCGCCACGACCGCGCGATGCACCATGATCCCCCCCCGCGCGCAGATGTGCATCCCCAAGCCCGTGGGTCCCACACCCTGTGACCTCGAACACCACGTCGCAGCCCTGGCCTGTGGTCAGCGAGAAGAAGAGAACGTCGGACATCCGAGGTGTCCGTGTGCGCCGCCACAGCGCAGTACCTGGAACCAAGGCATCACCTGACCGCGGGAAGCCCGGTTCAGGCGCCTTCAGGCTGCGCCAGCCCCAGGTCCGTTCCACCCCGAAGCGAAGGACCGCATCCCGTCATGAGCCCAGCATCGACGCCCTGGGTCAGCGGACCCGATACCACCCGATGCGTTCTCCCACCTTCATCGGGGGCACACCCTCCAGGTCGGCCTCCATCGCCAGCGTCCTGTTCCCATCGCCCATGAGGCTGGAGGATGCGCCCTACCCGTGACGTCCTCGAACTCGTGGCGATCCGGATTCCCGGAATGCAGGGGCAGGAAGACGGGTCCATGCAGCCCGTCCCCCCTCTCAATCCATACGGATGAGACACGCCCCCAAAACACGCTTACCGCGAATAAAACAAATCGGTGCCTGCCTGCGTGACGGTGGAAGGCCGGCCGTGACACACTTTTATTCAGCAGCTTTTTCACGATCTTGGGGGATTGTGGATGTCCATGTTCTGGATGGGATTGGCGGCGGCGTCTTGGGGGACGCTGCCACCGGACGGTGCCGCGCAACTTCGCAAGGTGGACGCGGTGATGCCGGAGTTGCGACGGCTCGCCGGGGATCCGGAGGTGGTGCGCGCCATCCGCGCCCAGAACGCACGCCGCATGCCCTTCGCCACCCTCCAGCGTCATGACGCGGAGTGGATGGCCACCCCGGCGCTCACGCCCTTCAAGCAGACCGTGCTGGACGCTCCATGCGCGGGCGCGCTCCAGCGGGCGCAGAAGACGCTGGGCCAGGCCATGGCGGAGGCCTTCACCATGGACGGACAGGGCGCGCTGGTCTGCGCCAGCCGGCGCACGTCGGACTACTGGCAGGGGGACGAGGACAAGTGGCGCCTCACCTTCGCCGGAGGCCGGGGCGGTCCGGAGCTGCGGGAGGCACCGTTCTTCGACGAGTCCTCGCAGGCCTACGTCATCCAGGTCTCCCTCCCGGTCCGCGACGGCGCCCAGGTCATCGGCGCGCTCACCGTGGGCCTCTCCCTGCTCGACCTCTGATCCGCTCCCCGGGATGCTCCCCATGCGCTTGCTGTCCGGCTTGAAACTGAGGGGTCGCCTCACGCTGTGGGTCTGCCTGCTGCTCGTCGCCGCGCTCACGCCCGTCCTGGCCGCGGGCATCCACGTCATCCGGCGGAGCGTGGAGCAACAGGTCCAGGGCGTCCTCCAGGTGGAGGCGGAGGGGCTGCGCGACCTCGTGGAGTCCTCGCTCCAGGAGCGGGAGGCGAACGCGCGCGCGTGGACGGAGGACGCCATCGTGCGCGGCGCGCTCCTGTTCGGCACCTACGCGAAGAGCGACGCGGTGCTCGCCACCCTAAACCACCGGCACGACAGCTTCGCGGGACTGGTGTTGTTCACCGAGGACGGCCGCGCGGTCTCCGTGAGTCAGCCCGCGCTGCGCGAGGCCTTCCAGGGCCATGAGGCGGACGTGCTCGCCACACCCTGGTTCCAGGCCGCGCTGGCAGGCCGGCTGGAGCCAGCCCTCCTCACCGCCGCCCTCACCCGCACGGACCCCTTCTTCAACCGCCCGGTGATGCCCCTGGCGCTGCCCGTGCTCAGCCCCATCTCCGGCGCTCGCGTGGGCGTGCTCCTGGCGGCCTACGACTGGAACCAGTTGGAGCAGGTGGTCGCGGGCGCGCTCCAGCGCTCCCATGAAAGGGGCCAGCGCAGCTTCACCCTGGAGATCCTCGACCCGACCGGCCTCCAGCTCTACGGCTCCAGGGCGAAGGGCATCGCGGCGCCGGAGAAGACGGTGCGGGCGCAGGCCGTCGACGACACCTCCCTCGCCACCTCGGGCCGTCGCTGGCGCTTCGTCGCGACCCTGGACGCGGAAGAGGCCTTCCAGCCCTTGAGGAACTTCCTCAAGCTCAGCGTCCTCGCGGTGGTCGCGCTCCTCTTGCTGGCCGTCCTGGCCGCCTGGGCGCTGGCGCGCGGCGTGACGCGTCCCATCACCACGCTGAGCGGCCTCGTGTCCCGCGTCGTGCGCGAAGGCGACCTCACCCAGAAGGTGACGCTGCACGGCCGCCAGGACGAGGTGGGCGAGCTGGCCTCCGCCTTCTCGCGGATGATGGACCACCTGCGCGAATCCACCGCCAGCCTCCAGCAGGGCACCCGGGTGCTGGGGCAGACCGTGGCGGAGCTGACCCGCGCCACCGAACAGCAGGAGCGCAACCTCACCCAACAGACCGCCGCGCTCCAGGAGACGCAGGTCACCGCGCATGAAATCCAACAGACCTCCCAGCTCGCCGCCGAGCGCTCCCAGGCGGTGCTCGGACTGGTGGCGCGGGCGCGTGAAGTGGGCAACGCCGGAGAGGCGACGCTCGAGGAGAGCCTGGACGGCTTCGAACAACTGCGCGACCACGGGGTGCGCTTCGCCGAAGGCGTCACGTCACTCAACGAGCGCACGCGTCAGATTGGCGGCATCACCCAGACGGTGAAGGACCTGGCGGACCAGTCCAACATGCTCGCGCTCAACGCGGCCATCGAAGCGGCGCGCTCCGGCGAACACGGCAAGGGCTTCAGCGTGGTGGCCCGGGAGATCCGCAGCCTCGCGGATCAGTCCATCCAGGCCACCGGCCGGGTGCGCGACATCCTGGACGACATCCGCGGCGGCATCCACGCCACCGTGGCGCTGTCGGAGGAAGGCCAGCGCCGCTCCGAAGAGGGGCTGGCCCAGGTGCGCGCCAGCGGCCAGAGCCTGCGCGCTCTGGCGGAGATCATCCACGACAACGCGTCGGCGGCCCAGCAGATCGCCGCCGCCGTCATCCAGCAGAACGCGGGCATCGCGCAGATCTTCACCGCCGTCACCGACCTGTCCCGCATGATGGACGACACGCTCGTGGCCATGCAGGGCACGCAGCGGATGACGCACACGCTGCGCGGCGTGGCCGAGCGGATGGAGTCCGTGGCCGGCGTCTGGCGCGTCTAGCGGACCGCGCGACACCGGACGAAGCCGGGGACGAAGCCGGGCCTCAGACGCGGCGCTCCCAGCGGGGGGCGTCGTCGTCCACGGGCGTGTTCGCCACCCGGGAGACCCAGTCCAGGAGCCCCTGGAGCGGCGCCTTCGTCCCGGCCCGGGCCGGCGTGAACGCCCACACCAGCAGGTAGAGCAGGAAGCCCAGGCCCGCCGAAGAGAAGAGCATCACCACGAACGCCAGCCGCACCCAGGTGACGGACACCCCCATCCCCCGGGCCAGCAGCGAGCACACCCCCAGCACCGAGCGCCCCTCCCCCCGGTGCAGCGGCCCCGCGCCCGGGCGGCAGTGCGGACAACCGGCCGCGTCCCGGGACAGCTCTGTCGAACAGGCACCACAGCGTGTCGTGACGTCCATGACCTGACCTCTCCGTCGCGCCCCCGCTTGGCGACATGGGGGCCTCATCCCTACCTACGGGGGCCGCGCCAGGTGATTGCCGCCCCCAGGACATGGGATTCCGGGGGTTTGTGTCCCGGTGCGTCAGTGGATTTACAGATTTAATCCGCTGGATGTTGACAGCCTTACAGGCAAGCAGCTTCTAATTCACCAAGACTTCCCTTCCACAGACGGCAGGGGCATCTTTCAGCCCATCAGACCGTCTTTACAACGCATCTCGTCAGGAGCCGACATGGACGCCAACACCTCCCAAACCCCGCCGACTTTCGGTCCCGGCGTGAGCATCGAGGGGGGCTGGCACCCGGATTACGCGGCGGTGCTGACGCAGGACGCCATGGCGTTCGTGGCGAAGCTGGTGCGCACCTTCGGCGAGCGTCGCGAGGCGCTGCTGGAGCGGCGCAAGAAGGTGTCGGAAGGCTGGCGCAAGGGCGAGCGCCCGCACTTCCTCCCGGAGACCGAGGACATCCGCAAGGGTGACTGGACGGTGTCCCCGGTGCCGGCGGACCTGCAGGACCGTCGCGTGGAGATCACCGGTCCGGTGGACCGCAAGATGATCATCAACGCGCTCAACTCCGGCGCGAGCGTCTTCATGGCGGACTTCGAGGACGCCAACAGCCCCACCTGGGACAACGTGGTGCGCGGCCAGGTGAACCTGCGCGACGCCGTCCGCAAGGACATCTCCTTCACGGCGGAGAACGGGAAGCAGTACGCGCTGAACGACAAGCACGCCGTCCTCTTCGTGCGGCCTCGCGGCTGGCACCTGCCCGAGCGCCACGTGCGCATCGACGGGAAGGCCATCTCCGGGTCGCTCTTCGACTTCGGCCTGTTCTTCTTCCACAACGCCCGGGAGCAGTTGAAGCGCGGCACCGGCCCGTACTTCTACCTGCCCAAGATGCAGAGCCACCTGGAGGCCCGGCTGTGGAACGACGTGTTCCACCTGGCCCAGAGCGAGCTGGACATCCCGCGCGGCACCATCAAGGCCACCGTCCTCATCGAGACGCTGCCCGCCGCGTTCGAGATGGATGAAATCCTGTACGAGCTGCGCGAGCACTCGGCCGGCCTCAACTGCGGCCGCTGGGACTACATCTTCAGCTTCATCAAGACGCTCCAGTCGGACGCGTCCGTGGTGCTGCCCGACCGTGGGCAGGTGACCATGGACAAGGGCTTCCTCAACGCCTACTCGCAACTGCTCATCCAGACCTGCCACCGCAGAGGCGCGCACGCCATGGGGGGCATGGCCGCCTTCATCCCCATCAAGGGCGATGCCGCCGCGAACGACGCGGTGATGGCCAAGGTGCGCACCGACAAGCAGCGCGAGGCGAAGAACGGCCACGACGGCACCTGGGTCGCGCACCCCGGCCTCGTCCCGGTGGCGAAGGAGATCTTCGACGCGCAGATGAAGGGCCCCAACCAGGTGGCCAACAAGCGCGAGGACGTGCGCGTCAGCGAGGCGGACCTGCTCCAGGTGCCCTCCGGCACCCGCACGGAAGAGGGCCTGCGCCACAACATCCGCGTGGGCATCCAGTACACCGCCGCGTGGCTGGGCGGCCTGGGCTGCGTGCCCCTCTACAACCTGATGGAGGACGCGGCCACCGCGGAAATCTCCCGCGCCCAGGTGTGGCAGTGGATCCACCACGGCGCCACGCTGGATGGCGGCCAGAAGGTGACGGCCGAGCTGTTCCGCAAGCTGCTCGCGGAGGAGATGGCCCAGCTGAACCGCGAGGGCGTGGCCGAGCGCTACGGCCAGGCCCACGTGGAGAAGTCCCGCGCCCTCTTCGAGCAGCTGTCCACCGCTCCTGCCTTCGAGGACTTCCTTTCACACCCCTTCACCGCAGCACCCTTGAGGAGTCCTGGCATGTACGACGCGACGCCGACCACTTCCGATGCCTCCCCTCACGCGAAGCTCCATGCCCAGCGCTTCGAGGGAATCACGCGCACCTATTCCGAGAAGGACGTGGAGAAGCTGCGCGGCTCCATCCGCGTCAGCCACACCCTGGCGGAGATGGGGGCCCGTCGCCTGTGGGAACTGCTCCACACGGACGAGTACATCAACGCGCTGGGCGCCCTCACCGGCAACCAGGCGGTGCAGATGGTGCGCGCGGGCCTGAAGGCCATCTACCTGTCCGGCTGGCAGGTCGCCGCGGACGCGAACTCCGCCGGGCAGATGTACCCGGACCAGAGCCTCTACCCGGTGGACAGCGTCCCCACCGTGGTGAAGAAGATCAACAACGCCCTGCGCCGCGCCGACCAGATCGACCACGCGGAGGGCCGCAATGACCGCTACTGGTTCGCGCCCATCATCGCGGACGCGGAGGCCGGCTTCGGCGGTCCGCTCAACGCCTACGAGCTGATGAAGGGCATGATTGAAGCGGGCGCCGCGGGCGTGCACTTCGAGGACCAGCTCGCCAGCGAGAAGAAGTGCGGCCACATGGGCGGCAAGGTGCTGGTGCCGACCAGCCACTTCGTGCGCACGCTGACGGCGGCGCGCCTCGCGTCCGACGTGATGGGCGTGTCCACGCTGCTGGTGGCCCGCACGGACGCGGACAGCGCCAAGCTGCTGATGAGCGACGCGGACGAGTACGACCACGCCTTCATCGACAAGGCGGCGGGCCGCACGGCGGAAGGTTTCTACCGCATCAAGGGCGGCCTGGAGTGCGCCATCGCGCGCGGCCTGGCGTACGCGCCGTACGCGGACCTGGTGTGGTGCGAGACGAGCACCCCGGACCTGGCGCAGGCGAAGGCGTTCTCCGAGGGCATCCGCAAGAAGTTCCCCAACAAGATGCTCGCGTACAACTGCTCGCCCTCCTTCAACTGGAAGAAGAACCTGGATGACAGCACCATCGCGAAGTTCCAGCGGGAGCTGGGCGCCATGGGCTACAAGTTCCAGTTCGTCACGCTGGCCGGCTTCCACGCACTGAACTTCTCGATGTACGAGCTGGCGCGGAAGTACAAGGACCGCGGCATGGCGGCCTACAGCGAGATGCAGCAGGCCGAGTTCGGCGCGGAGAAGGACGGCTACACCGCCACGCGCCACCAGCGCGAGGTGGGCACCGGCTACTTCGACCAGGTGGCCGAAGTCATCTCCGGCGGCAGCGCCAGCACCCTGGCCCTGCACGAGTCCACCGAGGCCCACCAGTTCTAGGCTGGGCGGACGGAATCACGTCTCCGAAGTGAGAAGGCCGCGTGTCCCTGGGGGAAATTCCCCGTGGATCCGCGGCCTTCGCCGTTCCCAGGGCCGCTTTCGGAGCGGCCTTGGAGCTGAAAGAAGCAACTTCCCGGGGGCTGGGGCGATAATCGGGAGAACTTGAAGCCCCACAGGCGCGCCCCTCCGGGAGCGCCACAGACCGGGGCCTTTGACGGGAGCCGCCATGAACCGCATCACGAACCTCTCCGGTCCTCGGGTGCAGCCGGCCACGACGAACACCTCCGCGCCGGTGTCGGGCAGCCGCTTCGGCTCGCTGATGCAGGGCGTGTCCTCGCAGGCGCCCAAGGCGGGCGCCCAGCTCTCGGGCGGCTCCGTGGTGTCCTCGGCGCTGGCCCAGATGGGCGCCACGTCGCACGGCTCGCTGGTGGGCACCTACACCGCGTCCGGCGCCACGCCCTCCCAGAACATGCCCGGCCTCCCGCAGCAGGCGGGTTCGAACACGTCCGGCGGCGCGGGCCAGCCTAAGAGCGAGGAGCAGCAGGCGCTGGAGGACCTGGCCACCATGTCGGCGGTGACCATGTCCCAGTCCATCCTCCACATGGGCGGGATGAAGATCGACCTCGAGAAGGAGTAGTCCTTCCCGCAGGTCCAAGGCCCCCGGGACTGCTCCCGGGGCGCCCTACGTCAGCTCAGTGCTTCTTCTTGTCGCTGTCGTCGCTGTACTGGTCGCGGATGCCGTCATGCCGGTTCCGCGTGTCCTTCCACGGCTGGTCCGCATCCGTGCGTTGACCGCCGTTCTGTCCGGTCATGTCGTTGAGTTCTTCCGCGCGTCCCTCCGCGGGCACGGTGTCGCCGTCCTCGTCGGGGTCCTTCTGCTTCTTCGGATCCAGCGGGATGCCGGCGCCGCGCTTCATGTATTCGTCCTTGGGATCCATGCCGTCGCTCCTCCCTTGAATTCCAAAGGTGGTGACGGTCCCCTCGTGCTGGGAGCGACCGGGCGGGCAGGCACCCTCTCCCTCAGTTGAGGTACTTGGGCCGGGCGGGCGTCGCGGGCGTCGGGTCCTTCATCATCTCCAGGCCCTGGCGCGTGAGCATGAAGCGAACGGAGCCGGCCCCGCGCTCGGTCTCGATCTCCGCCTCGAAGGCCGGTCCGGAGATGCCCCCCAGGGCCATTTCCTTGCGCAGGTTGGTGACGCGGCCGGAGAGCAGATCGCCGGCGACCTCGCGGGAGCCCTCGCCGCGCGAGTACAGCTCGTAGGCGGCCTGGTGCAGCGTCATCGCCAGCGCGGGCGTGAGGGGCTGGGAGCTGAAGAGCACGGAGATGAGGTGCCAGTAGGGCGGCGTCTGTCCAGCCATCGTGCGCCATCCTAACGGTTGCGGCTACCGGGCGCGCGGCTGTCTGCGGGCCACGATGGCTTCCGCGAGCGCGCCCTGCTGTTTCCAGTGTCCGTACAGCCGGCCCTGGGAGGCAAGCTGGTCCAGGCGCTGCTGGGTGCGCGCGTCCATGCGGCCGGGCGGCGCGTCGCGGTAGGGCGTGCCGGGCAGCGGCATGAAGGTGTGGCCGTGCACGCGCGCGCCCAGCTCCGACAGCTTCTGCATGAGGTCCAGCTTGGCGTCCACGTCGGCGGCTTCCTCGCCCGGCAGGCCCAGGATGAAGTCCACGTTGGGCACGAAGCCGCCCTCCACCGCGAGCCGCGTCGCGCGCACCACGGTCTCCACGTCGTGGCCGCGCCGGGTGGCCTGGAGGATGCGCTCGGAGCCGGACTGGCCACCGATGATGAGGTTGTCGTTGGCCACGTAGCGCTTGAGCAGCGCCAGGGCTTCGGGCGTGACGTGTTCGGGGCGGACCTCCGAGGGGAAGGTGCCGTAGTAGATGCGCCCGTCCGGGGCCATGGCCTCGGTGACGGCGGCGAGCAGCTCCTCCACGGCGGCCAGGTTCATCGTCTCGTTGGGCGTGCCGTAGGACATGGACGTGGGCGTGATGAAGCGCAGGTCCCGCCGGCCGGTGCGCCGCAGTTCGCGCGCCCAGTGGGCGATGTTGGGCACGGAGCGGTGCCGGAAGCGCGCCTTGCTCATGAAGGGTGTCTGGCAGAAGCGACAGGCGTAGATGCAGCCACGGGTGATCTCGATGGCGCCGAACTTCACGTGCCGCGCGGCGAACGGAGGGAAGTCGTCCAGGCGCACGCCCTCACCGTGGCCGTGCTGTACGAGCCTGCCCTCCGCGAGGTGCGCGACGCCGTGCGTGCCGCGAGGGTCCTCGCCCTTGAGCACGCGGGCGAGCAGCGCGCGCAGGGTGTATTCGCCCTCGCCCACGGCGACGAGGTCGAAGCCGGCCTGGAGCGTCTGGAGGGTCTCCGCCGTGGCGTGCACGCCGCCCGCGATGCAGAGCACGTCACGGCCTTCCAACCGCTCACGGACCCACTTCAGCTCCTCCACGGAGGGGCCGAAGCTGGCGGAGTAGAACGACCACGCGGCGACCACGGTGTCGCCCGCGTCCGCGCGCTCCCGCAGGGTGTCCAGCAGGGTCTCACGGCTGCGCGGGAAGTGCAGCGACACGTCCGCGAGCGCGGGGTCGGACTCCACGGCGCCCGCGAGGACGGTGAAGGCGTACTTGCCGGGGTACTGATAGCTCAGGACGAGCGAGACCTTGCGAGGTGTCGGCGACATGGCGGCTTGGGATGTTGCCACAAGGTCCGGGCGTTTCGGTTCAAGAGACCTCACCCGGAGACGTGCCAGGGCGCCAGTTCGAACCGTTCCACCAACACGTCGATCATCGCGTGAATCGCGGGGAAGGCATTGCGCGCGCCTGGGTACAGCACGAAGGCCTGCCGGGCCGCGACGAATGGATGCAGCAGTTCCTTCGGCTCCCTGCGCGCCACGTATGAAGGGCTGGTCATCCTCAACGGCGGCATGGACGGCGTGCGCGCCCAGGCGGCGCTCGATGCGGGGCAGGCGGACCTCATCTCCTTCGCCCGGCCCTTCATCTCCAATCCGGACCTCGTGCAGTGGCTTCAGCAGGGAGCCACGCTCACGGCGCCGAACCCCGCGACCTTCTACACGCCAGGGCCCGAGGGCTGTGTGGACTGCCCGGCGCTGGCGGGGTGAACGTCAGAGGAAGCGGCGCTCCCAGCGGCGGACTTCTTCTTGCGTGAACCAGCCCCATTCGTTCGGGTGCTCGTACAACCAGGGCTCCAGCACACGAGCCAACTCGCGGTAGTGCGGCAGTGTGTCTCCGGTTTCCAGATCGCCGGCTTCAGGCACGATTCCCAGGGACACCACAGCGCGCTCGGGTGAAAGCGACTGGACGTCTGTCGCAGGCGCGTGCAACCGCGCTCGAAGTCCTTCCGCTCCGCCCAGTGCCTCCAGCATGGGTGGGCCCAGGAAGGTGAGCCAAGAGGGTGACCGCACCCGTTTGCCCAGGAACAATGACAAGTCCTCAATCCTCGGCAGGTCGAAGCCAGGGTGCCGGAGGCACGTCTCAAGCAACCTCGGGTTGAGGTCTCGAATCCAGGAGCGGACTTCGAGCGCAAGCCCCGCCTGCCCCGAGGCCCAGGGCAACTCGCATCCCAGCTCGATGGCCAGGGTACGCACCCATTCCGGACCCGGATCCTCCAGAGCCTCGATGGGCAACCAGAACTCCACGATGCAGGTGCTTTGGGGATAGTCCTTGAAGAAGTCGGGCAATGCACTGCCTCGGCCGTTGTACTGGAAGGCCACGCCTGTAGCGGAGTCAGGCCGTTCAACCAGTTCCACGAGGGCAGAGGAGCCCAACAACCGGGATCTGAGGAAGGCTTCTCCTTTGGCATCCAGGTCTGGCCAATTTCCTGAATAGTCCACGTACGAGCCCAACCGTCGCGGGCCGATCGCATGACGGTAACGCTCCAATGCTCGCCACACGAACGGGGCGATCACCTCATGAGGGAGCGGTATGTAGAACGCAATGCACACCCCTTCGCGCACCAGGACCACCGACTGGCCCTCGATATCTAGCGTTTCACGAACGCTTGGCACTCGCTCGATCATCTTATGACTCCGGAATTGGGAGACACCAGGAGGGGACGTTGAGCACTGCGCAGAAGTTGCTGGTAGACAGCGCCCTGCGTGCGCTCAGCGAAGGCATGGCCTAGTGGATAGGTGTCCCAGTTTGGCGGATTGGTCACGGGACACGGAAACTTGAAGTCAAAGACCGCCTGGACATTGAGCGGATTTCCGAGCGCGTGCAGCACCACGTCCGGGACGATGCTCCCCAACAGCAGGTGAAACTGCCCGTCCGCCAGCCACTGGGCTACGACCTGCGGATCCAGCCACCGCGTCCGTCCCGTCTTCGCATCCTTCAGGTAGCGCGGCTCCAGGCTGAAGCGCCCCGCATCCATGGGCCCCAGCATCCGCTGCACGCATTCCAGCGCCGCCGCGTGCTTCTCCTCCCCCAGTTTCATCCCCCACGTCACCTCCGGCACCTTCGGGTCCACCGGCGCCTTGCACAGCTCGGGGGAGGTCCGCCCTCCCTTGCCCAGCAGTCGCTCGTTCACGTCGAAGTTCGCGTCCTTCGCGCACTGAGCCAGCACCCGCTCTACACGCGCCACCTCCGCGGCCTCCCACAGGCGCATCAGCGCGGCGGCTTGCCCCGCCCTTGCCGCCGCCCTCGACAGCCACGGCAGGACGGCGTCCTGGCCCACCTGGCTCGCACAGGCCGGGTTGCGCAGGCAGCCGCTCGTCGCGGAGTCCATGGACTGCGAATAGCTCGAAGGCGCTCGGCCTCCCAGAGTCGCGCACGCGGTCAGCAGGAGGCACCACAGCAGCCACATCGGTCGGGGAGGGGTCCTCACGCCGCGCCTCCTCGCATGGAAGCGCCGGCCCCTTCAACCCTTGCCGTGAACCACCTCCCGCCCCGGCGTGCCGGAGCGGGAGGCACTTTCAATGCGTCTCAGCTCCGACGGCGACGACGCGAACCCACGAGCCCCAGCAGGCCCAGCAGCGAGAACGCCGCCAATGAACCACCGCTCGCGGAACACCCGCCCCGGTAGAGCTCGTCACCCTGCTCATCCAGCGGCGACGGCTTCACCGCGGTGTCCGGCAGCGCGCCGCCCGTGCCCGCGTCCACCGTGCCGCCCGGCCCCGTGCCCGCGTCCACCACCGGATCAGGCTCGACCGGGCTGCCCGCGTCCACCACCGGGTCCACCGTGCCCGCATCCACCGGGGTGCCCGCGTCCACCACCGGATCCGGCTCCGGTTGCACCACCGGGAAGACGTCCTCGCGGCTCGTCGCCTGGATGAAACCGTCGTGGTAGACGACGCCTACCGGCTTGATGGTGTCGTCCCGGTATCTTGGTCAGCACCTGCTTGCCGTTGTGCCACAGCTCCACGAAGCCCACCGTCGGGTCCGGGGACCACTTCGCGTGGAAGATGAACTCGTGCCACACCCCGCGCTTGAGCGGCGTGCTCCACACCGTCCCGCTGTCGTTCACCGACATGCGGATGACCTCGCCCTTGACGAAGAACTCCACCGGCGGCGACCCGCAGCACCCGTCGTGGTGCCACTGCGTGAAGAGCTGCCACGCATCCACGCTGGGGAAGTCGTTCGCGAACATCACCTTCCAGCGATACCAGTACTCCGAACCCACCTTCTCCCGGCTCAGGTACACCAGCTCGTTGCGGTTGCCGCTGGAGTTGATGGGATCATCGCCCTGCTTCACCGTCGCCTTCAGCGCGTACTTGCCCTCCGCCACCGGGCTCGTCACCAACTGGAGCCGATCCGCGTTCACCATCTGGGTCGTACTGAATTGCGAACGGTCCCCCGTCTCGAAGTCCCCCCGCCAGACGATACCCGCCGCAGCGAGGCTCGGGAGCAAACACATCGCAAGCCAGAGGTGCAGTGCTTTCAATGATGAATCCTTGAGGGAGGTTGGGGGGACCAGCCGGGGGAGCCGAAACTTTGACAGCAAAGTTTCGACAAACCCTACCTCAAGTCATTCCCCCACTTCATTCCCTCTCAAGTTCATTCCAACAGCGGACGGGGGAGCGGTGTCCTGAACGCAACGCGTCATTGACAGGGGAGCATGCAGGAGGCTGACGGCCCGGGGGGGTGGTGTATGGTCGCGGACCCTTCCGGCGCTCCCTTCCCGGGGCGCCCCCTGCGTGCCCCATGCTCGTGCTGCGAGACGTCCAGAAAACCGACTTGCCCGGCCTGAAGCGTCTTGCCGCGGTGCTGAACACCGTCAACCTGCCGAACAACGAGGAGACGCTCGAGGCCATCATCGACAAGTCGGTGAAGAGCTTCGCCGGCCGGGTGAAGGACCCGTTCGAGCGCGAGTACCTCTTCGTGCTGGAGGACGTGCGCAACAACCTCATCATCGGCACGTCGATGATCATCGCCCAGCACGGCACCTACGACGCGCCGCACATCTATTACGAGGTGAGCGAGCGCGAGCACTACTCCGCCTCGCTGGAGCGCCACCTGCGGCACAAGGTGCTGTCCATCGCCTACAACTACGAGGGCCCCACGGAGATTGGCGGCCTGGTGGTGGACCCGCCCTACCGCGCGACGCCGGACAAGCCCGGCAAGCAGTTGTCCTTCGTGCGCTTCCTCTTCATCTCCATGAAGAAGTTCACCGGCCTCACCTACCTGGAGGCCGACCGGCTGAGCCGCCAGAACAAGGAGTTCATCAAGGAGCTGTTCCCCGCGTCGGACATCTACGCGTCGCTGTTCCCGGACCGCGTGCAGAAGGTGCTCGGTGAAGTGGGCCCGGCCACGCGCGGCGTGCAGCGGATGCTGGAGCGGGTGGGCTTCCGGTACGTGGAGCGCATCGACCCGTTCGACGGCGGCCCGCACTTCGAGGCGAACACCGCCGAAATCTCCCTGGTGCGCCGCTACCGCACGCTGAAGCTGACGGACGAGGACTTCGAGATGGAGGGGGACGACGTGCTCGTCGCCGCCGAGCGCGAGTCCGGCCGCAACCGCTTCCGCTCCGTGCGCTGCCACGCCCGGCTGGACAACACCACCATCTCCCTGCCGGCCCGCGCCAAGGAGATCCTTGAAGTGAAGACCGGCGCGAAGCTGTCCATCATTCCCTTCGAGTAGCCCGCACCACGCGCCAGTCGCCGCGCAGGAGCGCCAGCCAGCGCTCCCCGGCGTCCAGGCCAGGGCCCTCCGGGGCAACCAGCGCCAGCGGCAGGTGCGTGTCCGCGCGCACCGGATCCAACGACGTTGGATCCAGGTCCAGCACCCCGCCGCCCTTCAACGCCACGCGCACCCAGGCGTGCGGGCGCGCGGGACCGCCGTCCGCCACGAGCAGCCCGTGCACCAGTCCCACCCGCCGACCGCTGGCGCGCGCCAGGGCGGCGAAGCGCAGCGCGTGGGCCAGACAGCCTCCGGCCTCGCCCTCCCCTCCCGAGCGCCAGTCCGCTGGCGTGGGGCCCTTGTCCGTGAAGGCCGCGTGCACCTTCCGGGAGAGCGCCCGGGCCGGGTCCGGCGTCCACTCCGTCAGCTCCGGCAGGCGGCCGGGAACGGGCTCCGGGGGGCGGGCCTGTCCGTTCGGCAGGAGCTTCAGCGCGCCCTGCGTGCCGCCCTCCACGGGCACCCCGTCCGCGAAGAGCTCCGGTGGCGTCTGGAGCCGCTCCCCCGGCGCCGCCACCGTGAAGCGGGACTCGCCCACGTCCAGGGCCCGCAGCCTGCCTCGAGCGTCGTAGCTCGCGTGGAAGCGCGCGCCCAGCATCGTGCCGTCGGCGGTGGTGGCGCTTCGCGACGTGACGCAGTGGGGACCTTCCTGGCCGGACAGCTCCTCGCGGCCCTTCACGCAGCCCTCGGGCGGTGGGCCCCGCCACAGCCACAGCGCCTGCGGCACCGCCTCCGCTCCCACGACGCGCCCTCCGGCCTCCACGTCCAGGGTCACCTCGCGGACCCGCTCGCCCGCTCGGCCCTCGCGCATGTGCAGGTGCCGGCTGGTGTACGTGAAGCGACCCGCGTCCAGGGCCAGCGAGACGGTCCCCACCGGCACGCCCCGCCACGCGAAGACGAAACGGGTGGATTCCCCGCTCGCGCGGCCCGTGCTGGCGGGGTTTACCTGGAGCGCCAGCATGGCGACGGCGAGAAGGGCCTTCATGCGAGGGCGAGCATGCGTCGAATTGAGGACCGGCGCGAGAAGGCGGGTTAGCGTGCACCCCCTCCATGGGCGCCAAACGGTACCTCTTCTCGTTCGGGCTGGCGGCGGCCCTGGTTTCCGCGCTGCTGCTGGGACTGATGCTGCGCTGGGTGACGGGCTCGCCCGATGACCCGGCCGGGTGGGCGGTGCTGTTCTTCGGCGTGCCCTTCCTGTGGCTGTCGGGCAGCTACCTCGCGTGGTTCCGCTGGGCCGCGACGCGCAGGCGCGAGCGCCGCGGGCTGATGGCCCGGCTCGCGGAGGGCGACCTCACCACGCCCATCCACCAGGGCTTCGAGGGCCAGGAGGACCTGCGCCGCCTCGTGCTCTCCCTGCGCCGCGCCATGTCCCAGGTGCAGCGCGTGACGAGCAACCTGCACCGCACCGGCAACGGCGTGAGCGACCAGGCCCGCGTGCTGCTGGAGGCCGCGCGGCGGCAGGGCGGCGCCGTGGAGCGCACGCTCACCGCCGTGGCCGGCAACGGCACCAGCCTCCAGACGGCCGTCAAGCGCGTGCAGCACATCGAGACCTTCGCCCACGAGACGACGGGCGCGCTGCTGGAGATGACCGAGCGGCTGCACCAGGTGGTGGACGGCCTCACCACCGTCAACGACTTCAGCCAGCGCACCAGCGGCCTCATCCAGGACATGACGGAGCGGCTGGGCCACATCGCCGCGTCGGGTGACGAGCTGGGCCGCTTCGCCAGCGAGGCCACGGAGTTCGTCGGACTGGTGGAGGGCGGCATCGACGCCGTGCGACGGCGCGCCACCGACACCAACAGCATGGCGCTCGCGGTGACGGCCACCGCCCAGCGGGGCGAAGCGCTGGTGGGCGACAGCGTGCAGGGCATGTACCGGGTGGAGGAGACGGTGCGCAAGGCGGCCGAGCTGATGGAGATGCTCGGCACGCGGTCGATGGAGATTGGCCGCATCGTGGACGTCATCCAGGAGATCGCCGACCAGACGAACCTGCTGGCCCTCAACGCCGCCATCATCGCCGCGCAGGCGGGCGAGCACGGCCGGCCCTTCGGCGTGGTGGCCAACGAGATCCGCAGCCTCGCGGAGCGCACCACGCGCTCCACGCGCGAAATCGGCACCATGGTCACCGGCATCCGCGACGCGGTGGAGACCGCCGTGGCGCTGGTGCAGGAGGGCCGCGAGCAGGCCACCGCAGGCGTGGCGCTGGGCGACCGCGCCGCCGGGGCCCTGGGGGAGATCCGCACCATCACCCAGCGCACGTTCGCCGCCGTGGAGGCCACCGTCGCGGAGACGCAGCGGCTGGAGGCCCAGGGCGCCACCGTCGTGGAGGCCAGCCAGCGCGTGGCCCGCCGCGTGGAAGACATCACGCGCATGGCCATCGAGCAGTCCGGCAACGCGCGCGACCTCGTGCGCCAGATGCAGGAGATGGGGCGCGTGGGCCAGAGCGCCGCGCAGAAGGCGGAGGCCCAGGCGCGCACCGGGCGCGACCTGTCCGAGGCCGTGATGCGCCTGAGCGCGGCCATCGAGGAGCTGCGGCAGGCCCACACCGTGCTCACCCGGGGTGATGCGTCCATCCGCGAGGAGGTGGCGCAGGTGCGCGAGGACGCGCGCCGGGTCATCCGCATCGGCGACGGGTTGGATCGCACGGTGGATCAGCTGAGCCACGAGACGGCGAGCCTGGAGGCGGAGGTGTTCCGCTTCCAGCTTCCGCAGGCGCGGCCGGGCGGCATGCTGCGCGTGGGGCTGCATCAGTCGGCGTCCCTGCGCAACCGGCAGGCGGTGGATCCGCTGTTCAGCGTGGAGAACCAGATGGCGGAGCTGTCGGCGTGCGTCTTCTCCAGCCTCGTGCGGCTGGAGGACGGCGTGCTGATGCCCGACGTGGCCGAGCGCTGGGACGCCGACCCCTCCGCGCGCCGCTACCGCTTCTACCTGCGCCGGGGCGTCACCTTCCACGACGGGACGATGCTCACCGCGCTGGATGTGAAGCACCACCTGGAGCGGCTGATGGATCCGGCGGTGCGCTCGCCGGACCGCAGCCTGCTGGAGGACGTGGAGGGCGCGCCGGAGTACTCCCAGGGCCTGGCGCGCGAGGTGACGGGCATCGAGGTGCTGGACGAGGGCACGCTGGAGATCCGGCTGCGCGAGCCCAAGGCGTTCTTCCTCCAGTTGATGGCGCTCACGGCCACCGCGGTGGCGAAGGTGGACTCCTCCGGGAAGCTGGTGGGCACGGGCCCGTTCCGCGTCGTGGGCCTGGAGCCGGACCGCGTGGTGCTGGAGCGCAACCCGGCCTACTGGCGCGGCGGGATCCCGCTGCTCGACCGGCTGGAGTTCCACCTGATGGAGTCGCCCCCCCTGGCGGTGCGACAGATGCTGGAGGGCCAGTTGGACCTCGTGTCCTTCCTGACCACCGAGCACACGGAGGCCAAGGGGCTGGAGCCGCACCAGTTGGTGGCCAGCACCACGCCCTCCACCGCCTTCGTGGGCCTCAACCTGCACGAGGCCCCCTACAACGACGTGCGCGTGCGGCGGGCCCTGCGCGCGGGCATGGACATCCCGGCGCTGGTGGAGCAGTTCCATCCGGGGGCCCGGGTGGCCCGCACCTTCACGCCTCCGGAGCTGCTGGATGGCGCGGAGCTGGGACCCGCGCCCATCACGGACCTGGCGCTGGCGGAGCGCCTGCTGCGCGAGGCGGGGGTGCGCCGGTTGCAGCTCACGCTGCACCACCCCGTGGGCCGCGACACGTCCGCCGAGGACGCGGTGCTCTTCCGCCCGTTGATCCACGCGGGGCTGCTGGAGCTGCGGCACGTGCAGATGAGCCCGGAGGACTACCTGCCGCGCCTGCGCGAGGGAAAGGTCCCGGCCTTCCGCACGCTGTGGCTGGCGGACTTCCCGGACCCCGACGTGTTCCTGCACTTCCTGCTCAACTCCAACGCGCAGACGGTGTACCCGCTGGGCTACCGCAACCCGGAGCTGGACCGGCTCACCGCGGAGGCGCGCGTGTCCATCGATCCGGAGCTGCGCTCGCAGCTCTACCGGCGCGCGGAGATGCTGGCGCGCGAGGACTGTCCGCTCATCCCGCTGTACCACGACCGCACGCACGTGGCCGCGGTGTCCTCCGTGCAGAACCTGCGGCTGCACCAGACGCCGCCCCAGGTGCGCTTCGAGGACCTCTGGGTGGATCCGAGCGCGGGCGGCTGAGCGCGGGGCGCCGTCGCGCTGAAGCCTCGCTACGGCACCGACCTTCGCGTCCCCGCCGGGCTGGCGTTGCGCTGGGGCCAGCCCCGCGTCTCCGCGCGTTGGCCCACGGGGTAGGACTCCAGGCGCCAGATGCCGTCGCGCTGGAGCACCACGTGCATCACCTCGCCCGTGAACGCCGCGCCCGCCACCTGCACGCGGCCCGGCAGCGAGCACATGCCGGCCTTGGAGCCCGCGCGGATCCACTCCAGCCAGGCCTGCCGCTGACCATCCGGCAGCTCCACATCCGCCAGCACGCTCACGGTGCCGAACTCCATCAACGCGGCTTCATGCACGGTGCCGGGCAGCAGGGGCGAGGGCAGCGCGTCCACTTCGAAGAGGGCATGGCCGTCATCGAAGCTGAAGGTGCGCAGCACGGTGCGCAGTTCCTCTCCGGGACACGGGGTGCCATCCGTGCGGGCACATGCGCGCGCGAAGGCATGGCCCAGGCCTCCTCCCGGCGTCACCAGCACGGGCTCCGCGAAGGGCGACAACGTGCGGACACCTCCATCCCAGTCCAGCGCGACGGGCACGCCGCCATCCGTGTCCAGGAAGGCCTGCGCTCCCACGAGCAGCTTTCCTGAAGCCAGGGCCAGGGATGGCTCGCCTCCGGGCACACTGGCGTCGAGCACTTCGAGTCCCAGTGCCGCGAGGCCACCGTCCGCGAGCGCGGTGGGACCGAAGGCGGGCCAGGACGGGACGCCGTCACCCGGTTCCGGGGCATGCAGCGCGAACTCGCCCCCACGCATCGCGCCTGCATCCAGGCCAGGGCCCGCGTCCATGGAGGCCGTCTGCCAGGACGTGAAGGCCAGCCGTCCATCCCAGGGCGTGTAGAGGTACGCACCGCGCGTGTCGTCCACGGCGAGCCTCGCCGCGCCGCCGCCGTCCTCCTCCGGCCCCAGGGCCCGCGGCGTGCCTCCATCCGCGCTCAGCAACACGAGCCTGGAGCGCAGGGGCGCAAGCACCGTCCCCGCGTCCTCGCCCGCGTCAGCAGCCACACCGCTCCACGTGACATGGGCGAGCACGTCCCCTTCCACCGTGAGCGCCACCCGGCCCGCGCCCGTGCCGGGCAGTCCTTCAGGGACTCCGCCATCCGGGGACGCGTCGGAGAGCGCCAGCGACGTGCGCCAGCGCAACGCCCCCGTGCCCCGGGGCGCGTACGCCTCCAGGGCCTCCGGGGCGAGCACCACCACGCCCGCGTCCGAGGCCGCGAGCAACGTCCGCGCGCCTCCGTCCTCGTAGGGCGATTCGTAGCGCAGCAGCCCGGTCTCCGTGTACGCGGCGAGCCGGCAGCCCGCGTCCCCTCCGCACACCGAGGCGTAGACCGTCCCGTCATCCACCAGCAGCACCGGCCCGCCATCCTCCGAGACGGGCTCGCCCCCCAGCTCCGCGCTGAAGAGCTCGACCAGGTCCCCCGCGTCCGGGCGCATGCACTCGCCCGCGCTGCACGTGCCCTCGCCCTGGCACGGCGTGGCGGGCGCGCAGACGAAGCCGTCCGGCGGCGTCACGGCGCGACACGTGCCACTGACGCAGACCCGGGCCTCCTTGCAGCTCACCGCGCCGCAGGGGGTGAAGTTGGCCGCATCCACCACCGTGCAGCCCTCGTTGCGGTCGCACACACCCACCTTGCACGGGTCGCGCGACTCCGGGCACACGACGCTCGCCGTCACGCAGCCCTGCGTCGGAGAACAGCTGTCGACGGTGCACGGGTTGTCGTCGTTGCACGTGCGCGGCTGCCCCACGCAGGCGCCCGCCTGACAGCGGCCGTTCTCCTGGCAGCGACTGCCGGGGATGCACGAGGCGCCGTCTGCCAGCGGGGACTCGATGCACAGCCCCGACTCCAGGTCGAAGCGCGACTCGCGGCACTCGCCCTCGGGCAGGCACGCCAGGGGACGCACGCCCACGCCCGTGAGCTTCACGGTGGCCGTGGTGCGGCCCGCGGTGAGCACCAGCTCGCCCTCCACGGGCGTGTTGCCCGCGGAGAACAGGATGTCCACCGTGCCCGTGCCGCTGCCCGGCACGATGATCTGCGACACCACCACGAAGAAGGGGCTCTGCGTCACCGCCGCCACCTCGACGCCCGAGCGCCCCGTGGCCACCAGCGTCAGCGAGCGGCGCACCTGGGTGCCCTCCAGCACCCGGCCGAAGTCCACCACCGTCTCCTGCGGCCGGAAGCTGGCGTTCGCGCCGCCCAGGCCGGAGTCGTCGCCACAGCGACACCCACCGAGGAGCAGCAACACCAGGAGCCACCAGGGAGCGCGGACACGGGACATGCCCCGACTCAACCGCGCCACCCCGGGCCCGCGCAACGTGCGCGGCGCTACGCCCGGCCGGCCCCGTCCACTTTCACGGAAGGAAGGGGCCCCGCGAGGATGGTGACTCCTCCACGGGCGACGCACGCCGACGCGCCAGCGCCCGCACGCCGAACCCCAGCCCCGCCACCACGAGCAGCCCGATGACCGCGTACTGGTAGCGCGACACGAGCACCGTCAGCCGCTCCAGGTTGCCGCCCACCGCCATGCCCAACGCGATGACGAGCCCGCTGTGCGCCAGCGCGGACACCGAGCCCAGCACCAGCGCGTTGAAGCGGGGCATGCGCGCCGCCCCCGCCGCGATGAAGATGACGCCCCGGATGCCGGGCAGGAACCGGTTCACCAGCAAGAGCCACGGGCCCGCGCGCCGCATCCGCGCCTGCACCGACTCCAGTCGCGCGTGCGTGAGCCCGAAGAACGAGCGGCCTGGATTGGCCTCGAAGCGCTTCGCCAGCCACTGGCCCACCGCGTAGTTGATGAAGGCGCCCAGCACGCTGCCCGCCGTCACCACCACCAGCACCAGCCACCAGGGCTTCTCACCGCGCACGGCGTAGATGCCGCCCATGAGCACGATGGTGTCCCCGGGAAACGGCGGCACCACGTACTCCAGCATCGCCGCCACGCCGAGCACCAGGAAGCCGAAGGGCCCCAGCGCTCCAATCAGCTTGTCGACGTGCTCGATCCACATCATCCGCGCGGCCACCCCTGCCCTGGGAAACGTCCCGCGCCAGACTTAAGCCTCATCCCCTCCCAGCGGAACCCGTCGCCCCACACGCCCACGCGGCGGTGAACACGAGCGTCCGCCCAGGACCTAACGGGGAGGCGCCACCACCGGCGTCGGCAGCACCGTGCCGCCGTACTGGCTGGCCGCCAACGTGCCGCACGCCGCGCCAATCTCCTTGCCGCCCGAATAGCGCCGCGCGATGGGCGCCTTGAGGATCTGGAGGTGGTCGCGAAACGCGCTCAACTCCTCCGCCGTGGGCGGCAGGTACTTGCCCGTGGGGTCCGTCACGTCGATGAGGTCCACCTTGATGGGGATGCCCTCGAAGGCGACCTTCAGCGCCTCCGCGTCCTCGCGCCCCAGGTTGAAGCCCTGGATGGCCACGTAGGCGATCATCGCCCGCTCCCGCCGCGCCTCGCTGTACTCGCGGATGGCTTCGATGAGCTCCGGCAGCGGGTGCGTCTTCTCGATGGGGAGCACCTTCGCGCGCTTCTCCGGGATGGCGCTCGTCACGCTGAACGCCAGCCGGAACGGGTGCCCCTCGCGCGTGTAGCGCCGGATGGCCGGCACGTGCCCCGCCGTGGAGAACGTGATGGCCGTGCCGGAGATGGAGAAGCCCGCCGGGTGCGAGAGGATCTGCGCCGCGCGCAGCGTCTCCTTGTAGTTGAGCAGCGGCTCGCCCATCCCCATGAACACCACGCCGCCCACGCGCCGGTCCGCCTCCGCGCGCACCTGCATCACCTGGTCCAATATCTCCCAGGTCTGGAGGTTGCGCTGGAAGCCCAGCTTGCCCGTCATGCAGAAGTCGCACGCCAGCGCGCAGCCCACCTGGCTGGACACGCAGACGACGTACTTCTCGTCGAAGATGGGGATGCGCACCGCTTCGATGCGGCCGCCCAGCGGCGACTCGAAGAGGTACTTCACGAACCCGTCGTCCGCCTGCCGCCGCTCCACCACCTTCAGGGAGGGCATCTCGGCGTGGGCGCGGAGCAGGTCCCCCACGCGGCGCGGCACCTGGGGCGCCAGCGCGACGGCCTCCACGGTGGGCCGCGCATGGGCGAAGACGCCCGCGAACACCTTGCGCACCGCGGTGGGTGAGGGCTGGGCCGGCGCGAGCGCCGCTTCCAGCTCCGGCAACGACAGGGATTTCAGGTTCACGAGCAGGACTTGATCTTCGAGCGCAGGAACTCGGTCAGCTTCGACGAGACCTCCTTGGGCATGCGCAGCGCCATGGCGCGTTTGCACAGCCCCGGCGTCGCCCGGTAGGTGCTCATGAACTCCTCACAGGGCTTGCAGCCCGACAGGTGTTCCTGGAGGTGCCGCGCCTCTTCCTCGGGCATCTCGCCCTCGAGGAATTCCAGCAGGAGGTTGATGGAATCTTTGCACGTATACATCCGAACCTCGGCTGGCTGCGGCTCCCCTCGCTACTGTTCGAAGATGCCGAGGCGCCCTGGGGGTTTCACACCCCGCGATTGTCCCGGTTGTAGAACAGGTCGATGGCCTCTCGCAGCGCGAGCCGCGCCCGATGCAGGCGGCTCTTGATGGCGGGGATGGAGTCCCCCGTCGCTTCCGCGATCTGTTCGTAGCTGAGGCCGTCCACGTCTTTCAAGAGGAAGACTTCCCGATACCCCTCCGGCAGCCGGTCGGTTGCCTGCTGGATGGCCTGCCCCAACTCCGCGTCCAGCGCCTTCTCCTCGGCGTCCCGGCTCCAGTCGGTGACGGGCTGGTCCGCCAGGGTGCCCCGCTCCGTGAATTCAGGGGTCTGGAGCTCCGCCTCCGCCGCCTGGGCCACCCGGCGGTGCCTCAGGCGCATGAGCGCGTGGTTCGCCGCGATGCGGTGGACCCAGGACCCGAAGGCCGCCTCGCCCCGGAAGTCCTTGAGGTGCTGGTAGGCGGACAGGAAGGTGTCCTGGGTGATTTCCGCCGCGTCCGCCTCCGAGCGCGTCATCCGCAGCGCCAGGCCGTACACCCGGTCCTGGTGCAGGCCCACCAGGGCCTCGAAGGCGGACACGTCCCCGTCCTGGGCTCGCGCCAGGAGCCGCCGGTCTTCTTCCTGCCGGTCATCTTCCTGGGGGGCATCGTGGGACATGACGCCTTCCACCCAACCAGCCGGAAGGTTCCGCGTCAAGGCCGACGGCGAGGCGCCCGGGACACGAAGCGACTGACGTGTCCACTGTCCCGGATCCACAGGCGGAAGGGTTCAGCGGCCCACGCCCCGGCGTACTCCACGCCAATCCGGGGCCCCCGCTCCACGCGGGCCTCCGGGACCGGTTCCCCCGGCAAGAGGTGCAGCCCGTCCGAATCCAGCCGCTGCTTGTTGTGGTTCAGGTTCAACCCCAGCACCCGGCACAGCCGGCCCGGCCCGTCCGTGCGCTCGCCCGGAGGGAGGCCCTCCACCGGCTCCACCGCCCGCACCAGCACGGCCGCCCCCACCCCCTCGGAGTCCGTCACCACGTTGAAGCAGTGGTGCATTCCATAGATGAGGTACAGGTACGCGCGCCCCGCCGGCCCGAACATCACCTCCGTCCGGGGGGTGAGCCCCTTGGAGGCGTGGCACGCCAGGTCGTGCTCCCCCAGGTAGGCCTCCACCTCCACGATGCGGCCCACCCGGCGGCCCTTCACCCCGTCCACCACCAGCAGCGTGCCCAGCAGGTCGCGCGCCACCTCCAGCGCGGGGCGGGCATAGAAGGTCAGGGGGAGCGGGCTCATGGGGTGCGGTCCTTTGCAACTCTGGTGGGTGTCCGTCCACCGCCGAGCGATTCTGGCGGTCCCAACTTCCACCAGACAACCTCCGCGCGCTGAACAAGCAGGCACGTGCGAACACCTGGGTGACAGCAGTTCACACCGGCCCGTGGCTGGGGCAGATTGCGCCGCATGTCCACTCCTGGCCGGCTCTCCGGTCTCCTGCTCCCCCTCTTCTCCCTGCGTTCCCGGACGGACTTCGGCATTGGCGACTTCGGCGCGATGGACGGCCTGTTCGCCTGGATGAAGTCCGCGCGCCAGCGCCTGCTGATGGTGCTGCCCCTGCTGCCCACCGCCCCGGGCGACCCCAGCCCCTACGCCACGCGGTCCGCGTTCGGCCTGAACCCCCTCTTCATCGACCTGAACCAGGTGCCGGAGTTCCAGGCCACCGGCGGCGAGGCCGCGCTCAGCGACGGGCAGCGCCAGAAGCTGGGGGAGGCCCGCGCCGCGCCGCGCGTGCGATACGACCTGGTGTTCCCGCTGAAGGACGCCGCGTTCGCGCGCGCCTTCGACCACTTCGAGCAGCACGAGTGGACGCCCCGCACGCCCCGCGCCCAGGAGTTCCAGAAGTGGCGCGAGTCGCAGGGCGAGTGGCTGGAGAGCTACGCGCTCTTCACCGCCATCAGCGAGAAGGAGGACCGCCGCCCGTGGTGGCAGTGGCCCGAAGGGCTGCGCACGCGCCAGCCCGAAGCCCTGCTCGCGGTGAAGAACCAGGGCCTGGAGCGCCGCGTGCGCTACCACGCCTGGCTCCAGTGGCTGGCGGAGGCGCAGTGGAACGCCGTGCGCGCCCAGGCCAGGACGAAGGACGTGCTGCTCTGCGGCGACGAGCCCTTCATCATCGGGCAGGACAGCTCCGACTGCTGGGCCCACCCGGACATCCTGCGCCGCGACGCGCGCCTGGGCGTGCCGCCGGACGACTTCTCCGCCACGGGTCA
>SECN01000666.1 GCA_004173515.1 Myxococcaceae bacterium | reverse complement strand
AACATCAACCAGATGATCGTCAACCTGCGTGAGACGACGCAGAAGAACCAGGAGCAGGACTGGCTCAAGACGAACCTGGCGAAGTTCAGCGGCATGATGCAGGGCCAGAAGTCCCTGGATGCCGTCAGCCGCCTCATCATGAGCGAGCTGACCCCCCTGGTCTCCGCGCACCACGGCGCCTTCTTCCTCTCCGACAGCGAGGGCGGCGTGCCGGCCCTCAAGCTCACGAGCACCTACGCGTACCGGGAGCGCAAGCACCTGGCCAACCGCTTCCGGCTGGGCGAGGGGCTCGTCGGGCAGTGCGCGCTGGAGAAGAAGACCATCCTCCTGACGCGCGTACCGTCGGACTACATCACCATCGCGTCGGGCCTGGGCGAGGCCGCGCCGCTCAACATCATCGTCCTGCCCGTGCTCTTCGAGGGCGAGGTGAAGGCCGTCATCGAGCTGGCGTCCTTCCATCCGTTCAGCGCCATCCATCAGATCTTCCTGGATCAGCTGACGGAGACCATCGGCGTCGTGCTGAACATGATCATGGCGAACATGCGCACGGAGACGCTGCTCTCCGAGTCGCAGCGCCTGACGCAGGAGCTCCAGAGCCAGTCGCGCGAACTCACCCAGCAGCAGGACGAGCTCAAGCGCACCAACATCGAGCTGGAGGACAAGGCGAAGGAGCTGGCGGACCAGAACACCCGCGTGGAGGAGAAGAACCGCGAGGTGGAGCTGGCGCGCGTCAGCCTGGAGGAGAAGGCGGAGCAGCTCACCATCATCTCCAAGTACAAGAGCGAGTTCCTGGCCAACATGAGCCACGAGCTGCGCACGCCGCTCAACTCGCTGCTCATCCTCGCCAAGCTGTTGTCGGACAACAAGGATGGCAACCTCTCCACCAAGCAGGTGGAGTACGCCAACACCATCTACGCGTCCGGCGGGGACCTGCTCAGCCTCATCAACGAGATCCTCGACCTGTCCAAGGTGGAAGCGGGCAAGATGCAGGTGGAGCCCCGGGACATCGTCCTCACGGAGCTCAACCAGTTCATCGAGCGCAGCTTCCGCCCGGTGGCGGACCAGAAGGGCCTCACCTTCAACGTGGAGGTGCTCACGGGCACGCCGCGCCACGTGCGCACGGACCCGCAGCGGTTGCAGCAGGTGCTCAAGAACCTGCTGTCCAACGCCTTCAAGTTCACCGACGAGGGCGGCGTGAAGTTGACGGTGCGCCTGGCGGAGAAGTCCATGCGCTTCGACCACGAGGCGCTGCGCCGTTCGCGCCACGTGCTCGCCTTCGCGGTGAAGGACAGCGGCATCGGCATCGCCAAGGACAAGCAGCGCATCATCTTCGAGGCGTTCCAGCAGGCGGACGGCTCCACCGCGCGCAAGTACGGCGGCACGGGCCTGGGCCTGTCCATCAGCCGGGAGATCGCCAAGCTGCTGGGCGGCGAAATCCGGCTGGAGAGCGAGCCGGGCAAGGGCAGCACGTTCACCCTCTACCTGCCGCCGGAGTACCAGGGCGCGGACGAGGACGGCACCGCGCAGACCTCCGACCCGGCCGTGCGCGCGCTCGGCGCCGTGCCGGAGCCGCTCGTCGTCATCCCGCCCCCGCCCGCCGCGGTGCCGCTGCAACCGACGCTGGCGGAGAAGGAGGGGCACGTGCTGGACGCCGCGCTGCCCCCGCAGGTGGAGGGCCCGCACGCCCCCGTCGTCGTGGAGGACGACCGCGAGCACATCCGCGAGGGCGACCGCACCCTGCTCATCATCGAGGACGACCTGAAGTTCGCCCGCATCATGGTGCAGATGGCGCGTGAGAAGGGCTTCAAGGCCCTGGTCGCCACGCGCGGCGACAGCGGCCTCGCCATGGCGCACGAGTACCAGCCGGACGCCATCACCCTGGACATCCAGCTGCCCGTGGTGGACGGCTGGAGCGTGTTGGATCGGCTCAAGCGCAACCCGCGCACCCGCCACATCCCCGTCCACATCATCAGCGTGATGGACAAGCACCTGGGCAACACCCAGGGCGCGTTCGGCTACCTCACCAAGCCCGTGAGCAAGGAGGGCCTGGAGCGCGTCTTCGGCCAGCTCTCCCGCTTCCTGGAGCGCCGCGAGCGGCGGCTGCTGGTCATCGAGGACGACGACGTGCAGCGCAACAGCCTCACCCAGCTGCTCAGCGACGGCGGCGACGTGCTCGTCACCCCGGTGGCCACCGGCCAGGAAGCCCTCCAGAAGCTGGAGGAGAACGAATACGACTGCCTCGTCATCGACCTGCTGCTCCCCGACATGGACGGCATCAAGCTGGTGGAGGAGGTCAAGACGCAGCAGCGCTTCCGCGACCTGCCCATCGTCGTCTACACCGGCCGCGAGCTCACGCCGAAGGACGAGGCCCGCCTGCGCCGCTACACCGGCAGTGTCATCCTGAAGAGCGGCGCGAAGAGCCCCGACCAGCTGCTCAGCGACACGGCGCTGTTCCTGCACCGCCTGGACGAGAACCTCCCGGCGCGCGCCCGCGCGGCCCTGGCGCAGCGCAACGACCAGGACGCCCCGCTGTCCGGCAAGAAGGTCCTGCTGGTGGACGACGACATGCGCAACATCTTCGCGCTCACCAGCGTGCTGGAAAATCACAGCATGCACGTGGTCTTCGCGGAGAACGGGCGGGCCGCCATCGAGCTTCTGGGCCAGCACAAGTACGCGAGCCTGCCCATCATCGCCGTGACGGCCAAGGCGCTGAAGGACGACCGCGAGAAGTGCATGGCGGCCGGCGCGAGCGACTACCTGCCCAAGCCGGTGGACACCGACAAGCTCCTCGAACTGGTGCGTCTGTGGGTGAGTGCTTGAAACTCAACGACGGCGATCCACTCCAGGGCCCCCTTTGCACTTCCGTCTGGAAGGGGGCGGCCCTAGCCTTGCTCGCCGTGTCTCGGGTCGTTGGCCCACGCGCTCCCCCGTCGCGCACATGAACTCCACAGAAACCACTCCGGAACGTCCCCAGGAAGCCGCGCACCCCCCGCGCGCGGCCATCCTGATGGTGGATGACCACCCGGCGAACCTGCTGGCCCTGGAGGCCATCCTGGAGCCGTTGGGCCAGGAACTGGTGAAGGCCACCAGCGGCGAGGACGCCCTCAAGCAACTGCTCCAGCGCGACTTCGCGGTCATCCTGATGGATGTGCAGATGCCGGGCCTGGACGGGTTCCAGACGGCCGCGCTCATCAAGCAGCGCGAGCGCACGCGCACCATCCCCATCATCTTCCTCACCGCGCTCAGCCGCGACGCGGCCCACGTCTTCAAGGGCTACGCGCACGGCGCGGTGGACTACCTGCTCAAGCCCTTCGACCCGGAGATCCTCCGCTCGAAGGTCAGCGTCTTCGTGGACCTGTTCCTCAAGGAGCAGCAGCTGCAGCGCCAGGCCACGCTCTTGCGCCAGCGCGACCGGGAGATGCTGGAGCGCCAGGGCGCGCTGCGCTACCGGCGCCTCACGGAGTCGCTGCCGGAAATCATGTGGGCGGCGAGGGCGGACGGGTCGCTGACGTACGCCAACCGGGCCTGGCGTGACTACACCGGCCACCATGAGGGGTATGAGCTGTCGCTCGCCACCTTCCTGCAGGACGTGCACCCGGCGGACCGCGAGCGGATGAACGGCGTGTGGGGCGAGGCGCTGGAGCGCGTGCAGGGCAGCGCGAACGAGTTCCGCCTGCGGCGCAAGGACGGCGTCTACCGCTGGCACCTGGCCAGAGCGGTGCCGGAGCACGACGAGCACGGGGCGCTGGTGGGCTGGCTGGCCATCGCGACGGACATCGACGACAAGCGCCGCGCGGAGGAGACGCTGGCGCGCTTCAAGACGACGCTGGACGCGACGCTGGACTGCGTCCTGATGTTCTCCCCGGACACGCTCACGCTCGCGTACGCCAACGCGGGCGCGGCCAAGCAGCTGAACGCCGGCGTGGACGAGCTGGTGGGGCTGTCGGTGCTGGAGGTGGAGAGCGCCTTCGACGAGACGGGCTTCCGCAAGCTGCTGGCGCCGCTGACGTCCGGCACGCTGCCGTCGCAGACCTACTCCACCAACCACCGCCGCCGCGACGGCTCCGAGGTCCCGGTGGAGGTGGTGCTCCAGTACGTGGCGGAAGGCGAAGGCCCGGGCCGCTTCATCTCCGTGGCGCGCGACATCACCGAGCGTCAGCGCGCGGAGACGGCGCTGCGGCTGGCGAGCGAGGCGAAGGACGCGTTCCTCGCCGCCGCGAGCCACGAGCTGCGCACGCCGCTGGCCGCGGCGAAGGGCCACGCGCACCTGGCGCTGCTCAAGCTGGGGGGCCAGACGGAGGCCGGGCCCGGCAAGTCGTTGCAGATCATCAACCGGCAGATCGACCGCATGGCGAAGCTGGTGGAGGACCTGCTGGACATCAGCCGGTTGCAGGCGGGGCGGCTGTCATTGGAGCTGGAGCCGTTTGATTTGTCGCAGCTGGTGCTGGAGACGCGGGACCGGATGGCGGTGCTGTCGCAGACGCACGAGCTGAAGGTGGAGGTCCCCGAGCACCTGGAGGGCACGTGGGACCGGGGGCGCCTGGACCAGGTGCTGACGAACCTGTTGTCCAACGCCATCCGCTACTCGCCCGAGGGCGGGCTGGTGCTGGTGCGCGTGGTGGCGGAGGGCGACACCGGCGTGCACCTGTCCGTGAAGGACCAGGGCGTGGGCATCCCCAGCGAGAAGCAGCGCCTCATCTTCGAGCGCTTCGGCCGCGCGCACGGCAGCAAGTACGGCGGGCTGGG
>SECN01000665.1 GCA_004173515.1 Myxococcaceae bacterium | reverse complement strand
CCTCCAACCCCGACCCGCCCACTCCACTCCAGGCCCCGCCCCCCCGCCGCATAGGAGGGGGGACGGAAGGCCAGACAGACTGCTCTCGACTGCACCTCGTGCTGCTTGCCTGCTACTTCTTCACGTAGTTCTTCAGGTACGGCGTCGCGTTCACTTCCGCCCCGTTGAGCACGCAGCCCACCAGCGCCGCGCCCGCCAGCTGCTCCACCGCCTGGTTCACCACCTTGGAGGGGGTGACGTTGGCGCGGATCACCATCAGCACGCCGTCCATCTGGTGGCCCAGGATGGCCGCGTCCGCGAACGGCAGCGTGGGCGGCAGGTCCACGTACACCTCGTCGAAGCCCTCGCGCACCGCCTTGAGGAACTGCTTCATCCGGGCGCTCGCCAGCACCTGGGTGCTCTCCTCCGGCGTGGCGCCGGCGGGGATGACGGCCAGCCGCGTGGCGTTGAAGCGGCGCACCACGTCGCGCACATCGCACTCACCGGCCAAGAGCTCCGCCAGGCCCTGCTTGTTGCGCATGCCCAGCGTGGGGGCCACCTGACCCCGGCGCAGGTCCGCGTCCACCAGCAGGATGCGGCGCTCCGGGTTCGCCCGGGCGGCGGCCAGCGCCAGGTTGACGCTCGTCACCGTCTTGCCCTCGCCGGGCATGGCCGAGGTGAGCGCCACCACCTTCATCGGGCGCTGCTCCCGCATCCGCTCCAGCCGGTAGTACAGCGTCCGGTACTGCTCGGCGGCCGCGGAGGCCGGGGCCGTCAACGTCACCACCCGACGGTCCACCGCGTTTGAGGAAGTCGCGCTCTCGTCCACTCGCGGGAGGAAGTTTCCGGCCCGCTCCATCGTCGAATCCATCTGAGTGCTCCAATCTTTTCCGTAGGGGGTCGGCAATTAATTCAGCGAAGTCGGCGAGGAGACGCTGTTCTTGCTCCCAGCCATGGGCATCAACACCCGCTTCTCCGTCTTCCCTTGCATGTTCGGGACCACCGCCAGGACAGGCAGCGTGATGCGCTCGCGGACCTCGGTGCCGTCGCGGAGGCTGTCGTCGCGCATCTCCAGCACGGTGCCGGTGAGGACACCCAGCGACAGGGCCAGGAGGGCCGCGATGAGCAGGCCGCTCAGGCGGTCCGGACGGGCCGGAGCGGAAGGCACCCCGGCGGGCGAGATGACGTTGAACAGGCTCTGGGCACTCTTGGCCTCCAGTTCCTGGGCGATCTCCGCCTCCACCTTGCGGCTCACCACGCTCTGGTACTTGGTGCGGGCGATTTCGTAGTCCCGGTTCATCACCGCCAGCTCATGCGCCCAGCGGGGCGTGTTGTTCAGCCGCGCCTGGTAGGCCTCGGCCTGCTTCTGCAGGTCCACGATGTCCTTCTGGATGCTGCCCACCAGCGTGGTGACGCGGGCCCGCTCGTTGCGCTCGGCGAACATCCGGCCCTCGGCGTCCTTGCGCTGCTCGGCCACGGTGCCCAGCTCGCGCTCCATCCGCTTCACTTCCGGGTGGTCCTCGGTCCACTGCGTCTTGGCCTGGGTGAGCGTCCGGGACAGCCCGCTCTGCGCGGCCTCCAGGCGACCCGCCTCGCTGTCCGCGGCGTTGCGGGCCCGGGCCAGGTCGGAGCGGCGGGCCTCGGCGGCGCGCAGCTCCTCGGACTTGGTCTGCAGCTGGGCGCTGATGCGCTCCAGGCCGCGCATGTTCATCTCCATCTGCTCGGGCAGCTCGCCCAGGTGGTCCACCTTGAAGCGGCTGATGTTCGCCTCCCACGCGGAGACGGCCTTGCCCATGTTCACCATCTCGTCGGTGAAGAGGTTCGTGGCCCGCGCGGCCTGCGCCTGGCGGATCTTCAGCGTCTCCTCGGAGAAGATGGCCGGCAGGCGGTTGGTCACCTGCGCGACGACCTGCGGGTCGCGGCCCGCGTACGTCAGTTCAAAGGCCGTCTCACCCTCGACGCGCACCGTGAGGTCCTTGCGCATCTGCTCCACCGCCGCCTCGATGCCCTTCTCGGAGACCAGCTCCGGGTAGAGGTTCATCTCCTCGATGGCCTTCTGGAGCACCGGCCGGGCCAGGAGCTCCTGGCGGACCGTCACCAGCCGCTGCTCGATGAGCTCGCTCACCGTGCGCTGCACCATCTCCTCGCCAGGGCGCTGCGGTTCCACGCGCACCACCACCGAAGCTTCATAAATGCTAGGCCGCGTCATCACGATCGCCGCGCCCACCACGAAAATCGCAGCAGCGATCGCCCCCACCAGGGCCTTGCGACGCCACAGCGCCGAAAGCATCTGGTCCGCCGTCATCCCACGCTCCATGATCCGCTCCTCCATGCCTCGCACTCGCATGCTCCCTACCAAGGTGTCATGACCAGACGGAGAGCAAACACATTGCGTGTCAGATCCCCAGCCCCAGCGACGTCCGCCGCGCCCACTTGCGCGATGCGATCCACCGCCCCCTGCAACGCGAGCTTCCGGCTCATCCGGTACTCGACGCCGCCTCCCACTGCATAGCCCTGCGACACGTTCGTGGTGTTGCGCCACTGCGTGTAGTTCAGATCCGGCGCGGTGCCGTTGCGGAAGAAGCTGGCCGCCCCGAAGGCAGACAACTTCGCCGTGAAACGGTGCGCCGCCATCAGTGATGCGTAGTCCGCCCAGACCGCGCCGGAGAACCCGCTGGCACCCACCAGATCGTGTCCCATGGCGAAGCCGATGTCCGAACGCTCTCCTTCACGAACCAGCTCCACCGCCACGCGAGGCAGCCAGCCCCCGCGGGATGAATCCTGCGGCATGTAGCGCACCGGCCCGCCCCGGAGGGTGAGCGTGGTGGGCCGCGTCAGCCGGTAGCGCAGGGCCGCCGAAGCGCCGTGCGCCTGGCTGTAGTCCCCCGCGTACAGGAAGCCCTGATA